>NZ_CP125378.1:3782500-4105318 GCF_034008635.1 Pseudomonas sp. P8_229 | reverse complement strand
CATGCTCCTGGGTGGTCTGTGGCACGGCGCGAACATCACCTACATCGTCTGGGGCGCCTGGCACGGCATGTGGCTGGCGATCGAAAAAATGCTCGGCATCAACACCTCGCCGCGCAGCCTCAACCCGATCCGCTGGGCGCTGACCTTCCTGCTGGTGGTGATGGGCTGGGTGATCTTCCGCGCCGAGAACCTGCACGTCGCCGGACGCATGTACGGCGCAATGTTCAGCTTCGGCGACTGGTCGCTGTCGGAACTCAATCGCGCCAGCCTCACCGGTCTGCAAGTGGCGACCCTTGTCGTTGCGTACATGACGTTGGCGTTCTTCGGTCTGCGAGATCTGTACACCAACCAGCCGCCGGCCAAGAGCAAACCTGAAGTCAATGTCGAGGCCAACGGCCCTGCCACGGCGACCCCGGGGATGATCAAAGCTGCTCCAGGCGAAAACCCGGCAAGCATCCATGAGCCTGGCTACACCGTCGGCGTCGAAGCCCAGGTGCAACCGGCCTACTGGACCCCGGACTGGTCACGCTACGTGATGCGCGGGCTGATCCTGCTGCTGTTCATCGCCTCGATTCTCAAACTCTCGGCGCAAAGCTTCTCGCCGTTCCTTTACTTCCAGTTCTGAGGGATCTGACATGACCCGCTCATTACGCATCTTCTATATCGCGCTGTTTCTGGTGACCTTGCTGGTGCTCGGTCTGTGGTCGGTGCGCAGCTTCTTCGGCTTCAGCACCAACGCCGACGCGACGGTGCTCAACGGCCGCTGGACCAAAGCCGTGGAAACCCACTACGACGATGAATTCCCGATCAAGCGTCTGGGCACCAATCTCTGGGCCGCGCTGGATTTCAAACTGTTCAACGAAGGTCGTCCGGGCGTGGTGCTCGGTCGTGATCAGTGGCTGTACAGCGACGAGGAATTCAACCCGATCGTCAACGAAGAGCTGAACCTGCAAGGCAACTACGCGCTGGTCGAAGGCGTGCGCCAGACCCTCAAGGCCAAAGGCGTGAAACTGGTGATGGCAATCGTTCCGGCCAAGGTGCGCCTGTACCCGGAACACCTGGGTGAAGTGAAACCGGCGAGCATCCACGCCAATCTCTATCAGGACTTCCATGCTCGTGTCGCGGCGGACAAGATCCTCGCCCCGGACCTGCTCGGCCCGCTGCAACAGGCCAAGCAGAACGGTCAGCAAGTGTTCCTGCGCACCGACACGCACTGGACGCCTGAAGGCGCCGAGATCGCAGCCAACACCCTGGCGAAAACCATCGCCGACAAATTCCCGCTCAGTGGCGAGCCGCAGCGCTTCGTCACCACGCCGGCGGAGAAGGTCACGCACAAGGGCGACCTGCGTCTGTTCCTGCCGCTCGATCCGCTGTTCGAAAACCTGATGCCGGCGCAAGAGCCGCTGCAAAAGCGCAACACCGTGGCCGCCGCCGAGCAGCCTGCCGGTGACGACGCACTGTTCGCCAACAGCGAAGTACCGGTCGCATTGATCGGCACCAGCTACAGCGCCAACCCCAACTGGAACTTCGTCGGTGCGCTGAAACAAGCGCTGCACAGCGACGTCGTGAACTACGCCGAAGACGGCCACGGCCCGATCCTGCCGATGCTCAGCTACCTGAAAAGCGATGACTTCAAGAACAGCCCGCCACAGGTGCTGATCTGGGAGTTTCCTGAACGTTATCTGCCTGTGAACAACGAAATCGGCGACGCCGACCCGCAGTGGGTCGCAGAGCTTAAACAAGCCGGCGCGCGCCAACAAAACGTAGCAATCAACACTAAATCCGAGACGCCCGATCGGGCGCAAAACTGAAAGAGAGGTACACCATGACTTTCACGACTACTCCTCGTCGTCTCGCTAAAAGCTTCGCACTGGTTGCTGGCCTCAGCGTGCTGTCGGTCCAGGCTTTCGCCGGTGGCGATGCTGCGCTCTACGGCCCGACCGCACCGAAAGGTTCGACCTTCGTGCGGGTCTACAACGCCAGCAACGCCGAAGTCAGCGCCACCGTCGGCAGCACTAATCTGAGCGACGTTGCGCCACTGGCCAGCAGCGACTTCAGCTTCATGCCGGGCGGTGATTACAGCGCCAGGATCGGCAGCCAGACCTTGCCGGTGAAACTCGCCGGTGACCACTACTACACCCTGGTCAACAACGCTTCCGGCGCGCCGCAACTGATCGAAGAGCCGCCGTTCAAGAACAAGCAGAAATCCCTGGTGCGGGTACAGAACCTCAGCGACAAGCCGCTGACCCTGAAGACCGCCGACGGCAAGACCGACGTGGTGCCGAACGTGGCCGCCAAGGGCCGTGGCGAACGTGAAATCAACCCGGTGAAAGTCAGCCTCGCGCTGTACGAAGGCGACAAGAAAGTCGGCGACGTGAAACCGGTCGCCCTGGAGCGCGGTGAGGCCGCAGTGCTGTACGTCACCGGTTCCGGCAGCAGCCTGTCGCCAGTCTGGGTGAAACGCCCGGTGTCGACTCGCTAATCATTTTTCCTGACTGACGCGGCTCCCCCTGTAGGAGTGAGCCTGCTCGCGATTGCGGTCTGACATTCAACACTGATGTCGACTGACTCTCACTCATCGCGAGCAGGCTCACTCCTACAAGGGATCGCGGCGCCATCGGGATACGAGACAAAAACAAGAGTGAAACGACACAGCGTTCGTGCCTCTAACCAATCGATTTTATGGAGTAAACAATATGATTCCGGTGATCTTGTCAGGTGGTAGCGGTTCACGTCTTTGGCCGCTTTCGCGTAAGCAATTCCCTAAACAATTCCTCGCCCTGACCGGTGAACACACACTGTTCCAGCAGACCCTGGAGCGCCTGGTGTTCGAAGGCATGGACACGCCGATCGTGGTCTGCAACAAGGATCACCGCTTCATCGTCAACGAGCAGTTGGCCAACCGTAACCTTGAATGCCAGCGCATCCTGATGGAGCCGTTCGGCCGCAACACCGCGCCGGCGGTGGCGCTGACTGCGATGATGCTGGTCAACGAAGGTCGTGACGAACTGATGCTGGTGCTGCCGGCCGACCACGTGCTGGAAGACCAGAAAGCCCTGCAACGCGCCCTCGCCCTGGCCACCGTGGCCGCCGAAAACGGCGAAATGGTGCTGTTCGGCGTACCGGCGACCAAACCGGAAACCGGTTACGGCTACATCAAGTCCACCGCTGATTCGCTGCTGCCGGAAGGCGTCAGCCGCGTTTCGCACTTCGTCGAAAAACCCGACGTCAAACGTGCTACCGAGTACGTCGAATCCGGCGGCTACTACTGGAACAGCGGCATGTTCCTGTTCCGCGCCAGCCGCTTCCTCGAAGAGCTGAAAAAGCATGATCCGGACATCTACGACACCTGTCTGCTGACTCTGGAGCGCAGCCAGCAGGACGCCGACACCGTCACACTGGACGAAGCCACCTTCGCCTGCTGCCCGGACAACTCCATCGACTACTCGGTGATGGAAAAAACCCAGCGTGCCTGCGTGGTGCCGCTGAGCGCCGGCTGGAGCGATGTCGGTTGCTGGTCATCGCTGTGGGAAGTCAACGAGAAAGACGCCAACGGCAACGTCAGCAAAGGCGACGTGGTGATTCAGGACAGCAAGAACTGCATGATCCACGGCAACGGCAAACTGGTGTCGGTGATCGGCCTGGAAAACATCGTCGTGGTCGAAACCAAGGACGCGATGATGATCGCCCACAAGGACAAGGTTCAGGGCGTCAAACAGATGGTCAACACGCTCAACGAACAGGGTCGCAGCGAAACCCAGAACCACTGCGAGGTCTACCGTCCGTGGGGCTCCTATGACTCGGTGGACATGGGCGGGCGTTTCCAGGTCAAGCACATCTCGGTCAAACCGGGCGCGTGCCTGTCGCTGCAGATGCACCATCACCGCGCCGAACACTGGATCGTGGTCAGCGGCACTGCCGAAGTGACCTGCGATGAAAACGTGTTCCTGCTCTGCGAAAACCAGTCGACCTACATCCCGATCGCCTCGGTGCACCGCTTGCGCAACCCGGGCAAGATCCCGCTGGAAATCATCGAAGTGCAATCGGGCAGCTACCTGGGCGAAGACGATATCGAGCGTTTCGAAGATATCTACGGCCGCTCCACCCCGATCGAACGCGGCGTGTCGGTGAAAACCATCGCGCAGTAACGATCTGCAGAGCAAGAAGCCCCCGTCCAGCCCGCTGCGTCCCCTATCCGCAGTGGGTTGGGCGGGGGTTTTTTTATCCGGGATCTGCGGTGTCGGTACTGGCCTCTTCGCGAGCAAGCCCGCTCCCACAGTGGACCGAGGCATGGCTCGATTTTGTGATCAGCCCCCATCCCTGTGGGAGCGGGCTTGCTCGCGAAGGCGTCTTCACCTTCACCACAGAAATCCTGCCCATCGCCAACCTCACCTACGCTTAGGTAGGATGCCCCTCTATCCCTGCGAGGTTGTGCGACATGTTCATCGGCGTTTTGCTGGTCATCACCTGGCTGATCCTGTTGCTGCGCTATCCGGCCAAGGCTGTACCGGTGTCCGTCGCGGCCGCCGTTGGTCTGGGATTGGTCGCGGTCTGGGTGGTGTGGCTGGACAACCGCGAGCTCAAGCAACTGGCGCGTCTGGAGATGCGCATTGTCTATGCGCCTGAACAGTGCCCGGCGGACCGGCCGCTGCAACTGAAAATGAAAAACGGCAACGACGTGCCGCTGACCGAACTGCGCTGGCGCATCGCAGCCTACGCACCGGGTGATACGGTCAATCTGGCCGACAACCAATACACCGCCCCACGCTATCGTGGCCCGGGTGAGTTGCAGGCTGGCGGCGACTGGGAAGACTGCCTGCCGATGCCACCGCTGCGTGCCGGTTATCGTCCGCAAACCCTGGAATTTCGCGCCGAGCGTTTGCAAGGCAGTTTCTCCGACTGATCCCCCCATCCCCACTTTTTGCACAAGGAATGCGCCATGCCCGTAGCGTTGATTACCGGTTGCTCCAGCGGTATTGGCCGCGCCCTCGCGGATGCGTTCAAAGCCGCCGGTTACGAGGTCTGGGCCAGTGCGCGCAAGCCTGATGATGTCGCGGCCCTCGCCGCTGCAGGGTTCACCGCGATCGCGCTGGACGTCAATGACAGCGTGGCGCTGGAACAACTCGCTGAGCGCATCAACCAGCAACACGGCGGCCTCGACGTGCTGATCAATAACGCCGGTTACGGCGCCATGGGCCCGCTGCTCGACGGCGGCGTGCCTGCGATGCAGCGTCAGTTCGAAACCAACGTGTTCTCGATTGTCGGCGTCACCCGCGCGCTATTTCCAGTGCTGCGCCGGACCAAGGGGCTGGTGGTGAACATCGGCAGTGTTTCGGGCGTGCTGGTGACTCCGTTCGCTGGCGCCTATTGCGCCTCGAAAGCCGCGGTGCATGCCTTGAGCGACGCGTTGCGCATGGAGCTGGCGCCGTTCGGCATTCGCGTGATGGAAGTGCAACCGGGGGCAATTCAATCGAGTTTCGCCAAGAATGCCGGGCACGAAGCCGAGCAACTGATCAACGAGCAGTCACCGTGGTTTCCGTTGCGTGAGGGGATCAGGGCGCGGGCCAAGGCTTCGCAGGACAAGCCGACGCCGGCCAGTGAGTTTGCTGCTGAATTGCTCAAAGCGGTGCAGCAGAGCACGCCGCCGCGCTTGGTTCGCATTGGTAATGGCAGCCGGGCGTTGCCGTTGCTGGCGACGTTGTTGCCCAAGGGGTTGCTGGAGTCGACGTTGATGAAGCGGTTCGGGTTGCGTGGCCAGCTTTGAGACCGAGTTGACGCTTTCGCGAGCAGGCTCGCTCCCACAGGGGAATGCATTCCAGATGTGGGCCGAGCCTGCTCCAACAGGGGAATGCATTCCAAATGTGGGAGCGGGCTTGCTCGCGAAGAGGCCCGGCCAGCCAACACTCATCCCCAGCCTTTCATGAAATCAATGAACGCCCGCACCTTCAGCGGCAAATGCCGCGTATCCGGATACAACGCATACACCCCCTGCTGAGCAAAGCGGTAACCGGCCAGCAACCGCACCAACCGCCCCGCCTCCAGATCGTCCTGAATCAGCCATTGCGGCAAAATCGCCACGCCCTGGCCGGTCAACGCAAACGCCCTGAGCGTTGCCGAGTTGTCGGCGACGATGGCGGTGGTCCCCGGTTTTGGCTGGTAGACATGCTCGGTGCCGACCGGGTCGGTCACGGTCATTTCCGGGACGCGGCCATGGCCGAGCGTCGGCATCGACTCCAGCGTCGCCAGCGTGGCAACCGGCGCAAAACGCTCGATCAACGCAGGCGCGGCCACGGCAAACACCTCGAACGTCGACAACTGCACCGCACGCAGATTGGAATCGTGCATGCGCCCCAGGCGGATCGCCAGGTCAAAACGTTCGGAGATCAGATCGGCATGGGTCGAGGACGTCGACAGGTGAATGTTCAATTGCGGCTGTTGCTGACGAAACACCTCCAGCGCCGGCACCACCTGAGCCAGGGCGAACTCCACGGTGGTGGTGATGCGCAACGTGCCCTTGAGTTGCGAATGCTCGGAGCGGGCGTCCTCGATCGCCAGTCGCGCTTCGTCAAGGGTGCGCAGACAGCGTCGATAAAAACGCTCGCCGGCATCGGTCAGGGCCAGTTGCCGGGTATTGCGCGTGAGCAAGGTAACGCCCAGTTCTTCTTCCAATCGCTTGAGATTGAAGCTCACCACCGCCCGGGTCTGGCCCAGAGTATCGGCGGCCGCGGTCAACGAGCCGGCCTCGACCACGGCTTTGAAGGTGTCAAAACGGTCCAGGCTGACCATGTCCCAAGCGCTCCTTGTCAAAATAATTTTGACAAACTAGCAGGCAAACCAGCGTTTTCCTAACGCCTGAAGCCCCCTACCCTGCACGTCTCATCACAGGGAAGCTGCCATGGTCTATCGCTCGAAAGTCGCGCTGGTGTATCTGTTCGGGTTTGCCCTCGACCTGCTGAACATGTTCGCCGCGAGCATTGCCTACCCGGACATCGCCCGGGAATTACAGGCATCAGTGACGCAACTGGCGTGGATCACCAACGCCTACATGCTCGGGCTGACACTGATTATTCCGCTGAGCGTGTGGCTGGCCGCACGGCTGGGCGAGCGCCGGCTGATCCTCGGTTCGCTGCTGCTGTTCGGGATCGCCTCGGCGCTGGTGGCCCAGGCCGGCTCGATCGAAAGCCTGATCGGCTGGCGCCTGCTGCAAGGGCTCGGTGGCGGTTTGTTGCTGCCGATCGGTCAGGCCCTGGCGTATCGGCAATTCCCGGTGGCGCAACGTGCGCACCTTACTGGCGTGGTGTTGATGGTCGCGCTGATGGTGCCGGCCCTGTCGCCGGCGGCGGGCGGCTTGATCGTCGAGGCCTTGTCGTGGCGCTGGATTTTCTACCTGAACCTGCCATTGGCGCTGTTGGCGTTCGCCTTGGGCCTGCTCTGGCTGAAAGCGGATCAGCCCACCACGCAACGCCCGACTCTGGACGTACGCGGCCTGCTGCTGGCGGTCTCAGCCCTGAGTCTGCTGTTGATTGCCGTGAGCCTCGCCAGCGCCTCCGCGACCCGTCACCTCGCCGGCGGAGTCCTGCTGCTCGGCGCCTTGACCTTATGGCTGTACCTGCGCGATGGCTGGCGAAAACCCGACGCAGTCCTCGACCTGCAACTGCTCAAGAGCCCGTCGTTGCGTCTGGCGATGCTGATCTACCTGTTCGTGCCCGGGGTCTTTACCGGCACCAACATGATTGCCGTGCTGTACCTGCACGAGCTCGGGGTCGGCGCGGCGCAGACCGGTGCGCTGATGCTGGCCTGGGCCGCCGCATCGGGTGTGGCGATCATGCTCGGCAAACGCAGTTTCAACCGCATCGGGCCCAAGCCGTTGCTGATCGTCGGCATGCTTGTGCAATGCCTGGGCATTGTCCTGCTGATGCGCATCGAACACCCCGCCGCCGCGCCGCTGATCATCGCCTACGCCCTGATGGGGCTGGGCGGCAGCCTGTGCAGCGTCACCGCGCAGACCCTGGCGTTTGTCGGTATGACGCCGGAAAAAATGGGCCACTCCAGTGCGCTGTGGAACATCAATCGCCAGCTCGGTTTCTGCCTCGGCGCGGCGTTGCTCAGTTCGCTGTTGGGCGCACTGGGCGGTAACGGATTTAAATGCTGCTTTCTCGCGGCTGCCTTGCTCACATTGCTGCCAATGGTCGCCGTGCTGCGTTTCGATACCTCCAAAGTGCTCGCCCTGCTGAGCACACCTCCCCTTCAGGAAAAATCCACATGACTGACTACAACGAATATTTTGATGAAGCGATCCAGGCCCACCTGGTCATCGAACGCTGGTTTGCCGTGGAGCAGGATTCGGCCGAACTGGAGCGACTGCTAAGCCGGTTCTCGGCGGACTTTTCCATGGTCACGCCGCTGGGCCGGGCGCTGGATGTCGAAGCCTTACGTGCGCTGTTTCACGCGGCGGGCGGGAAAAAAAAAGGCTTCAGGATCGAGCTCAGTGAGCTGCGCGGGATTGCGCTGCATGCGCACGGCGCGACGCTGAGTTATCGCGAACAGCAGACGGATGCGAGCGGGTTGCATACGGATCGGCGCTCGACGGTGGTGTTTGAAAAAGACCCGTCCGGGCGGGTGCTATGGCGGCATTTGCAGGAGACGTTTTGCGCTGAGTGATTACTCGATATTCGCCTGAAATACCGAGTCGTCCTTATCGCGAGCAGGCTCACTCCTACAGGGGATCTTCGGTGTGGCAGAGATCTCCTGTAGGAGTGAGCCTGCTCGCGAATGGCAGCGACGCGGTCGGTCAGTTATCCACAACGTCCTGCTTCACCACCACGGTGCAGGTAATTCCCGCCGCCAACAACACACCCTGCGGCACTTCATCGATGTGAATGCGCACCGGCACCCGCTGCGCCAGGCGAACCCAGTTGAACGTCGGGTTCACGTCGGCGATCAGCTCGCGGCTTTCCGGGTTGTCGCGGTCGTAGATGCCGCGCGAAATGCTCTCCACGTGGCCCTTCAACACTTCGCCGCTCATCAACTGCATGTCGGCCTTGTCGCCCACGCGCACGTGCGGCAGCTTGGTCTCTTCGAAGAAGCCATAAACCCAGAACGAATTCATGTCGACCACGGCCATTTTCGCTTCACCGATGCGCGCGTAGTCGCCGCGATGCACGTTGAGGTTGGTCACGTAGCCATCGACCGCCGCGCGCACTTCGGTGCGTTTGAGGTTGAGTTCGGCGGCTTCCAGTTGCGCTTGCGCGTGTTGGTAATCGGCCAGCGCGGCATCGGCGATGTTGCTGGCGTCGTCGCGGTTTTCCTTGGAGATCACCAGGTTGTCCAGATCGGCGCGGCGGTGCGCGTTGACCTTGCGCATCTCCCAGGTCGACTTGCGCGAAGCGACCAGCGACTGCGCCTGTTTGACGGCGATGCGGTAGTGCTCCGGGTCGATCAGCATCAGCAGATCGCCCTTCTTCACCAACTGGTTGTCGCGCACCGGCACGTCGATGACTTCGCCGGTGACGTCGGCGGCGACGTTGATGATATCGGCGCGCACGCGGCCATCGCGAGTCCATGGGGTGTTCATGTAGTGCTCCCACAACGTGCGGCCGATCCACAGCGCCAGGGCCAGCACCAGCAGGGTCGCGAGCAGGCTGAAAAACTTTTTCATCAGGGCCTTCTTCAGAGATAGAGAGTCAACGGTAAACAGTCAGCGCCATCGCGCCGAACAGACAGGTAAACAGGCTCAGGCGCAGCAGCGCCGGGTGCCAGAAGAAGCGGTACAGATCAAACCCGGACAAGAACCGATCCACCGCCCAGGCCAGTGCCGCGGCGACGAAAAACATCAGGGTCATGGTCGGCATGTACACGCCGTGGAAAGCGATTTCACGAGGCATGGGCAAGTCCTTCGGGCTTGGCGATTGCGTAGGCAGCGAGCGGTGATTGCGGGTCAAGCAGTGAGGTGCGGATGAAGTGCAGGTAGCTCTTCACCCGGCGCAGGGCCGAGGTATCGAAGTGCGGCGCGAACGGCTCGTCGGTGGCCGCGACACGACTGATTGCGTGATCGACGGCGACCAGTGCGCGCTCGAGATTGCTGGTGTTCGGTTGCAGGAACAGCCGCACCAGCGCCCGGCCCATCACGCGGATCGCCTGACGCCACGGCTGTGATTCGGCATACGCCGGGTGCACCGGGAGAATCGCCTGTTCCTTGCGCAACTCGATGATTGCGTGGCCGACTTCGAGCACCACGAACATCCAGCGCAACAGGTTCTTTTGCACGGTCGGCTGACCGGCGGCGAGGCCATAAGCCTGATGCAGCAGGTCGCGGGTGCGGCTCTCGAAACTCGAGGCCAGGCCTTTCAGTTTGCCGCTGATCGCGTACACCACCTGGCCGCGCAGATCCTGCTCCAGACGCTTCCACAACCAGCGG
The DNA here is from genome assembly GCF_034008635.1 of Pseudomonas sp. P8_229. Taxonomy (NCBI): domain Bacteria; kingdom Pseudomonadati; phylum Pseudomonadota; class Gammaproteobacteria; order Pseudomonadales; family Pseudomonadaceae; genus Pseudomonas; species Pseudomonas sp. P8_229. Next base: position 4,094,901 of record NZ_CP125378.1, on the reverse strand, counting down.
CTGTTCGGCGGCAGAATGATTGCCCCCGCCGCCGCGCAGACCAGCATGCCCATGACCATGGCGATGTAGTCGTTGATGAAGGTGTAGGGGTTGTAGATGGTCAGGTTATCCGGCACGGAACCTGTGCTGAAGAAAATCAGCAGCCCCAGGCCGACCCCGGCGTATTGCGGCCGCGAAGCGAGGAACGAGCCGAGCACGATCACCGGCGCGAGCATCACGCACAGCAGCGGGAAACCGTCGATCCACGGGAAGATGAAAAACATTTCGACGAAGCCGATCAGTGCGCCGAGGAAGGTACCGCAGGCCATCTGGAACGCCATGCGTTTCGGGTTCGGCGTGGCCGCCGAAAGGCCCACGGTGGCGGCGGCAATCAAGGTCATCGTCGCGCCACTTGGCCATGCGGTGGCAACCCAGTAACTACCGAGCACAATCAGGATGAACGAGGCGCGAATGCCCGAAGCCGCAGCGGCCCACCAGTTGGTTTGCGGGGTGAACGGCTCGTCCCAGCGCTCGCGTTCGTGACTGTGATCGGCCAGCGACGCGTGAGTCTGGGCATAACTGTGCAGGTCATCGACGAAGCGATAGAGCAGTTCATACGCGGTGTGAAAATCCAGTTGCTCGGCTTCACTCGGACCGGTCTCCTGGAAGGTCGCGCGCAAGGTGCGCACCCGCGCCGGCAAGCCTTCCTTGTAAGCGGCCAACGCCGTGGCCAGACGCGCCGCATCCGGGCTGGTCAGGGCGCGACCGCTGAAGCCGTCGAGCACTTCGGCCAGGTCCTGCAGCCCCGGCCGGATCGCAGCGACCACGTGTTCTTCGCCGTTGCCGCGCAAGCGTTCAAGCAACTGATGCAAAGCGTTGAACCGGGTGGTGATGCCCATGAATTCGCTGTTCAAGCGACTGAGACGACCGTTGCGCCGACGCATGTGCGGGTCTTCGAACACGGTCACGCTGCGCAGCCCTTCCAGGCCCACCGCTTCGGCGATGAAGCGTACGTTGTTGGTCTCGAAGGCGTCGGTCTTGCTGCGTCCGCGCAGGCCATCGGTGACAAACAGGGCAAATACACCGAAGCGCTGATACAGGGCGTTGCGCATCGCCGCACTGGCGGTTTGCGGCAGGATCGCGGCGCTGACCACGGTCGAACAAAGAATCCCCAGCGAGATCTCCAGCACCCGCCACACGGCGGCCATGAACGCACCGTCAGGATGCGCCAGCGCCGGCAGCCCGACCATCGCCGCGGTGTAGCCGGCGAGGACAAAACCGTAGGCGCGAAAGTTACGGCAACGCGCCGCACCGGCCGAGCAGATGCCGACCCAGATCGCCAGCGAGCCAAGGAACAGTTCGGTGTTCTGCGCGAACAATGCGATCAGCGTGACCATCATTGCCGACCCGGCCAGGGTGCCGAGGAAGCGATAGAAACTCTTGGCGAATACATGACCGCTCTGCGGCTGCATGACGATGAACACGGTGATCATCGCCGTGCGCGGCTGCGGCAGTTCCAGGCGCATCGCCAGCCACAGCGTGAGGAACGCGGCGAGCAATACCTTGAAGATATAAACCCAGGTCACGCCATCGCTGCGCGCCCAGTCAAAGAAGCCCCGGCGCCATTCCAGGGAGTAGAGCCAGCGCAGAGGTGCGGGCAAGGGAGTCATTTGGTCTTGCTCAATGATTGAGGACTTAATAATTTCTGTGGCGAACACAAACTCTGTGGTGAGGCGATTTATCCCCGACCGGCGGCGCAGCCGCCGTAAAACAGGTGAATGCGGTAAGCCTGAAAAAATGCGGTTGATGGTTTTGGGGCAGCTTCGCAGCCCATCGGGGATAAATCCCCTCGCCACCGGTATTCAATTGCCAGGGGTTGTGTGTTCAACGCAGGAGAGCCGGGGTTTTCGGGGCTTGGGTTTGCTCGACAGTGGGCACGTCATTGCCGGCACCGAGGCCGCCACCCAACGCGGTCACCAATTCGGCATGCGCACTCAGGCGCGCGGCCTGAACCTGCTGTTGCACCTGCTGCTGCTTGAACAGCAAGGTCTGCGCATTGAGCACGTTGAGGTAATCGGTGAGGCCACGCTGATAAGCGATCATCGCGATGTCGTAGGTCTTCTGCGCGGTGGCCACCGACTCGGCGGCGAAGGCTTGCTGCTTGTCCATCGACTCGCGGCGAATCAACTGGTCGGAGATGTTCTTCAGCGCATTGATCAGCGTCTGGTTGTAATGCGCCACAGCGATGTCATACCCGGCGGACGCTTCACCCAACTCGCTGCGCAAACGCCCACCGTCGAAGATCGGCAAGGAGATCGCCGGGCCAACGTTGTAGTTGAGCTTCTTGCCAGTCAAAAACTCCAGCGCTCCGCCGCCGGTGGCCATGTAGCCGAGGCTGCCAACCAGATCGACGTTGGGATAAAACCCGGCGTGCGCGACATCGATGCCGCGCGCCTGCGCCGCCACCTGCCAGCGACTGGCAACCACGTCCGGCCGCTGACCGAGCAACTCGGCGGGCAATGCCGACGGCAGTTTCAACGCAGCCCCCAGCGCCAGGGTCGGCCGCTGCAACTGCGCACCCGCGCCCGGGCCTTTGCCCGCCAGGGCAGCGATCTGGTTACGGCTCAGGGCGATTTCTTCGTCCAGCGCATCCAGTTGCCGATGGGTTTCCGGCAACGGCGTTTCTGCCTGGCTGACTTCGAAATGCGTACCGATGCCGCCGTCCAGACGCTTCTGCGCCAGATCGAGAATCTGCTGTTGCTGCTTGAGCGTCGCTGCAACGATGTCGCGCTGGGCGTAATGCAGCGACAGCTCGATGTAGGCACGCACAATGTTGTTCTGCAATTGCAGCTGCGCCAGCCGCGCCTCGGCGGCGCTCATGTGCGCCAGATCCACCGCCCGCTCGCTGGCATTGCTTTCGCGGCCCCAGAGGTCGAGGGCATAGCTGAAACCCAGCGCGGCGTTGTTGTCCCAGGTGGTGGTGTTGGCCAACTCACCGGGGCCGTAGAACTGGTCGGTCGGCCAGTTGTGGCGTTTGAGCGTCGACTCGCCATTGATCTGCAACGACTCGGCGGCTTCGGCAGCACCGGCCATGGCTTTGGCCTGACGCACCCGCGCAGCGGCCATGGCCATGCTCGGGTTGCCTTTTACGGCGAGGTCGATCCAGCGATTGAGTTGCGGGTCACCGTAGGCTTGCCACCATTGCGCGGTGGGCCAATTGGCGTCTTTGGCGGCGTGGGCAATGGCGTCGTCGGTAGCCAGGGTATTGGCCTCCAATGCCTTGCCCTGCGGGGCAATGCCTCCGGTACCGATGCAGCCGCTGAGACCCAGGGTGAAAGCCAGAACACTGAGCGGCAAAAGCGCTCTGTTGATGAGACGCGGCACAGCTGCGAATTCCTGAAAAAGGGGAAGAACCGAGGCCCTGTGGGAGCGGGCTTGCTCGCGAAAGCGCTCTGTCAGAAGACGCCGCGTTGAAGATGAAATCGCTTTCGCGAGCAAGCCCGCTCCCACAACGGCGCAATTCTATGGGGCGCCCTGAACGGCGATAAGCTGGGATTCCTGTGAATCTTTGTTACCGTTAACGAGATAATCCCTTGGTCGGGGGTCTCAGCCCCTGAAACTTCGTGTCACAATTTGCCATCTCCCTTGAGAGCACCCCATGGACACATTGCAAAACATGCGCGCCTTCAGTTGTGTGGCCGAAGCCGGCAGCTTCACCGCCGCCGCCGTGCAACTCGACACCACCACGGCCAACGTCTCGCGCGCGGTCTCCAACCTGGAAGCCCACCTGCAAACCCGCCTGCTCAATCGCACGACCCGGCGCATCGCCCTGACCGAGGCCGGCAAGCGCTACCTGCTGCGCTGCGAACAGATCCTGGCCTATGTCGAAGAAGCCGAAGCCGAGGCCAGCGAAGCCCACGCCCGCCCCGCCGGCCAGCTGAAAGTGCACACCATGACCGGCATCGGCCAGCACTTCGTGATCGACGCCATCGCCCGCTACCGCAAGACCCACCCGGACGTGACCTTCGACCTGACCATGGCCAACCGCGTGCCGGACCTGCTCGACGAGGGCTACGACGTGTCCATCGTGCTGGCCAGCGAACTGCCGGACTCGGGCTTCGTCTCGCAACGCCTGGGCATCACCTACAGCATCGTCTGCGCCTCACCGGCCTACGTGAAAGCCAACGGCTGCGCGCAAAAGCCCAGCGACCTGCTGAACCACGCCTGCCTGCGCCTCGTCAGCCCGGTGATCCCCCTGGAGAAATGGGCCTTCAACGGCCCGGACGGCCAGGAAATGGTCACCATCAACAGCTCGCCGTTCCTGGTGAACTCCGCCGACGCGATGAAAGCCGCGATCATCAGCGGCATGGGCGTCGGCGTACTGCCGGTCTACGCCGCCATCGAAGGCCTGCGCAACGGCACGCTGGTGCGGATGATGCCGAACTACCGCTCGCAGGAACTCAACCTGTACGCGATCTACCCGTCGCGGCAATACCTGGATGCAAAAATCAAAACCTGGGTTGAGTACTTGCGTGGCTCGCTGCCGGAGATATTGGCGGCGCATCAGGCGGAACTGGCGGCGTATGAGTTGAGTGGGAGTCTGGCTGGGGTGCGAGTCGCCAACTGACCTTAAACACTGACCGCGCCCCTGCAAGGGCTGTGGAGTGCGGCGAGGCTGTGGTCTTTTGCTCAGGCTGTTTAAAAATCAAAAATCGCAGCCTACGGCAGCTCCTACAGAAGCGGGATTTGACGGGAGTTTTCCGACAGGTTTTGACGGTTGTGGGTCGGAAGTGGGGTGGATAGGCTGGTTCGGTCGCTGACACATCAGCGACCGGGTCTGGAAAACCCGAAGGATCAATGCACATGACATAATGCCGCGCTTTTTCAGCGTCGGTGTTTCAGTTATGGCGGCTGTACGTGGGAGACCCTCGGGTCTGCCGGGTTTGATCCTTTGCCGGTTTTTCCAGCCCGCGTACAGCTGCCACCCCCTTCGCCTGGAAAACGAAAAGTGGCAGTTCCATTTCGTCAAAAGGATCTTTGCCATGATTAAGCCTTCACCCAATCCGCCCGAAGCGGACTGCATCTCCCCCTACGAATCCCTCGACTCGAAAAAACTCCACGACGCCGCCGAGCGCGCGCTGGATCACTACCTCAAACCGTCCGCCACCACCCTCAAATTCCACAAACCCAGCACGATGTTTCAGGTTGTCCCTGAAATGGATAACGAGAGCCTGCTGGTTCATGCCTGCGAATCACTGGCCTCGGCGAGCATCATGGCCAGCGATATTGCGGCCTATGTCGATCCGCCACAGCGGCACACAATCCTGGCAATCCAGCAGATCATCATGCTGGCGGAGCTGGCAGTGAATCGGGTGCTGGATAATGTGGAAATCAGCCAATCCCCAACACACAGTTGAACCCTGTGGGAGCGGTGGATCAGCAAATACCTGTGTTGAATGACACACCGCCTTCGCGAGCAAGCCCGCTCCCACAGTTGGATTGGGTGTGTTCAGGCGGGGATTGGTCGGCTCGTAGGCCGCCATCGCGAGCAGGCTCACTCCTACAATTGGAATGGGTGTGGTCAGTTGGGGATTGGTCGGCTGTCAGGCCGCCTTCGCTGGCAAACCAGCTCCCACAATTGAGTTGGGTGCATTCAGTTGGAGATTGGTCGGCTCGTAGGCCGCCATCGCGAGCAGGCTCACTCCTACAATTGGAATGGGTGTGGTCAGTTGGGGATTGGTCGGCTCCTAGGCCGCCATCGCGAGCAGGCTCACTCCTACAATGGGATAGCATGCAGCCTGCAAGAGATTGGTCGGCTGTCAGGCCGCCTTCGCTGGCAAGCCAGCTCCCACAATTGAGTTGGGTGTGTTCAGTTGGGGATTGGTCGGCTCCTAGGCCGCCATCGCGAGCAGGCTCACTCCTACAATGGGATAGCATGCAGCCTGCAAGAGATTGGTCGGCTGTCAGGCCGCCTTCGCTGGCAAGCCAGCTCCCACAATTGAGTTGGGTGCATTCAGTTGGAAATTGGTCGGCTCGTAGGCCGCCATCGCGAGCAGGCGAAGGCCTACAGTTCTGATTTGTGTGTACCGCATGCGGCAAAGCCGCCCCACTCAACAGGATGAGCGCAAGCTCGGCTGCAGCTCTTGATCGGCAGGCCCCATCGGCAGGCTGAGTGGAGGGATTCATCCGGGGGTGGGAGCGCAGCGACCGTTTGGCGAAGCCAAATGCATCGAGAGGAGGTGCAGCGAAGCAAACCGTAGGCGATGCCCCCGGATGAATCCCGGAGCGAAGGAACCCGAGCCTAAGCGAGGGCCGTACGCCGGGGCCCAGCGTTTTGGTTACTTTTGGGCGTCTGCAAAAGTGACTCGCTGTAAAAGCGAAACCGCCAGCCGCAACCCCCGAAGCAACGGATACACACCCAAAACCCCAAGAACATGGTCGGCCCAGAGGCCGCCAAGACAAGCCAAACCCCACAAAGAAATGTTAGCTTGCTTGGCAATAAAGCCCCGAAGCCCGAGCCCCAGCCCAATGAAAAAAACAGTCCTGGCCTTCAGCCGCATCACCCCCCCAATGATCGAACGCCTGCAACAGGAATTCGACGTCATCGTCCCCAACCCAAAGAACGGCGACATCAACGCCCAATTCAACGAAGCCCTCCCCCACGCCCACGGCCTGATCGGCGTCGGTCGCAAACTCGGCAAAGCCCAACTCGAAACCGCCACCCAACTCGAAGTGGTCTCAAGTGTGTCGGTCGGCTACGACAACTACGACCTCGACTACTTCAACCAACGCGGGATCATGCTCACCAACACCCCCGACGTCCTCACCGAAAGCACCGCCGACCTCGCCTTCGCCCTGATCATGAGCAGTGCTCGCCGCGTCGCCGAACTCGATGCCTGGACCAAGTCCGGCCAGTGGCAAGCCAGCGTCGGCGCGCCGCTGTTCGGCTGTGACGTCCACGGCAAGACTCTGGGCATCGTCGGCATGGGCAACATCGGTGCCGCCATCGCCCGCCGTGGCCACTTCGGTTTCAACATGCCGATCATCTACAGCGGCAACAGCCGCAAGAGCGAACTGGAACAACAACTCAGCGCCCAGTTCCGCAGCCTCGACCAATTGCTCGCCGAAGCCGACTTCGTCTGCCTGGTGGTGCCGCTCAGCGACAAGACCCGCCACCTGATCAGCCACCGCGAACTGGCCCTGATGAAGCCAAGCGCGATCCTGGTCAACATCTCGCGTGGCCCGGTGGTCGATGAACCGGCGCTGGTCGAAGCGCTGCAAAACAATCGCATCCGCGGCGCCGGGCTGGACGTCTACGAAAAAGAACCGCTGGCCGAGTCACCACTGTTCCAACTGAAAAACGCAGTGACATTACCGCACATCGGCTCGGCCACTAACGAAACCCGCGAAGCCATGGCCAACCGTGCCCTCGCCAACCTGCGCAGCGCCTTACTGGGCGAACGCCCACAAGACCTCGTGAACCCACAAACCTGGCGCGGATAAAAAAGTACGGGCAAGTGCAAAATCGCACTTACCCGTCAGTTATCGCCATACACAACTTGAAATTGAACAACAACCCGAATCAGACAGCAGCATTATAAGCTCGCCTAGCCATCGAATTATCGATAAGCGCTATGGAGAGCTAAAACATTGAACATCCTGACAACTGATAAAATCATCCGTTACAGCAAAGCCATATTAATGGCTTACATCAGCTTTTTCGGAATACTGGTGATGATCCAGAACTTTACTGACTACAACTCAAATTACACTTACGTGGCTCATATCCTGAGCATGGACACGACCATTGGCAATGAAAACATAAGGTACCGCGCCATTGAATCAGCGATGATTCACCACCGGATCTACTGGTTCATCATCACGATGGAAGTCACGTATACGGTGCTTTGTCTGATAGGCGCCTATCAACTGTTCCGCAATATCAACGCACCTGCCGAGATGTTCCACGAGGCCAAAAAATTCTCGATCATGGGCATACTGGCGGCAATATTCATTTATTACGTCTGCCTGCAAACCATGGGTGTGGAGTGGTTTGACATGGACACCTCACAATCCTGGAATGCCAAGGACTGGGCGAGACATATCGTTGACTTCATATTCCCCGTGATGATTTACATCACATTAAAAGTCGAGCGCTGAACGTCAGCGCCCATTGACTTCAAGCCAACTTTCCCAGCACCGGGGATACCACCGCTTTCGGTTTACGAAACACCAGCACATTACCCAGCATCACCAACACCAGTCCGACCAGTGCTGGCGCCGTCCATTGGTAACCTTCGGCAAACGCCGAAACGTTCAGCGCCACCACCGGGAACAGCACCGTGCAATAGGCTGCGCGTTCCGGCCCCATACGGCCGACCAGCGTCAGGTACGCGGTAAACCCGATCACCGACCCCGGTATCACCAGATACAGCAGTGCGCCGACATAACGCGGTGACCAGTCCATGTCGAACGGAATGCCTTTGACCAGGCACCACACCGACAACATCGCCGCGCCGTAGGCCATACCCCAGGCATTGGTGGTCAGCGGCTTGAGGCCGGCCTTCTGCTGCAGGCTTGAGAGCATGTTGCCCGCCGAGAAACACAGCGTGCCGCACAGCGCCAGACCAAGGCCGAGCAAGGTTTGCGGACTGGCGTGGTGCCCCGCCAGTTCCGGCCAGAACAACATGCCCAGACCGAACAGACCGAGCGCGCCGCCCATCAGCACATTGCGCGCAATGCGCTGACCGAAGAACACCCGCGCATTGAGCGCGTTCCACAACGTCGCCGTGGAAAACACCACCGCCACCAGACCGCTGGGAATCCACTGACTGGCGGTCAGGAAGCACATGAAGTTGACGCAGAACAGGCACAAACCCTGCGCCACACAAATCAGATGGCCGCGACGATTCATCGGCTGCAACCGGCGGCTGAGCAGCAACAGCGCGAACAGCACCAGCGCGGCGAGGCCGAAGCGATAGACGATCGACACCGGAATCGCCACCACGCCCAATTGCCATTTCAGGGCAATCCAGGTGGTGCCCCAGATCAGCACGGTCAGCAGATACAGCGAAAGGTTCATGGCGGACACTCCTCAGTTGGCTTTCAGTGTCCGCCGCCTCCGGTAGAGCTCGCTTGCAAAATCTTGCGCTTTTGTCACCCGGCAGGCTGGCAGCGCGAAGGCTACGGAGTAGGATGCAAGGCGTTGGAGAGAACCGAACATGGCCGCAATCGATACCCTGCAAGTCTTTCAAGCCCTCAACCGCTCGCCGAATGCACGCCTTGTGCACAGCGCCGAGCTCGGTGACGGCTTGTCTGCGGCCCTGTGGACCAATCACCACGATGCCCAGGAATACGAAGCGCCAAGTCACCACACCCTCTCCTGCTACATCGCCGGCGGCACGGGCACCTTTCGCCGTGACCAGCCCGGCCACAAGGGCGGGCCGGACAAGTTGTGCATCCTGCCGGCCGATCATCAATCCGGCTGGGTGATCAACGGTGACATTCGCCTCGCTCATCTGTATTTCAGTGCCGAGCAATTTGCCTTGGGGTGCGTCACCTTGCTCGATCGCGAGCCGCGAGAAATGCAGTTGCGCGAGCAGACTTTTCTCGAAGACCAGGCGCAGGCTCGGCGCTTTCGGCAGTTACTGACGTTGAATTGGGACGAGCCGGCCGAGCGCTTGCTGACCAGCAGTCTCGCGCATGAACTGATCAGCCATACCCTGCTCAGCCAGGTCGGCGCGCGTCAGGGCTTGCGTTTGAAGGGCGGGCTGGCGCCGCATCAGCGCCGGCAACTGGTTGAGTTCATCGACTGTCAGTTAGCCGAGCCGATCAGCCTCGGGCAACTGGCCGGGTTGTGCGCGCTGTCGGAATACCACTTTGCGCGGATGTTCCGCACCAGCTTCGGTTTGCCGCCGCATCAGTATGTGCTGGCGCGCCGTTTGAGCCGGGCGCGGGAATTGCTTCGCGGCACGGCGTTGCCGCTGGGGGAGATTGCGCTGGCATGCGGGTTTGCCAGCGCGAGTCATTTCACCAACCGGTTTCGGCAGGTGCTGGGTGGGACGCCGGGGGAGTATCGGCAGGCGTTTTTGCGCTAGAGCTGAGACGTTTATCGCCTGTTATGGCCTCTTCGCGAGCAAGCCCGCTCCCCCATTGAACGGTGTTGTTCACACAATGTGAATTCACTCTGAACCCTGTGGGAGCGGGCTTGCTCGCGAAGAACGATGACGCGGTCCTGGATCAGAACTCCAGCGTACTGGAGAGCGAAATCTGCCGCGAGTCACCCATCGATACAAAGAAGCGGCTCGCCGCCGAGGTGTAATACGTGCGGTCGAACAGGTTCTTCACGTTGAGCTGAAACTTGACCTTCTGCCCTTCGAGCTTGGTGTCGTAAGTGGCAAACGCGTCGGCCACGGTGTAGCTCGGCAGGTCGAAATCATTCACCGCGTTGCCCGCTCGCTCACCGACGTACCGCGCCCCGGCGCCGACCCGCAGTTGATCGCCACCGATCACGCTGCCGAAGTCATACACCGCTGACAGCGAACCGCTGTTCTTCGCCACGTTCTGCAGGCGATTGCCTTTGTAGTCCGGGTCTTCGGTGACCTCGGCATCGGTGTAGGCATAGGCGCCGATCATGCTCCAACGGTCGGTCAGTTGACCGGTCAGGTCCAATTCCAGCCCCCGGGAACGCACCTCGCCCGCCGCGCTGTAGATCGTGGTCGGACCTTCTGAGTTGGCCACCAGCACGTTGCGTTTCTTGATGTCGAACAGCGCGATATTGCCGGTGAGGCGCCCCGGCATATCCAGCCGCGCGCCCAGCTCCCACGACTTGGCTTCTTCCGGCGCAATGCTGCCGTCGAGCACGGTGCTGCTGCCGCTGAGCGGGGCGATGGTCGAGTTGGGTTTGAACGATTCGGTGTAGCTGCCGTAGAACGACAACTCGTCGGTGTAGCGATACACCAGACCGGCGCGCGGCACGAACTTCTGCCCGTTGCTGTCGGTGTTGGCCTTGAACGGCACGCCTTTGCCGGCGTACTGGTCGTACTCCTGGAAGCGCCCGCCGGCGACCAGAATCCACTGGTCGTTGAGGTGGATCGAGTCCTGCATGAACACCGAATCGCTGCGCAGCAGATCGGTCTGCGCGCTGTCGGCCGGGCTGACCGTGGTGCCTTCGACTTCGCGGCCATACACCGGATTGACGTAGCTGAAGGTGCTCAGGCTTTTCTGGCGGATCAGGTCGGCGCGGTAGATCTTGCGGTACTCGTCGTCGACGCCGAACACCAGGTCATGCTGCATGCCCAGCACGTTGACCTTGCCTTCGAGGCTGGCGGTGGTGAAGCGGTCAGTGCTGATCGCCCCTTGCGTGCCGTCCATGCTGCGGGTCAGCGTGCCTTTTTTGGTGTCGATGGCGGTCACGCGCACCTGGCTGGCGTCGTAGGTTTCGCGATTCCAGCTGTAGCCGAAGTGGGCTTTCCAATCGTCGTTGAGTTCGTGATCGGCCTCGAAGTGGTACAGGTCGGAACGGCCTTCCATGTCGTTGAACGGCTCGTCCAGACGCTCGTTGCGCGAGATGTCCAGCGGGTGGTTGGTGCGTGGATCGATCACCGTGCCACGGTCGAACGGCGTGAGGAACTCGCGATGCTCGTAGCCGAACGACAGCTTGGTGCGCTCGCCGAACCAGGCCAGCGACGGCGCGATCAGTGTCTCGCGGTGGGTGCCGTAGTTGCGCCAGTAATCTTCGTCTTCGTGATCGAGCACCAGCCGATAGGCTAATCCGGAGTCACCCAGCGCACCGGTGCTGTCGAAGGTGCCGCCGCTGCCATTCTTGCCGTCGCCGTAGCTCGAACCGCGCAGGGTCAGGGCGTTGTATTGAGTCAGTTCCGGTTTCTTGCTGACCAGGTTGACCACGCCGCCCGGGTCCTGGATTCCGTAGAGCAATGACGCCGGGCCCTTGAGCACTTCGACGCGATCGACCGTGGCGTTCATGCCGCGGCCCTGCACGATCGGCATGCCATCACGCATGATCGAGCCGTTGCGGTTGTCGCCGAAACCGCGGGTCATTACCGAATCCTGAGTGCTGCCCAAGGTGTTGCCCTGGGTGATGCCGCTGACGTTGGCCAACGCATCGTCGAGATTGCGCGGGGTTTGGTCACGGATGACCTGGGCCGGGATCACGTTAACGGTCTGCGGGATTTCCTGCAGCGAGGCCGAGGAGCGCATCACCGAACTGGTTTCCGGCGGCTGGTAGCTCATCGACTCGTCGCGCATCGAGGTGATGGTGGTGGCGCCGAGATTGAGCGCACCTTCGGTGGGTTGCGGTTCCAGCGCCAGGGTGTGGCTGTCGGTGCGGCGCCAGGTCATGCCGGAGCCGCTGAGCAGTCGCTGCAACGCTTGTTCGGCGCTCATCTGGCCGCTGACGGCCGGGGCGTTGAGGCCGTACGGTGCTTCGTCGGTGTAGACCACGCTTTGCCCGGTGATGCGGCTGAAGTCGTTCAGGGCTTGTGGCAGCGGTTTGGCACTCAGGGAAAAACTGAACTGCTTTTGCGCCGGGTTGCTCACGGTTTCAGCGGCGAGCGCCACGCTCATTGGCAACAGCGCCAATGCCGAAAAACTCAATGCCGAAACGCCCAACCACTGTTTGACCGAACCCGATTTTGCCCTGGACTTCATTGCTCAATGACCTGTGTAGAACCGCAACGGATGCGAATGACTCGCAGTTTCAGTCACTACACGGATGGGGCTGTGGTTTACCTCACCCCCATTTTGAAAATATTTTTCGAAATTTGTGTTGTCGGGGCTGGTGCCTTCGCGAGCAGGCTCGCTCCCACAGGGGAATGCATTCCAACAGGTGGGAGCAAGCCTGCTCGTGAAGCGGCCAGCAACATCAGCGCAGGATGATCAGATGCCCCAGAACCTGATGCTGCTCAAACCCCAACACCCCTTGCAAAGAACTCAACACAGCCTGCGGATCCTTGCTCGGAAAACTCCCACTGACCTTGCGCGCGCCCAACTCATCGTTGAACAACACAATCCGCCCCGGGTAGTAGCGCCGCAAATCCTCCACCACCTCAGCCAGCGACGACTTGTAATAAGTCAGCCAGCCCTGACGCCAGGCCAGTTGCGCCTCACTGTCCACGGTATGCAGTTTTTCCGCAGCGCCCTGCCCGTAAGCGACTTGCTGGCCGGCGGTCAGAATCTGCTGTTGCGCATTGCGATCCGCCGTCACCCCCACCCGCCCGGACAACACCGTGACCTGCGCGCCCAACGGTTGCAGACGCACTTCAAACTGCGTGCCGAGGACCCGCGCCTGACCTTTTTCAGCCTCGACCACAAACGGCTCGCCGGTGTGCGTCACACTGAAAAACCCGGCGCCGCGACGCAACTGCACCCGCCGCTCGCCATGGCTGAAATCCACGGCAATGGCGCTGTCGGCGTCAAGCGTCACTTGCGATTGATCGGCCAGCGTCACCGTGCGGATCTCCCCCGGTGCCGAGACGTAATCGGCGCCCAGATCATCGATCCAGCGCTGCGGCTGCCACCCTGTGCCGAGGCTGATCATCAGCAACAGACACGCGGCCAGCGCCAGCGCCCCCGACCAGCGCACCCGCGCTGAACGACGCGGACGATCCATCGCATTGAGGTAACCCTGCAACGCAAACGCCTCTTCATCGGCCAGGGTGCGCGCCGGGCTTTCGCTCAATTCCCACACGACCTGTGCCTGCGCGTAGGCCTCGGCGTGGGCCGGATCGGCGCGCAACCAGTGGCTGAACGTCAGTTGATCACCGGTGCTCGGGCGGTCGTGCAACAAGCTCAGCCAGGCGAGCGCGGCCTGCTCCTGAGCGGGCGTCGGGGCGACGCGGTCGGTGGGCTTCACGGTGCTTTCCCTGGCAGACGTGGCGCGGGTTCGCGCAGGCTGGCCTTGCAGGCCTCGAGGGCGCGCATCATATGTTTTTCCACGGCGCTTTGGGACAGACCCATGGCCTTGGCGATGTCCGCGTACTTGCGGCCGTGGATGCGATTGAGCAAAAAGATCTGCCGAGTGCGCTCGGGCAAGGCGCGTAACGCCGCTTCGACATGGCGCAAATCATTGCCCGCTTCAAGCGCGGCTTGCGGCTCGCTGCCGTGGCTGTCCGGCGCGTCCGGTTGCCAGCCCTCGTTGACTCGTACCCGCGTGCCTTCGCTGCGCAAATGATCGATGGCAATGTTGCCGGCGCAACGCAAAAGGTAAGTGCTGAGTTCTTCGACCTGCACCAGTGGTCGACGCCAGAAACGCAGGAACAGGTCCTGCACCAGATCCGCCGCCGTGGCCCGGCAACCGACGCGCCGGTTCACCAGCGCTTCCATCTGCGACCGCTGCGAGAGGAACACCTGCAGGAAATGCGCACGCGCCCCGTGTGGCTCGTCGTCACGGGATTCCGGGGGATGACCGATCAGCATCTCAGCCCTGCGCCCATGCGGCGATCGGCGTGGCCAGCAGACTGAGCGCCGCCAGCACCAAAGCCAGTTTCGGTCGATACGGCATCAGCAGCACCAGCGCCAATGCACTGCACATCAACACCGCGAACCAGTCGATCAGGCCAAAGCCCCAGCCATTGGCAGCCACCGCAGCCCACAGTGAACCGCCGAGCAATAGCCAGCCGAAAAACTTCAAATGACGTGCACGCCGCGCCGAAGGTTTGTGGCCCAGCAGTTCATCGTGGTGTCGTGGCATCGACAGACACAACGCGGTGAACCCGGCATAGCACAGCAGCAGCGCCAGCAGCATCAGTGCGTCCCCTGCTCAAAGGTGATTGGCCGGGCCGTTGTGCGAGGTACTTTTGTCACCCGCACACTGTGGCTGGCGCGCTGCATTTTCCACGCAGCCCACGCCAGAAACAGACCCGCGACGAAGCAGCTCAGATCGAATCCGGCCAGTGCCCAGTCACCTTGCATCAGCGAGACGCCGAGGTGATGCGCGGTGCTCAACGCATTGAGCAACGGCAGCGCAATGAACAACGCTGCCGCCAATGTCAGTTGCTCGACCCAGGCCTTGCGTCCCGGGCGCAGCAAAGCGTGCAGCACGCTCAAACCCCAGGCGATGAAGAACCCGTTCACTTCCCAATCTGCCCGCCCGTTCAAGCTCAGCGGCAACAGACGATTGCTCCAGAAGAACACCGCCACCGCCACAACCAGCCCGGCCATGCTGGCGATGTTCAGCACTTCCACCAGCCGCAGTTCAAACGGCATCACCCCGCTCCTGGCGTGCTTGAGCTGACGCTTGCCGAGCCAGATCACCAACCCGGTGCCAATCATCGCGGTGCCGGCCAGGCCACAAATGAAGTACAACCAACGCAGGGTCGGCCCGGCGAAATGGCCGATGTGCAAGCCGTAAAAACCACTGGCAACCGTCATCGGCAGCGGCTTGTCGAGCGTGGCGCCAAGCATCTGCCCGGTGAAGGGGTTGAAGGTCACGTCGCTGCCGTATTCATAGGCGATCTTGTCGGAACTGGCACGCGACAGCTGCACCGAGGCATTGGCGTCACCGGGGTTGATGACGCTGACCCGTGCCGTGTGCCCGCCCGCCCACTGCTCGCTCGCCCGTGCCAATAACGGTGCCAGCGGTGGCAGAAGGCTCGCTTGGCCGGCGCGTTGGGGGGTCGGCGTCTCGGGAAACATCTCCTGGTAAAACGCATCGCGATCAGTGCCGTAGGACGCCAGAATGCTCGCCGGCATGACCATCGCCATGAAAATCACCAGGCTGCTATAGGTGATCATCAGGTGAAACGGCAGCACCAGCACACCGACCGCGTTATGCCCGTCGAGCCATGAACGCTGGCCTTTGCGCGGACGAAAGGTGAAGAAGTCCTTGAAGATTTTCTTGTGGGTGATGATCCCGGTGATCAGCGCGACGAACATCACCATCGCGGCGATCGTCGCCAGCCAGCGGCCCCACGGATAGGGCATTTGCAACTGGAAGTGGAAGCGGTAGAAAAACTCGCCGCCCCGGCTTTCTCGCGGTTGTATTTCGGCAGCGGTCTGCGCGTCGAGAGTCTTTTGTGTGAAGCGGCCACGTTTGCCGGCCTCGGCCGGCGTGTCTTGCCAACGCACGGACAACGCGGGATCACGAGCACTCGGCAGATCGATCAGCCAACGCGAGGCATCAGGGGCGTGCTGCTGCAGATAACCTTGCGCCAGGCTCAGGCTGGCCGCTGAATCGATGGCGTGCGCGGGGATTTCCGGCTGCATCCAGTGGCTGATCTCATCCTTGAAATAGGCCAGCGTACCGGTCAGGAAGATCGCGAACAGCAGCCAGCCGAACACCAGGCCGGTCCAGGTGTGCAGCCAGGCCATGGCCTGACGAAAACCCTCTTTCATGCGTAGCCCAAGCCGCGCGCAGCACCGGAAACTGTCGCCAGGATCACGCTCGGCACCAGCAAACCGACCCACGCCGACCACGCCGTGCGACAGGCGAAACACCAGAGCACTGCGACCAGATAGACCAGGAAGGAAATGGTCATGCCGGTCACCACCGCTTCGGCGCGGCTCAACGGCAGCCACATCGTCAGGGTGACACTGGCCAGCGCCGCGACCAGATAGCCGCCAAACACCGCTGCCAGCACCCGTGAGGTGACGGCCAGACGATAAGACATGGGAAGTGAGGCGAGTTTGCCTTTCATGTTTCGACCCTGAAACGGAAAAACGTCCGGCCGACAAGCCGAACCAACAGGCGAACAATATTAATGATAAATATTCTCATACGCAAAAGCATCTGATTGCCGGACGACCTCGCACACCCATACAATGCGAACAGTTCTTGTTCTCTAACGCATGCCACATGCGCCCGGAGTAATACCGTTGCCGTCCGCCCATCCCGTCGAATCGCTCTATCACGACCACCACCGCTGGCTCACCGGCTGGTTGCGGCGCAGACTCGGCTGCCCGGACAGCGCGGCGGATCTGGCCCAGGACACCTTTATCCGCGTGCTGACCACGCGCGAACCAGCGGTGATCATCGAACCACGCGCCTTCCTCACCACCCTCGCCAAACGCGTACTGTTCAATCATTACCGCCGCCAGGACCTGGAACGCGCTTACCTTGAAACCTTGGCGCAGATGCCGGAAATGACCGCTCCGTCGGAAGAAGACAAGGCGATCATCCTGCAAACCCTGATCGAGCTGGACCAGTTGCTCGACGGCTTACCACGTCTGGTCAAGCGCGCCTTTTTGCTGGCGCAGGTCGATGGCCTGACCTACCCGCAAATCGCCGCTGAATTGAGCATCTCGGTGGCCACGGTCAAACGTCATCTGAACAAGGCAGCAATGCGCTGCTACTTCGCGCTATGAACCGCGCCGCGGATTTTTCTGCGCAAGTGGCCGAGCAGGCCGTGCACTGGCTGATGGAAATGCAGCAGGGCACGCTCTCCCCCCGCCAGCAACAGGCCTGGCAGCAATGGCTGGACGCGCACAGTGAACACCGTCGGGCGTGGGAACACATTCAGGGGGTCAACCAGCGCTTGCGTGGTGTGTCTTCGCCGCTGGCTCACGCGGCGTTGAACGGGCCGAAGTCCGCCAGCCGTCGTCAGGCGTTGAAACTGCTGCTGCTTCTCGGTGCCGGTTCAGCGCTCACCTGGTGCATGCGCGAGCACAATCCGCTGCCATCGCTGCTCGCCGATTACCGCAGCCCGGTGGGTGAGCGGCGTAAGGTTGCGCTGGGCGCGGCCAGCCAGTTGCAGCTCAACACCGCGAGTGCGGCAGACGTGGACAGCACGCAACGGCTGATCCGTCTGCTGGAAGGCGAGATTCTCCTGACGGCCGCACAAGCGTTCGAAGTACGCACCGCACAAGGTGTGTTGAAAACCCAGGCAGCCCGACTCAACGTGCGGCAATTTGCCGATCGCACGCAGGTGGCGCTGTTCGAAGGGCAGGTCGAACTGACTGCCCATGGGCGCGCGCCGATGCTGCTGCCCATCGCCCGTCAGCTGAGTTTCAGCTCGACGTCGATCAGCGAAGCCAAGCCATTGGACGCCAACAGCGGCGCCTGGGCCGAGGGCATGCTGGTCGCCGCGCACATGCGCCTGAGCGACTTCCTCGAAGAGCTCGGCCGTTACCGTCGCGGCCAGCTGCATTGCGATGCAAAAGTGGCCGACCTGCTGATCTCCGGGACTTATCCACTGGACGACAGCGAACGCATTCTTGACCTGCTGCAAATCAGTTTGCCGGTAAAAGTGCGGCGCTTTACTCGCTATTGGGTCAGCGTCGAAGCGCGGGTCTGAAACAAGATCGTTTGCTTTTGAAAAATAAATGAGCCGTTTTTCAGATCTGGCGTGACAGAGAAGGAAAGCCCCCTTGATTCAACCTTCTCAGGATCATCGTTCATGCACCCGACCCGCCTCACGCCACTGGCCCGCAGCCTGCGTCATCTCGTTCTCGGCGCCAGCCTGAGCTTCAGCGCCCTGCCCGCCCTGGCCGCTGAAACCAAGGCTTACCACATCGCTCCGGCGTCGCTGGAAAATGCCCTCAACCAGTTTGGTCGTGAAGCCGGCGTGCTGATTTCTTTCGGCTCGCAGATCACCAGCGGCGTGCAAAGCC
Organism: Pseudomonas sp. P8_229; assembly: GCF_034008635.1. NCBI lineage: Bacteria > Pseudomonadati > Pseudomonadota > Gammaproteobacteria > Pseudomonadales > Pseudomonadaceae > Pseudomonas > Pseudomonas sp. P8_229. The sequence goes on along the minus strand of NZ_CP125378.1, from coordinate 4,076,355 downwards.
GTGGCCTGGAAGGCAGCTACACCGCCGCGCAAGGTCTCGATGCATTGCTCGAAGGCACCGGCCTGCAAGCCCGCGCCGAGGGCAACAATGCCTTCAGCCTGCAAACGGTGGCCGACGGTGCTCTGGAGCTGGACACGTCGAAAGTCGTTGGCGACTGGCTCGGTGACGCGGCGCAGGTCAACGTCTTCGAGCATCCGGGCGCCCGCGACGTCATCCGCCGCGAAGACTTCGAACGCCAGGGCGCGACTCAGGCGCGAGACGTGCTCAACCGCATTCCCGGGGTTAACGCCCCGGAAAACAACGGCACCGGCAGCCACGACATGGCGCTGAACTTCGGCATTCGTGGCCTCAACCCACGGCTGGCGGCGCGCTCCACAGTGCTGATGGACGGCATTCCCGTGCCCTTCGCACCTTACGGCCAGCCACAGTTGTCGTTCGCGCCGATCAGCATGGGCAACATGGATGCGGTGGACGTGGTGCGTGGCGGCGGCGCGGTGCGTTACGGCCCGCAAAACGTCGGCGGCGTGGTCAACTTCGTGACCCGCGCCATTCCCGACGAGCCGACGGTCAAGGGCGGTTTCCAGACCGAAACCAGTCCGTCGTCCAGTCATGACGGCTTCAAGAGCAGCGCCAACCTGCTGGCCGGCGGCACCAACGAAAATGGTCTGGGCGGCGCTCTGCTGTACTCCGGCACCCGTGGCGGCGACTGGCGTGAACACTGCGACACCGAGATCGACGATCTGATTCTCAAGGGCAAATACCAGCTCGACGAGGCCAACAGCTTCAATGCCATGGCCCAGTATTACGAAGGCAAGGCCGACATGCCCGGCGGCCTCAACGTCGCCGATTACGACGCTGATCCGTACCAGTCGACGCGCCCGAAAGACCAGTTCTGGGGCCGGCGGACAATGTTCAACTTCGGCTATCGCTATCAGGAAGATCGCCGCGAATTCGCCGCCAACACCTTCTTCACCAAGACCCTGCGCAGCGGCTATCTGGATCAGGGCAGCTTCCTCTCGCTATCGCCGCGCGAGTATTGGGTGCGCGGTTTCGAAACGCGGTTCGCCCAGGGCTTCGATCTCGGCCCGACCAGCCATGAAGTCGGTGTCGGCTACCGCTACATCAACGAGGCCGGCCACGAGTTGCGCTATCGCACGCCGATCAGCAGCAACCAATACCCGACCACCAACAGCCGCAACGACCGCGATACCCGGGGTGGTACCGAAGCCAATGCGTTCTTCGTCGACGACCGTATCGACATCGGCAAATGGACCATCACCCCGGGCGTGCGCTACGAGATGATCGAGTCGCAGCAGACCAACAACCTGACCAACGTCAAATACAAGGGCGATTACAACACCGCGCTGCCAGCGCTGAACCTGCTGTATCACCTGAGCGACAGCTGGAATCTGTACGCCAACACCGAAGGCTCGTTCGGCAGCGTGCAATACAGCCAGATGCCCAACCGCGTGAGCAGCGGCGAAGTGAAACCGGAAAAGGCCCGCACCTGGGAACTCGGCACCCGTTACGACAACGGCGCACTGCGCGCGGAAATCGGCGCGTTCCTGATCAACTTCGACAACCAGTACGAAAGCAACCAGACCAACGATTCGGTGATTGCCCGTGGCGAGACTCGCCATCAGGGCATCGAGACCAGCGTCAATTACGCGCTGGACGACTTGAGCCCGGCGCTGGCCGGTTTCGATGTGTACGCCACTTACGCCTATGTTGACGCGACCATCCGTGAAGATGGGCCTAACAAAGGCAATCGCGTGCCGTTCTCGTCGAAACACAAAGGCACGATTGGCGTCGGTTACACCGAGGGGCCATGGAAACTCAATGTCGACAGCAGCTTGCAGAGCGACCAGTTCGCCGACAACGCCAACACCACGAAAGAAAGCGCCGACGGCAGCACCGGCAAGATTCCGGGCTACATGCTGTTCAGCAGCCGCGCCGGTTACGACTTCGGTCCGCAATTATCGGACCTGAATGTGGCGGTGGGCGTGAAGAACATCTTCAACACGCAGTACTTCACCCGCTCGTTCGATGACAACAACAAGGGCAAATATGTGGGTGAGCCGCGGACGGTTTATGTGCAGACTTCTGTGGCGTTCTGAGGATTGAAAAGCCCCTCATCGGAACGCCGCCCGCCTAGCCCTCTCCCTGAGGGAGAGGGGACTGATTGGGGGATGCTTGCGAGGTACGCCGAACTGAACGTGCTGTGCCGAATCCATAATCGACTCGACCTGAAACCGCTTTGCCGAATCCATAATCGACTCGGTCTTTCAGGTCGATGTACAACGCCAGACACCTCGGTCGGCCCCCTCTCCCTCCGGGAGGGCTGGGGTGAGGGTCAGCGGGTCAGCGGGTCAGCGGGTCAGCGGGTCAGCGGGTCATGGTCTACAGTAAAACTTCAAACCAACTTCACAAGGATCGTGAAGCATGCAAACCCGCCCCACCCTCGCCCAATTCGCCCGCCAGTTACGCGTCAACCAAACCGACTGCGAACACCTGCTCTGGCAAAAGCTTCGCTCCCGCCAGATCGCCAATCTGAAATTTCGTCGGCAGTTTCCCTGTCCGCCTTACGTGCTGGATTTTTACTGTGCTGAGCTGAAGTTGGCGATTGAACTGGATGGCGGTCAGCACTTTGAAACGCAGGAACTGATTCATGACCAACGCCGGACGCACTATCTGAATCAAAAGGGCATTGAAGTCGCGCGTTTCAGTAATCTCGAGGTGATCCAGCAGATGGACGATGTGCTGGAGCAGATCATAGGAATTGCGGCGAATCGAAAAATGCCCTCACCCTAACCCTCTCCCAGAGGGAGAGGAGACTGACCGGGGGATGCTTGCGAGCTACGCCGACCTGATTCTGCTTTACCGAATCCATAATCGACTCGGTTTTTCAGGTCGACGTACCTCTTCAGACACCTCGGTCGGACCTCTCCCAGAGAGAGGGGGGACTGATTGCGGGATGCTTCAGAAATACATCGACCTGAAACCGTTTTGCCGAATCCATAATCACTCGGTCTTTCAGGTCGACGTACCTCTTCAGACACCTCGGTCGGCCCCCTCTCCCGGAGGGAGAGGGCTGGGGTGAGGGGCCGCTTTCTTATGCCCTGCGCAAAAACCGCCACAAACAAAAACGGGCCTGCATTCGCAGGCCCGTTCTCATTGGGTGGCTTATGAAATCAGCGTATCAACTGTTGATCGCTGCCTGTTCATTCTCGTCAAACTCTTCCGCCAACAGCTTGTCGTTGGCCTTACCGGTGAATGGAACCACAGCGGCACGTGGTTTTCCTCGCAGTTTGCCAAACAGGTGCTCAAGCGCGTGTTCCAGTTTTTCGGCTGCACCATCGATCGCCTGTTCCAGCGAATCGGCTTTATGGGTGACGGAAATCGGTTGATGGCCTTTTGGCCGCGCTTCCAGTTGGCAGCGCAAGTCATGGGGACCTGGTTTGTCACCGTTCTCGTCGCTCAGGTGGACTTCGACACGGGTCAGGTCTTCTTCATAACGGTCGAGCGTGCTCTCAATGGTTGTACGTACCCACTCCTCCAGTCGTTTACTGCTTTGAATATGGTTATCGCTATTGACTTGGATTTGCATAGTTCATCCCTTATTTCAGCTAGCTCGCAAGAGGCCTTGAACAGGATTTCGTGACCCCTTGATTACAACAATCGGCCCGACTGACGAACATTTCAACCCCTGAAAAAAGATAAATATTCATACGCAAAAAAAGCCGGACAACCGAGCAAGTCGCTGGTAAGGTCGGGAGTTGGGTCGCCTCGCAACCCTGCAAAAATTGCTCACAATTGCCCGTCGTTCAACGGGTGCAAGCTGCGGAAAATCCCCGCCTCCTCCACCAGCCAGTCATGCACTGCGCGCACGCCCGGATGGCTCAACGCCCCCGGCGCATACAGCAACACGTAACGTTTATGGTTGGGCACCGACAGCCCGAACGGCACAATCAAGGTGCCGCGTTCCAGCTCATCGTTGAGCAACGTACGCCGGGCAATCGCCACGCCCATGCCGGCGATCGCCGCTTCGATGGTCAGGTGATTGCGATTGAAGGTGTGGCCGCGCCGAACGTCGGCGCCTTCGAAGCCGATCGCGTTCAGATAAAACTCCCATTCCGCGTATTCATAGCTGCCGCGCCAGGCGGTGATGTCGTGCAGCAGCGGGAAATGCACCAGATCCGCCGGCCCATGCAGCGGCGGGCGTCCACGCAGCAGACTCGGTGCACACACCGGGAAAATCTGCTCATCGAGCAAGGCTGTGGATAACAGCCCCGGGTAGCTTCCGTCGTTCAGGTCAATCGCCAGATCAAAGTCGCCCTCGTGCAACGGTACGCTGCTGTCCTCGGCGACCAGGCGCAACTGGATGTCCGGAAAACGTTGTTGCAGGCGCGGCAGACGCGGGGTCAGCCACTTGCTGAGGAACGACGGAATCGAGCGCACGCGCAGAATCCCGCTGATCATCCCGGCATCCAGTCGGCGCAATTCGGCATCGATGCTGCCGTAGGCTTCATTGACCGTAATCGCCAGCCGCTGTCCTTCGGCGCTCAACTCCACGCCCCGCGCACGACGGTGAAACAGGCGAAACCCAAGGCGCTCTTCCAGTTGACGGATCTGCTGGCTGACCGCTCCAGGGGTGATGTGCAGCTCTTCGGCGCAGCGGGTGAACGACAGGTGCCGCGCGGCACAGGAAAACACCTGCAGCCAGACGTAGGTCTGGGCATGCAATTGACGACTCATCGTTTAGTCCTGCTAAAGGCTTTCTTAGGAAGTTTCGTTGGTCACGTAAGACCGAGGTAGGCAGTATCGCCGACATTGCGCTTGTCCTACAAAAAATGGCGGCGATTCCTACTCCATTGCTTGTAAGGCTTTAGCATGGCTATCAGTGTTTTCGATTTATTCAAGGTCGGCATCGGTCCGTCCAGTTCCCACACCGTCGGCCCGATGCGCGCCGCCGCGACCTTCGCCCAGGCGCTGATCGACCAACGGTTGCTGAACGACGTGCGTCGGGTGGAAATCCGTTTGTACGGCTCGCTGTCGGCCACCGGTGTCGGCCACGCCACCGACCGTGCCACGGTCATGGGCCTGATGGGCGAGTGGCCGGACAGCATCGATCCGGCGACCATCGACCCACGCATCCAGCAACTGTGCGAAAGCGGTCTTCTGCCCCTCGCCGGTCAGAGAGAAATTGCCTTCAACTGGCAACACGATCTCCTGCTGCTGGATGAAAGCCTGCCCTACCACCCCAACGCCATGTCGCTGACAGCCTTTGGCGAAAGCGCCGAGCTATTCACACAAACGTACTACTCGATCGGCGGCGGTTTCATCATCGAAGCAGCGGAAGCCGAGTCCGGTGTGGCGCCGGCCGGTGACGTGGTGCTGCCGTACGACTTTTCCAGTGCCGCCGAACTGCTGAGCCTGTGCAAGCAGCACGGCCTGCGGGTCTCGGAACTGATGATGGCCAACGAACGGGCCTGGCGCAGCGAGGATGAAATCCGCAAGGGCCTGCTGCACATCTGGTCGGTGATGCGCGAGTGCGTCGAACAGGGCCTGCGCCACGAAGGCATCCTGCCCGGCGGTCTGAATGTGCCGCGCCGGGCGGCGAAACTGCACCGCAGCCTGTTGGAAATCGGCAAACCGAATGTGATCAGTTCAACGCTGTCGGCAATGGAATGGGTCAACCTGTTCGCCCTCGCCGTCAACGAAGAGAACGCCGCTGGCGGGCGCATGGTGACGGCACCGACCAACGGTGCGGCCGGGATCATTCCGGCGGTGCTGCACTACTACATGAAATTCAATCCGGACGCGTCCGACGATGACGTGGTCGCGTTCTTCATGGGCGCCGCCGCCGTCGGCATTTTGTGTAAGAAAAATGCCTCGATCTCCGGCGCCGAAGTCGGCTGCCAGGGCGAAGTCGGTTCAGCCTGCGCCATGGCGGCTGCGGGCCTGGCCGAAGTGCTCGGCGCGACCCCGGAGCAACTGGAAAACGCCGCCGAAATCGGTCTGGAACATAACCTCGGCCTGACCTGCGACCCGGTCGGCGGCCTCGTGCAAGTGCCGTGCATCGAGCGCAATGCCATCGCCGCGGTGAAAGCGATCAACGCCACGCAAATGGCCCTGCGTGGCGACGGCAAACATTTCATTTCCCTCGACCGGGTGATCCGCACCATGCGCGATACCGGCGCCGACATGCACGACAAATACAAAGAGACTTCACGGGGTGGCCTGGCCGTGAGCTGGGTGGAGTGCTGACGCGCATTCCCTGACCGCCCCGGCAGGCCGCAACTTGCGGCCTGCCAACCGTGAGCCCGAGCAAAAATAATAACGAGGCAAAAACGATGACCGATGTACGTACACCTGCTGCCGAAAATCCCGCTGTAGATCTCACTCGCAACACAGAAACGGCCCACAAGGGCTGGAGCAAATCTGACACTACCTGGATGCTCGGCCTTTACGGAACTGCGATTGGCGCCGGTACCTTGTTCCTGCCGATCAATGCCGGTGTCGGCGGTTTCTGGCCGTTGCTGATGCTGGCGCTGCTGGCGTTCCCGATGACCTTCTTCGCTCACCGGGGCCTGACCCGCTTCGTGCTGTCCGGGCATTCGGGCGACATCACCGAAGTCGTCGAAGAACACTTCGGCATCGGTGCCGGCAAGCTGATCACCCTCCTGTATTTCTTCGCGATCTTCCCGATCCTGCTGGTGTACAGCGTCGCGCTGACCAACACCCTGAGCAGTTTCCTCGAACACCAGTTGCACATCGCCCCGCCACCCCGGGCGATTCTGTCGCTGGCGCTGATCCTCGGCCTGATGGTCATCGTGCGTTGCGGCCAGAACGTGATCGTCAAAGCCATGAGCGTGCTGGTCTATCCGTTCGTCGTCGCCCTTTTGCTGCTCGGCCTGAGCCTGATCCCCAACTGGAACGGCGCGTTCTTCGCCAGCGCTCAGGAGGCGATGCCGCTGTCGGTGTTCCTCAAGACCTTGTGGCTGGCTATCCCGGTGATGGTGTTCTCGTTCAACCATTCGCCGATCATCTCCGCGTTCGCGGTTGACCAGAAGCAGCGCTATGGCGCCCAGGCCGAGCGCAAGAGCAGCGGCATCCTCGCCATCGCCCACGGCATGATGGTAGTGACGGTGATGTTCTTCTGCTTCAGTTGCGTGCTGGCGCTGTCGCCGGCGGATCTGGCAGCAGCGAAGGCGCAGAACATTTCGATCCTGTCGTACCTGGCGAACCATTTCCAGACGCCGGTCATCGCTTACGCCGCACCGCTGATTGCGCTGGTGGCGATCACCAAATCCTTCCTCGGCCACTACATCGGCGCGAGCGAAGGTTTTCAAGGCATGATCGTCAAGAGCCTGCGCGGCCGTGGCAAGGTGATGTCGGCGAGCTGGCTGAACCGTGCGACCGCACTGTTCATGATCCTCAGTTGCTGGGCCGTAGCGACCTTCAACCCGAGCATCCTGGGCATGATCGAAAACCTCGGCGGACCGGTGATTGCCTGCCTGTTGTTCCTGATGCCGATGTACGCCATCCGCCGCGTGCCGGCCTTGCGCCAGTACTCGGGTCAGGTGTCCAACGTATTCGTGGTGCTGATCGGCCTGATTGCACTGTCGGCGATCATCTACTCGGTTCTGCCCTGAAACGGGCCACAAATGATAAAGGCGAGCCAGGTGCTCGCCTTTTTTCTGCCGTATCCATTGTGCGAAAACGTTCCCGGCATAGCCCTTGCTACATCCCTGCAAGCACTGCCGCAGGCCGCGATTTCTGGCTCTTGATGACCCGCGTCAACGCACCGAAGAGCAAAAGACCGCAGCCTGCTACAGCACTTATCAGAAGCACTTGGCGAAATGGCCACGGAATGGCCGATGGTCCGGTATGGCGAACCAACCTGATCACGGCCGGTCAACAACTGCACGTTCAATCAGGCGGTGACGCATCATGGACAACCCTTTTCAGATCATTACCGATGCCTTCGCGCCGGACTATCAGATCAACCTGAGCATTCAGGGGCTGGACGGCAGCATCATGCTGACCCTGTCCAACAACGGCCGGGTCGTGGCCAAACGCATGATCAGCGCCGAACAGCGCAATGACCCCAAGCGCCTCAGACGCCTGGTGCAAAGCATTCAATTCGGCATTGCCATCGAACAAGGGCACAGCGCGATGGCGATCCTCGAAGCAATGACCAACGGCGACGGGCTGACCCCGCCGCCGCCACGGATCAACGGCCCGTCCCGTCAGGCTGCCGGGATTTAAAGCTCGCCCTTCTCGATCTCGGGGTGTTCACCGGAACCGGCGCCGAGCTTGCGTTGCGGTTTCTCGATCTTCACCGAGGGAAATTGCGACGAGGCGTAACGCACCACCAGGATCGAGAACGCCAGCAGCAGAATCCCGCCGCACAGGTAGATGATGCCCATGTCGGGCGGGTTGTGGTGCGAGACGTTGGAGATCAGCAATCGCGTCAGCGCGGTAATCGCCACGTAGATCAGGAAGCGCACCGGCATGTGGTTGGTCTTGAAGTAAATCCCGACCATCGCCCCCAGTTCGAGATAGATGAACAACAACAGAATGTCATCAATCTTGATGTGGCCTTCCTCGAGCATGCCGAGGAACTCCATCACCGCGGCCCACGCGGTCACCGCACCAATGGCGAACAGCGCCAGATAGTGAAAGGTCTCGACGAACAGGTTGCCCAGTGACTCGGCCAGTTGATGCACGTTTTGCCGCAGTTTCTCGGCCCAGTTTATTTTCACGATGATGTTCCTTAGCCCGATGCGAGCGGATGATGCCGGTTGGACGTGACGGTTTTCTGTATGCGCTTTGTGCCATGCAGAAACAAGGCCACGCATCATGGCGAGCCGGCATAAAACCTGCGCCGTGGCGTTTGGTCGCACCGCAGATCAACTACCGTCAGCAGAATTGATTGTGACGGTATAACTGAAATTTCTTGATGAATTAATTACGTTCGAAAAGGTATTGGCTTATAAGCGAAATATGACTGACCGGCTAAATATGTGAACTTGCTCACATTCACCCCGGTTATTGACCAGGCAGCCAGTCATTCAATAAATTATTGTTGTAATTATTTCCAGAGCAGCCCCATCAAAGAAGCTTTAACCGCAGCAGCAATCTTGTTTTGGCAACCAAGCTTCTTCAGGCAATGATTTATATGGAAGTTCACCGTCCTTTTGCTGATGCCGAGGATCACCGAAACATCGTCCGATGACTTTCCGTCAGCCGTCCATTGGAGGATTTCCTTTTCTCGCTGCGACAACTCGATCGGCACTGGCAGAACAGAATCCGCCCCGCGCATTTGTAATCGGGTGAGGCCCAAATGGGTAATCTGGGCCAGCCAGGACAACTCCGCCTGTTTGGTCTCGAGTTCCAGCGCGGTGATCGTCTCGCCGCCCCGGGCAAATGTCACCAGCCCTTGAGTTTCGCTGTTGAGCAGCGTTTGCCCCCAGCCCTCCGAGAGTCCGTGAGACTGCGCCTCCTGCCAGAACTCAGGCGCCTGAGTCTTGAGTTCGGCGTCCCACAGCACCGGTTTCACACTGCGCATTGCGCGCATGACGTAAGGGTCGATTTCCAGGTAACGATTGGCGGAATAGGCAGCTTGCCAGGCGGGAGAGTAGTTATTGGCGAGAAACAGGCAAGGTTTGGTGATAGGAAAAAGCCTGCGTGAACCATAGGCCACATAATCAAACTCCAACTGCCTGGCAACGGTCTTGATATTGTCGAACAATAATTCGACATCCGTTGCAGACATGGCGTTTTCCAACAGTTCAGCCTGCCAGTACGACATAGAGATTCCTTTCTCACCGTTATTGCTGTCGGCCTCTTGCCAACATGCCTAGCATATTTCCAAATGTTTCCGCTAGCTGTCAAGGGTGACAGGTAGTATGCGATCGCAGTGTGCACTTTAATCGCCGCCTAACCAATCACTAAACGGAATCTGTGATGGATTACTTGTCAGGACGTTATGACCAGTTGACGACAGTAAAGCGTCAACGCTTGGCTCAATATCGCTATCAGGTCTTTGTCGAACGCCTCGGCTGGCAATTATCAACACCGGACGATTTCGAGTTCGACCAGTTCGACCACAGTGGCACCCATTACATCGTCGCTGAAGAGGACGACGGCAACATCAAAGGTTGCGCGCGCCTGCTGCCGACCACCCAACCGTACCTGCTGAGTGAGGTGTTCACCTCGCTGCTCGGCGACACGCCTGCCCCGTGCGGCGACGACATCTGGGAGCTGTCGCGCTTCACCTCTCTGGACCTCGATGCCGAGGGCGGAAAAAACGAACAGGTGATGTCCGACGAAAACACCGTCGGACTGTTCATGGCCACCCTGGAATACGCCAGGACCTGCGGCGTCTCGCACCTGGTGTCGGTTTCACCGGTGGCGATCGGACGCCTGTTGAAGCGCGGTGGCATCGACTACAAATGGCTGGCTCCGCCGCAGGTGCTGGACAACCGCACCCTGGGCGCGTGCTACATCACGGTGCAGTAACCCTTCCCGGCATTCGATAACACATGCGCACATCCAGTGAAGCTGCTGACAGCCGTCGAGCAGCTCACATCGGTGTGGGTCGATTTCACGACATGGATAGCAACCGCAGCACAACCAACGTTCAACACAGAGGGATGATCATGATCGACATGCAAAGGAAAGTTGCCAAAGATATCGTCCACAAGGGCCATGATGACGATGTACTGATTTACGACGCCCACCACTTGCTGCCAGCCTGGCTGCCTGCCGCCATTGTGCAGCGGGCCAACCTTGATCCGACGGATCTGGAAATCATCAATCAGGCCTATCGACTGGACAGCGATCGCCTGGTGCTGCGTTCGCTGCCAACGATCATCGACCTCGACGAGCTCGAACAGGCAGGCCTGTCGGATTGTCTGCCGGAGCTGCTGACCAACTACGAAAAAGCCACCGACCACCTGATTCTCAGTGGTGTCTGGGTGCTGGAAAGCACCGAGGCCAAACTGGCCCAACTGCCTGGCCAGCCCCCTTTGCTCGATCTCGGCCAGCGCCGATGCGTACACGAAATCCTGAAGCAGATCGACGGTTGCCCGCAACAGGGCCTGCTCTACTTCACCCTGTTCAACGACACCGCCAACTACTTCTTCTACCGCAAACACCATGAGCACGTTCCCGGCCTGATGCTGATCGAAGCGGCACGCCAGGCAATGTACGCGCAGTTCTACGAGCACAGCGGCTACGCCCGAGGTGAAGTGTCGATTTCCATCGTTGACCTGTTATCGAGCTTCCCGCGTTACACCGAGTCGTCGTTTCAGGTCGACGTACTCGTCGGTGATTACGAAGGCATGGCGCCACCACGGGGGCGCAAGGTCGACAAGCGTGCGCGCTTCTTCCAGCGCGGCGAGTTGGTGGCCGACATCCGCCTGCACGGCGAAGTGATCAAGATGCCGGTGTTCAAGCGCATGCGTAACATCAGCATCGACCCGGCCTGCTGGTTCCGTCCGCTCAAGGGCATCCGCCATGAAGTGCTGGTGCGCCTGGATTCCGGTCGCCATCTGTCGGCGCGCCTGGAGTTGCTGTCGATGGCCGGCTTGCAAGTGCAATGCGACAGCCCGCTCGACGCATCCGAGCGCGGCCACGTCTATCTGTATCTGGAAAGCGAAGGAATGCTCAGCCTGCCACTGCAGTCACTGCACGTCAGCGATGCGGGCAAGGCCGGCACGCTCAGGCTGCAATTGGCCGAACTGGATTCATCGCTGCGCTTCAAATGGCGCGAAGTGCTCAAACAGTTCGCCTACTTCTCTCACGAAGAAATCACTCCGGCGCCAGTGGTCGCCCTCGAGCAGACACTGTGGATGACGTTCGACCAGGCCTCGGCAATGCCCGAGCAAAGGAAGGAGGCATGATGTCGCGCTATCCCCACGTGCTTGAACCTCTGCGCCTTGCCGGCGGACTGGAATTGCGCAATCGGCTGTTCTTCGCCTCGATGGGCGTGGATCTGGCCGATCACAGCGGGTGTGTGACGCCCGCCATGATCGAGTTCTATCAGGGCATCATGGAGGGCGGCTGTTCCATGGCGTTTCTGTGCAACGCCACGGTCTCGCCGCAGTCACGCCTGCAAAGTACCGGCCTGGGTCTGTTCGAGGCGTATCAGGGCGAATCACTCAAGGCCATGTTCGCCATGGCCAGTCGCGTCAACACCCCGGTGGGTGTGCAGTTGCAGCATTACGGCGGTCAGGGCACCACCACGCACACCGGCGTTGCCGTGCTGACACCCAGTGGCGTGCCCTGCCCGCGCGTGTCGAAACTCGACCCGGACTATCGGGTGCGGATCATGGACGAAACCGATATCGCCCTGGTGATCGAGCAGTTCGCCCATTCCGCCTGGCTGGCCTGGACCAACGGCGCGCAACTGGTGCAATTGCAAGCGTCCAATGGCTACTTGCTGAGCAGTTTTCTCTCGCCGCACACCAACCATCGCACGGACCGTTACGGCGGTAGCGAAGAGAATCGCGCGCGTCTGTTGCTTGAAGTGGTCAAGGCCATTCGCGAGCGCACCGAGGGCCAGTTGATCGTCACTATCCGGCTCGGCATCGATGATCGCCTGGGTGATGCAGGACTGCAGTATCCCGACATCAAGGAAACCGTTCAGGCCCTCTGCCAGGCAGGTGTCGCCGCGCTGGAATGTTCGATGTGCATGGGCGCGACATTCGGCCAGTTGATCATGCACTCCGAGACCATGGACGAGTACCTGCAAGCCGGCGTCCGGGCGATCAAGGCCGTGTCGACGGTGCCGGTGGGCTATGCCGGCTTCATCGATGGCCTGGACAAGGCCGAACAGTTACTGGCCGATGGCGTGTGCGACTGGGTGGGAATGTCGCGGGCGCTGTTTGCCGACAACGACCTGATCAACAAAACCCTGCAGGGCCGTTCCGCCGACATCCATAAATGCCGATGGGACAGCCAGTGCTTCAGCGACAAAAGCAACCCACGTCTGGACCGAGTGTATTGCTGCGTGAACCCGAAATATTTACGCCCCGCGTTGGCATAAGGAGATGCGACACATGTACGATTTTCTGGGAAAAGTGTGCCTGGTCACCGGCGGCACCGCTGGCATTGGCGAGACCGTCAGCGAGCGTTTGATCAGGGCTGGAGCCGAGGTGATCGTATTCGGCAGAGACGAGGAAAAGGGCGCGGCCCTGGCCGATCGGCTGGGCGAACACTGCCGGTTCATCGCCTGCGATGTCGGTGATCCGGCGCAGGTCGAGCAGGCCTTCGCGACCATTCGCTCGGTCTACGGCAAACTCGATTGCGCGTTCAATAATGCCGGCGTCACCGCACGTTACGGCGCGCTGGCGGACTCGTGCCCGGAAGACTGGATGAAGGTGATGAACATCAACGTCAATGGCACCTACCACTGCATGCGCCATGAGCTGCAACTCATGCTCACTCGCGGCATTGGCGCCATCGTTAACACCTCGTCCTGCGCCGGCGTCGTGCCGATTGGCGGCCAGGTGGCGTACGTCGCCAGCAAACAGGCAATCAACGGCATGACCCAGGTCGCATCGATTGAAAACGCCCGGCTCGAAGAGGGCGGCTGCATTCGCGTCAACGCGGTCGCGCCGGGTCCGATACTCGGCGGGATGAACAGCGAGGCGCGTCTCAAGGCAGCGCCGGAAAACACCCAGCGCAAAATCAACGTGACCTCGATGAAACGCTTCGGTACGGCGGATGAAGTGGCCAACGCTGTACTCTGGCTGCTCAGCGAACAGGCGGCGTACGTCACCGGGGTGATCATGCCCATCGATGGTGGCTACGCCAGCGGCAAGTTCTGACAACAAATAAAACCCGAACGACCCGCCATGCGCGGGTCGTTTTGTTCGGCGCCGGAATCAGAAAAAACGCCAAATCCGGTCTACATTGAAAAGCCACTACCCAAAGCGCAGGGATTCGCTTATCCTTTCGCTGTATATAAATACAGTAGTCGCTAAGACAACTAAATGTGAAGGCATGTGAGGTGGTGAATGGCCGTCGAAGTGGTATACCGCAGCAGCCGAGATCTGGAGCGCTTGTTCATGGATAAAGCCGAAGCTGACCGTCATGACAAAATGCTCGAACTGGCCGAAATGCTGTCCGAAGTGTTGCAAAAAGCCGTTCCGTCGCTGAACGAGCAACAGGTTGAAGAAGTCGGGATCTACATGGCGAAGAACCGCGATGTGTTCGCCAAGGCCTTCAAGAGCCAGCCTGATGCCCTGTCGGAGCTGATCAACGCACCGGCCGAGCCGGTGGCAGAAGAAGTGGCTGAACCGGCAGAGTCTGCCGAAGCACCGGTCAAACCGGCAAAAGCGGCGAAAGCTGCCAAATAAGCGTTACCTGAATTGAACAGGCCCCGAGTCATATGGCTCGGGGCCTTTTTCATGCTCGCTGAACAGCTCAGCGGTACAACACTTTCTCCGCCAACTCATCTGCCACCCGTGCCGGCGAGCGCTTCTCGGCCTGCGCATGGGCGAACACTTCGGTCAGGCGCGAGCAGATTTTCGACAGGTGCGCGGTAATCGTCCCCAGCTCTTCGCCGCGATGCTTGAGCGAGACGTAGATCAGGCCACCAGCATTGATCACGTAGTCCGGCGCATAGAGGATGCCGCGCCGCTCCAGCTGATCGGCCACGTCCAGATGCGTCAGCTGATTGTTGGCCGAGCCCGCCACCGCCGAGCAACGCAATTGCGTCACCGTGTGGCTGTTGAGCACGCCACCGAGGCCACACGGCGCGAGGATGTCGCAAGGCGTACTGAGCAACGCGTCGTTGGCGATCGGGTGGGCATTGAGCTGCTCCATGGCCAGTTGCACCTTGCCGTGATCGATGTCGCTGACCAGCAATTCAGCCCCCGCCGCGTGCAGCTGCTCGGCCAGTGCGTAACCGACGTTGCCCAAGCCCTGAATCGCCACGCGCAGGCCCTCGAGATTGTCACTGCCCAGCCGCGCCATCGCCGTAGCGCGAATCCCGGTGAACACGCCCATCGCCGCATGCGGTGCCGGATCGCCAGCCGAGGTGGTGCTGGTGACATGCTGGGTCTGCTGGGCGATGCAATCCATGTCCGCCACCGAAGTGCCGCTGTCGATGGCGGTGATGTAGCGACCGTCGAGCTGATTGATGCAGCGACCAAACGCTTCGAACAATGCTGCGCGGTTTTCCACATGCGCCGGGCGCACGATCACCGCAACGCCGCCGCCCTGGGCAAGACCGGCCAAAGCCGCCTTGTAGCTCATGCCTTGTGCCAGGCGAATGGCATCCTCGACTGCGGACTCGTCGTTGGGATAGGCAAGATAACGACAACCGCCCAGGGCGGGCCCGAGGCGACTGTTATGAATGGCAATGACCGCCTTCAACCCGGTGACCGGGTCAACGCTGAGGTGCAGCGATTCCAGGCGAGTGCTTTGCATGAGAGCGAACATCGGCAGGCTCCCGAATCACTTCTGGTAGACGCCAGTATAGGCTTGCGCCCAAAAATTGCTGAAGCGCACCGGAATAAGCACCCGCCTCGACGGTAACTTTGCGGCATAACCTGGTCGGTACTGGACGAATGGCACGGACGGGGCTAAAACGAGGCATTCCCCGGAGATTCCGATGAGCCCGCGCCAACGTTTTTTCGAGAGTCTGCACCGTTCACCGCCCGCGCTGTTCGAAGCTGCGCTGTGGATGGCCGCCGAGCACGAAAAAGGCCTCGATGTCGAAGCATTGCAGCAAGACTTCAAGGAGTTGCAACAGCGCGTCAGCTACGGTTTGCCGATGTTGCCGGTCAGCGAGCTGGCACAGCCGTTGTTGCGGCGGATGAATGATCTGGGGTTTGCCCAGGACGACTTTCTGCCGCTGCGCCCGCAGGCGGCCTTGCTGCATAAAGTGTTGCAGACCCGACGTGGCCAGCCGTTGGCCCTGGCACTGATTGCACTGGAGTTGGCGCGCGGTCTGGAGATCCCCTTGGTCGGGGTGAACTTCCCCGGGCATTTTCTGCTGCGGGTACCCGGTGCCGACCATTTGCTCGACCCCTGCGGCGGGCGGCGTCTGTACCCCAACGATTGCCGCGATTTGCTGCAGCGCCAGTACGGCGCGCACCTCAAGCTCAACGCCGACCATCTCGCCACCGCTACCCCGTTGCAGATGCTCCAGCGCCTGTCACGCAACCTGCGACAGTTGCATCTGGCGCATGAGGACTACATCGCCGCGTTGATCGATGCCGAACGCGTGCTGGAACTGGGCAGTGCCAGCGCAGCCGATTACCTGGCCCGCGCCAGCCTGTACCAACGCCTCGACTGCCCGAACGCCGAGCGCTTCGATCTGGAACATGCGCTGCTGCTCAGTGACGACCCGATCCAGCGCCTGCGCCTGACGGAACGCCTCGGCCACCTGCCCCCGAACTCCGTCGTCCACTAAACGCCTTTTTGTAGGCGTGAGCCTGCTCGCGAAGCAGGCGCCGCCGTTTTCCCTGTCAGACCGCGTTATCGTTCTTCGCCAGCAGGCTGGCTCCCACAAGGTTTGGCGTGATCCCTTTCATCTGCATCACATAGATCACTGCAGGCGTGAGCCTGCTCGCGATGCAGGCGTCGCCGATTTTCCTGTCAGACCGCGTTATCGTTCTTCGCCAGCAGGCTGGCTCCCACAAGGTTTGGCGTGATCCCTTTCATCTGCATCACATAGATCACTGCAGGAGTGAGCCTGCTCGCGATGCAGGCGTCGCCGATTTTCCTGTCAGACCGCGTTATCGTTCTTCGCCAGCAGGCTGGCTCCCACATTGGGCGGGGTGGACTCGGAGGGCGAGCGCACCTGGATGATCAACAGCGCTGCGATGACCGCCGGAATCGCGCAGAAGAAGAAAATCTGCGCCACCGGAATGTGCATCGCCAGCAGCATGCTGCCGAACAGCGGCCCGAGGATGGAACCAAACCGCCCTACTCCCAACGCCCAGCCAGTGCCTGTGGCCCGCACATGGGCCGGGTAGAAGTTACTGGCGAAGGCGTTCAGCGTCAGTTGTCCACCGATGATGCAGAAGCCGGCCGCAAACACGCAGGCCACCAGATAACGCGGGTTGTCGTGGTTCAAACCCAACAGAATGGTGCACACAGCCGCCCCGGCCAATACCGCGCAAAGCAGGCGCACCTTGCGTTTCAAGCGGTCGGCAAACCACGCCATGCACACGGCGCCCAAGGTGCCGGCGAACAGGAACATCGATGTCACCAGATTGGCTTCATTGAGTTTCAGACCGCTTTCGAGCAATAGCGTCGGCAGCCAGCTGATCATGAAATACAGCAGAATCAGGCTGACAAAAAACGTCGCCCAGATCAGCAGGGTCGGCCGTGCGTAGCCGTTTCGGAACAACTCGACCACCGTCAGTTTGCTGCCCTGTTCGCGCTCGTTCTGTTCGGCCGAGGCGACCGGTGGTTGCCAGTCTGGCAGCATCCGCGCGGTGACTTTGCGCAGGCGCGCATAGGGCGGTGCATCGCGTAGCAAACGCGGCAGGGATTCCGGCAGCATCCACCACAAAAACGGAAACAGCAGCAGCGGCGTGACGCCGCCGGCGAGGAACACTGCTTGCCAGCCAAAGCGATCAATGAAACCCGCCGCGACAAACCCGCCCGCCGCACCACCAAAGGAAAACCCACAGGCCGCCAATGTCACCATCAACGTGCGCAGACGCGGCGGTGAGTATTCCGACATCAAGGCCATGGCACTGGGCATCGCCCCGCCCATGCCGATGCCGCAGATGAAGCGCGCGATCATCAAGGTATTCAGCGAATCGGCGAACACCATCAGCACCGTAAGGCTGGCGTAAATCAACACGCACGCGAGCAGGATTCGCCGCACACCGAAGCGGTCGGCCAGTGGTGTCACGGCGAGCGAACCGAGCGTGAGGCCCAGCAGGTTGGCGCTGAAAACAGGCCCGAACGCGGCTTTTTCCAGTCCCCAGTCCTGGGCCAGGGCCGGCACCACGTAACCCAGCACCTGGGCGTCGTAACCGTCGGTGACCAGCAACAAGGCGAGCAGGATCAAGAGCAACCACTGATAGCGGGACACAGGATGGGCGTCGAGTGCCGCCCGGAAGCTGGCAATCTGGTTGTGCATCGCAAGGTACCTGTTTTGTTTTTATGATTTTTTGTGCGGTGCTGATCCCTTGTAGGAGTGAGCCTGCTCGCGATAGCGGTGTGTCCGTCAACATCCCCGTATCTGACACTCCGCTATCGCGAGCAGGCTCACTCCTACATTGGGCAGTGTGGAACTTTATGGGGTATCCGGCTGGTTGGCCGGATGCGCCTTGATGAACGCCGGATGCTCAGCCGCCAGTGCCGCCACCCGACGAATCCGTGGATAAGCCTCCAGCGATACATTGAAACGCTCGGCCGCGTACAACTGCGGGATCAGATAGACATCCGCCACACACGGCCACTCACCGAAACAGAAACCGCTGTCACCGATCAACTGCTCGACGGTCGCCAGCCCTTGACCGATCCAGTGCGCAATCCACTCCACCACCTGCGGCTCCTCGTGCCCCAACTGACGCAGGCGATTGAGCACGCTGACGTTGTGCAGCGGATGCACGTCGCAACCAATTACCGCCGCCACACCGCGCACATGGGCGCGGGCGGCGAGGTCTTCCGGCAAAAGGGGCTTCTGTGGATAACGTTCCTCCAGATACTCGATGATCGCTGGCGACTGAATCAGCAACTCACCGTCATCGGTGCGCAAGGCCGGCACCCGGCCCTGTGGATTGATCGCCAGATACGCCGCCTGCCGATGCTCGCCCCCGGATGGCGCGATCAGGTTGACTGGCAGCGCGGTGTAGTCGAGCCCCTTCAGCGCCAGGGCAATGCGCACCCGGTATGACGAGGTCGAACGGTAGTAGGTGTAGATATCCATGGTCCGCTCCTGTCAGCGCGCCGCCAGCACTTTGCCGCGGCACTCGCCGAAACCGATGGAGGCAAAACCGTCACGGGCACAACGTGCGCGCAGGATGATTTCATCACCGTCCTCGAGGAATTTACGCACCTCGCCAGAGGCCAGTTCGATCGGCTTTTTGCCGCCCTCGGTGATTTCCAGCAGACTGCCGAACTGACCGCTTTGCGGGCCAGACAAGGTGCCCGAACCGAACAGGTCACCGGCCTGCAACTGGCAACCGTTGACGCTGTGGTGCGCGACCATTTGCGCGACGGTCCAGTACATGTAGCGAGTGTTGCTCAGAGTCAGACGATGGGCCGGCAGATTCTGCTCGCGCATGGCTTCGGTGAGCAGCAGCACTTCGAGTTCGATGTCGAAAGCACCAGCCTCCTGATCGCGTTTGTCGAACAGGTATGGCAGCGGCTGCGGATCACCTTCAGGACGCGCCGGTTGCGCGGTACGGAACGGCTCCAGCGCTTCAGCCGTCACCACCCAGGGCGAAACACTGGTGATAAAACTCTTGGACAGGAATGGTCCCAGTGGCTGGTATTCCCAGGCCTGAATATCGCGGGCCGACCAGTCGTTGAGCAGGCAGAAACCGGCGATGTGCTCGGCGGCGTCACCGATGGCAATTGAATCGCCCATTTCGTTGCCCTGACCGATCCAGATGCCCAGCTCCAGCTCGTAGTCCAGACGTGCGCAAGGGCCGAAGGTCGGCTCGCTCGCACCGGCCGGCAACGTCTGGCCTTTCGGACGGCGCACGTCGGTACCGGAGGCGCGCACCGTGGAGGCCCGACCGTGATAACCGATCGGCACGTGCTTGTAGTTCGGCAGCAGTGGATTGTCCGGACGGAACAGTTTGCCGACGTTCTGTGCATGCTCGATGCCCACATAGAAGTCGGTGTAGTCGCTGATGCGCGCCGGCAGGTGCATATGGCAATCGGCCGCCAGTGGCAGCAGTTTTGCGCCTTGGGCTTCAATGGCGCCGCGATGGCTGCTGCCCTCGCTGAACAATTCCAGCAAGTGGCTGCGCAACGCTGCGCGGGCCTCGCGACCGAGGTCGAAGAAGGCGTTCAACAGGCCACCGTGCATGGCTTCGACTGCGCTGCGGGCCGCGCCGTCGAACAACCCGGCTTCGAGCGCCACCTGCAGATCGAAAATGTGCTCGCCAATCGCCACGCCTGCGCGCGGCGCCGAACCGTTGAGGCTGAACACCCCCAGCGGCAGGTTCTGCAGAGGGAAATCCGCGTGGCCGTTGGCCGAAGCGACCCAGCTGCGGGTGATGGAAGTCTGCGTCATGGGTTATCTCCGGGTCGGGTCGAACGTGGCGGGCAGCGTGGCCCAGCAGGCGTCGTAATTGGATTGCAGTTGCGGGCAGTCGAGGGCGAAACGGCTTGGGCGCAGCACCTGACTGGTCTCGAACATGAAGGCCATGGTGTTATCGATTTTCGCCGGTTTGAGCTCGGCGTTGATCGCTTTGGTGCAGGTTTCGCCGTCCGGGCCGTGGGCGCTCATGCAGCTGTGCAGGGACGCACCGCCGGGCACGAAACCTTCAGCCTTGGCGTCGTACTCGCCCTGGATAAGGCCCATGAATTCGTTCATCAGATTGCGGTGGAACCACGGCGGACGGAAGGTGTTCTCAGCGACCATCCAGCGTGGCGGGAAGATCACGAAGTCGAGGTTGGCCAGGCCATGCACGCTGGTCGGCGAAGTCAGCACGGTGAAGATCGACGGATCCGGATGATCGAAACTCACGGTGCCGATGGTGTTGAAACGACGCAGGTCGTATTTGTACGGCACGTTGTTGCCGTGCCAGGCGACCACGTTCAGCGGCGAGTGATTCAGTTCGGTAACCCACAACTGGCCGAGAAACTTCTGCACCAGCGTCGTTGGCTGCTGGAGGTTTTCGTAGGCCGCGACCGGGGTCAGGAAGTCGCGCGGATTGGCCAGGCCATTGCTGCCGATCGGCCCCAGATCCGGCAGGCGCAGCGGCGCGCCATGGTTCTCGGCAATGTAACCGCGGGCCTGCGCATCGAGCAGTTCGACGCGGAACTTCAAGCCGCGCGGCAACACGGCGATTTCCAGTGGTGCCAGTTCCAGCACACCCAATTCGGTGGCAATACGCAGACGCCCGAGTTGCGGCACCAGCAGCAGCTCGCCGTCGGCGTTGAAGAACACCCGTTCCATCGAACGGTTGGCGACGTAGTTGTAGATGCTGATGCCGGATGGCTTCTCGGCGCTGGCGTTGGCGGCCATGCTCAGCAGTCCGTCGATGAAGTCGGTCGGCTCGGCCGGGATCTCCAGCGGATTCCAGCGCAGACGATTGGGGGTCACTTCACCCAACGGGCCGCCGGCCAGTTGCCGCTCCAGTTTGACGAAGGCCGGGTGATTGGCCGACGGCTGAATCCGATACATCCAGGTACGCCGTGCTTCACTGCGAGTCATGGTGAACGCGGTACCGGAAAACAATTCGGTGTAGAGACCGTACGGCGCTTTTTGCGGCGAGTTCTGGCCAACGGGCAAGGCACCGGGCAACGCTTCACTGCTGAATTCGTTGCCGAAACCGGACTGGTACGCCAGCTCCGACGCGGTTGAATCGAGGTTCATGGAGCCTCCTGAACAGGGAGTCGGCAGTGGCCCATCGCTCTGGCTCAGAGGTTTGCGCACGCCGGGGTTGTTATTATCGTAATTCGATTACGCATAACGTAATTTGCTCGCTATCCAGCGTCAAGATATAAAGACGCCCATTCGTTTTCGGATCCCGGCCGCACCATGGAAAAAACCAGCGACAGCAACGGCAAACAGAAAGTCCGCTCCGCCGAGGTCGGCACCGACATCCTCAAGGCCTTGGCCGAGTTGTCGCCCTCCACGTCTCTGTCGCGTCTGGCCGAACACGTGCAGATGCCGGCGAGCAAGGTGCACCGTTATCTTCAGGCACTGATTGCCAGCGGTTTTGCCGAACAGAACGCCGCCACCAACCATTACGGTCTTGGCCGTGAAGCGCTGCGTGTAGGCCTGGCCGCCCTCAACAGTATGGACGTGCTCAAAGTCGCCGCCCTGCCCCTGGCCGAGTTGCGCGACGAGTTGAACGAAACCTGCTTTTTGGCGGTGTGGGGTAATCAGGGCGCGACCGTGGTGCACATCGAACCCGCAGTGCGCGCGGTGACGGTGGTCACGCAACTGGGTTCGGTATTACCGTTGCTCAGCTCGTCCACTGGACTGGTGTTCAGCGCCTATCTGCCGCACCGGGAAACCGATGAACTGCGCGAGCAGGAAATCGCCGTTGCCGGCCATCCACTGGCTGATGAAAACACCTACAGCGGTTTGTGCGAACAGATCCGCGAGCGCGGTCTGCATCATGTTCACGGCTTGTTGCTGCCAGGTGTGGATGCGCTGTCGGCCCCAGTGTTCAACGCGGTCGGACAGATCGCCGCCGTGCTGACCATCGTCGGGCCGACTTCGCTGTTCCATGCTGACGAGAACGGCCCGGCGGCGCAGCGGTTACTGGCGGCGTCGCGGGCCGTGAGCTGGCGAATGGGTTACGCAGCGGCGACCTGAATGAATCAGGAGACGGTGGTTTTACTACTGTCGACAGCCTCGGTATCCAGCACTTGTTCAATCAGTTCGCGCAAACGTTCGTGACCGAGCTTTTGGCCGAGAGCCGTTGCCAGTAATCCCACCACGGTGTCGGCATCTCCCGCCAATTCGATCAACGTGCGCTGCAATCGGGTGACACTCTCGGCGCCGAGGCCTGCCTGGCCCAGCGTCGCCAGGCCAAGCAGTGCATCCCTGAAATGGGCAAACGCTTCGCCATTCTCACCGTAGTAATGGGCATTCGCGCTGTCGTAAATGCTCTTGGCTACTTCCACGGCCGTCAGCGCCAGCCCTACTGGCGCAATGACCAGAGCGATAACCGATGCCGCCAGTTTCACATTGTCGTAGATCAGCCCACCAATGATCTCGGCAAGGCTGGTGGTGCGCTTGTCTATGTCTTCGATCACGCGGCTGACATGAGCGTCGTAGGCGGTGCGCAAATCCCGGATCCGCGTATTGGTATAAGGCACGGGTGCGGGTACGTCCTTGACTGTCGCCTGTAGTTCATCGAAATAATCGTTGACCACTTTCTGATCGACGAGCGCGACACGATCGATGTAGTAGTTACGCAACGAACGCGCACGCAAGCGAATCGACCCGACAAAATCGGCAGCCTTGCGAAACGCGATGCGGTCCGGCGCATCCGGCGTGTAGAGAAAATCCGCTACGCCCTGGCTGGTCATCGTCCTGAACACATAAACACCGTCGACTCTGCGGGTGTTTTTGATCTTGAACTCATAGACGCTTTCGCTTGCGACCACCGGGTCGGAAACCTTGATTGGCTGAGGCGTTTGCAACTCAGTGAGCAGGCGCTGCAAACTATTGAACTGTTCGTTGTTCAGTTGTGCATCGGCGTACTGGGAAACCAGCGCCAACGACATTTCGGCATGCAAGCGGCGCAAATGCACTTCTCGCTTGAATGCGTACAGTGGAGCTTTCGACTGGAACTTCGTCTTGAGCATCTCGATATACTTTTCCCCTGGCCGTAGCGTCTTCGACCAACTGGCAATGTCCTTGATAGTCAGGGCATCCAGTGAGGGTTGGGCAGTGCTCCAGTGAAAACGCGGGTAATCACTCGGGTCCCACTGAGGGCTGCTGGGCGGCTCGAAGGCCCGCTCTTGCACAATCAACTCAGTGAGTACCCAGTTTTCAGTTGCCGAGATCTGTACGAACACCAGGTCCGGATTGACCTCGACATAACGGCCTCGCGAACGAAGTACCTCTTCGATCCTTGTCTTGATCAGATCGCGGGCGAAGTTTTCATACGAGGGAAAACCGGTTTCACGCAACTCGACGGAGTACAAGGCCTTGAGTTCGGTCGTGAGGCGAACATGACGCTGACGCACCTCTTGCGGCACCGCTCGAAAGTTGAGTGGCGCAATACTGGCTGCGGCGCCTGCCGTCCATCCAAAATGCACTGCCACAACACCGGCCAACGGACTATCGGGCCTGCGCTTGAACTCTACCGAAGCCGCACGGATCCTGTTCAAATCAAACGCCAGACCTTCGGCATGTTGCAAATCATTGCCGATGGTTGGCAGATCTTTGGCATGCAGCATTGACGTTGCGTAAGTTGAATCGTTACTCAGCCATTCTTTGAGTTTGCTGGAAAACTCTTCAAAACGATTGAATCGCAAGAACCCGTTCCCCCCCTCGACCAAGCGCATGTAGACCAACTGTGGCCCGAGATCACGTCGCCCGCCCTGAAAAATCAAAATGTCTTTCAATGGTTGTGTCGCGCCAGCGAAATGCACGCCAGCCATCAATACGGACGGATCCCCCCCGAGCGCCTGATTGACCAGATCGAATTCGTTTTTTTCAAGACGCCGGCTGTGGAAGGCAACCAGTAGATCAAACTGGATTTCGCTGATCAGCTTGTTGCTCAATGCATCGTGATAATCAGCCGACGGCGTGTCCGAGCGCGTTTCAACGAACTCTTTGCGCAGGTCCGTCTGTTGCAGCCATCGATTGAGTTTGTCCACTGTCAGTCCGGTATTTTCAGCCCCCACCAGAGTCAGCTTCGGTGCAAAACCAACATCGTGAGCGCCGAACGCAACCAGTTCCGTCAGGCTGCGACTTTCCTCATGGCGAATGGTTTTTCCTCCGAGTTTCATTTCATAAGTGGTGTGAACCCGAACGGTATTACCGTCCACAGAAACTCCCAGCGTACTTTTTGTCCACTCCGCCAACGTCGTTCGGGCGTAGTCCTTTAACGAAAAAGTGGGTGCGTGAGTACGCTGGAAATCCTCGTGGTACTTGCGCATCGACGTCTCGAGTTGCAGATAGTTGTTCTGCACGGATTCACCGGCTGCCTGCAGCCATGCCGGCCATTCGCCGCGACTGACCGCGGCTCGCAGCAGAGCAAAGTGCGACAGCCAGTGTTGCCGTAATGTGGAGAAACGTTGATTTTGTTCCAACGCAACCAGGCCTCCGGCCTCATCACGTTCCCGCGAGTTCGCCAGGCGTGCCACTTCATCAGCCTGCTGCTTGAGATGCGACTCGACGCAGAACTCGAAGACGCTTTCCTTCAGCCTCGGATAAGTAAGGCCATAACCGGCTACGGACAGGCGGCTGCACAGCGTTGCATGCAGATCATTACTGTTGACGAAAAACTCGTACCCTCGGACGGGCGTGTAAAGGAAGCATGAGTAATGATCGTCATTGAGTGAAAGTTGCGGGGCACCCAGATTCGCCATGTCCACGATAAATACGGATGCCAATGACGTGGATGGCGCCCCAGCATCATTGATCAGGACTTTGTACAGCGAATAACCTGTCTCTGAAACCAAGGCTTTGGCAAGGTTTTCAGCTTGCCCAGACTCCAGGCGATTCCCCATGACACTCAGGGAAAGTTGCGCCATCAACGCTCTGGAAATGGCCTGCTGCAGAGCGGTCTTATTGCTGAACGCGCCGCGCACTGCGGGTGCCTGCCAGTACTTTTCAAGGCTGGTGCGATGCTCGCGGCTCAGCGCCTGCAGGGCGTTGTCGATCAGCCGCTCAACTTGAATCAGGTCCAGCCCAGACACTTTGAAACGAACGTCGGTGGTGTCAGGGCGATCATATAGACCATCAGCGTCGATGATGTAAGTCGGTGACAGAAAACGTGACAAACACTCTACGTAGACATCAAGTAACGAACCTTGGGGACGGCTACCCAGATTATGATCAACATCAGCCCTGTTGATAAATACCTTGTCCAACTGAACACCCGGATGGTACTCCCGCAGCTTTTCGACCAAGCGTTCACGGGCCATTTGCCTGAATGAAGGGATACCCTCAAGAGTGGCCAACAATTGCTGTCCAACCGAAATGGACTTGGTGATTTCCTCTGAACTCTCAACACGCTTATAAAGGGTATCGAGCATCAGACTGGTATACAGCCTCTTCATTAATAACTTCCTTATCTTCAAGTATTCGGGAAAACATTTAAGAACCCGAGAAAATCGAACTCGAATATAGAAGAAGCAAAACTATATAAACACCAGACATTTATTGCGGAAAATTTAGCATATCAATATAACTCAACAAAACTACGAAGAAACTCCCGTTATCAACCCGCCACCCTGCAACAACGATACTTCAGTTATTCTTCAATACAAAACCTTCTTGATCAATCATTTATGGAAACGTCTTTTTTACTGTGCAATAAGGCGCTTGATACCCGATGAAGCACCCACTACTGTTGCGCGCACCGTAACAGTGCATATCCAGAATCGGTATTTTTCCGCCGGCTCCAACCGCCTATTCTGATCGGGCTTTCACGGCATATGCCGCAAAGCACGAAGCCCTGGCTGCTGAGCAATTCGCGCCATGGCCGACCGATTTCAGATGAGTCGAATCTTCGATTTATCGCCCCGGTGTTCACTGACGTTGATTTGTAGCTCCTTGATCCAACGTCTTACCTTGGCCGCTGCGTTTGCAGCGGCCTTTTTTATGGGCGAAGGCTTTCCATGGGTCTTGATTCGCGGGAGATGACCGGACTCAGAGCGCGTACTTCTGCAAATTCGCCATCATTTCCTTCAACGCCTCGATATTGTCCTTCGGATGCGCAGCGCCTTCAAAGTCGCAGATCTGCTGCCAGTGCGCCGCCACATCTTCCGGGGAGAACCCCGCACGAGGATCGAACCCGGCGCCGAGGCTGCGTTCCCAACGCACCTTGCCCATCCAGCCGCCACCGACTTCGAACAAGCCGGACGTTTCCTGGCATTGCTCGCTGGCCAGGTACACCACCAGCGGGCTGACCAGTTCCGGTTTGAGCTGTTCGAACACTTGCGGCGGGATCAGGCCTTCGGTCATGCGCGTGCCGCCAGTGGGCGCAATGGCATTAACCAGGATGTTGTTCTTGCGACCTTCGATGGCCAGGGTACGGGTCAGCCCGTAGAGGCCAAGTTTGGCCATGCCATAGTTGGACTGGCCGAAGTTGCCATAGATGCCCGAAGTCGAAGCCGTGAAGATCACCCGACCGTAGCTTTGCTCGCGCAGGTGCGGCCATGCGGCGCGAGTCACTTTGTAGGCGCCTTCGACGTGAACGCGATAGACCAGATCCCAGTCGGCGTCGTCCATTTTGTGGAAGGTCTTGTCGCGCAGGATCCCGGCGTTGTTCACCACCACGTCGACCCGGCCAAAGACATCGAGGGCGTTCTGCACCAGTTTGTCGCCGTCGGTGACCGAGTCGTGGTTGGCCTCGGCGATGCCGCCGGCTTCGCGAATCTGCGCCACTACGCGATCAGCGGCAGAGGCGTTGGCCCCTTCACCCTGAGTCGAGCCGCCGAGGTCGTTGACCAGCACTTTGGCGCCGTGCCGGGCGAACAGTAAAGCGTGCGCCCGACCCAGGCCACCGCCGGCTCCGGTGACGATCACGACTTTATCTTCGAAACGTACGGACTCATTCATCGCAGGAACTCCAGCAGGCCTGAGGGACAATAATCCCGAGTGTCAGGCACGGCGCGATGGGTCACAACAAACACGGCTGGGGCTGAATGGTGGGCGATAAGGCTGGGGGATGATAGCTGCGTGGCGGGAGGAGCCCCCCGCTCCATCAGGAGCAGGCGACTTTGCGTGGCGGCAACTCCAGGCGCTCACGAAACGCCAGATAATGCTTGAGCACCTGCACCGGCGCTTCGATCTGTGGGTAGTGACCGATGCCCGGTAACAAGACGGTGTCGGCATCGTCAATCAACTCGCGATAACGCTTGACCATGTGCGCTCCAGAGATCGGATCGACTTCGCCATCGATCACCCGCAGCGGGATTTCATCGCGCTGCATGGCCGCGACCCAGCGGTCGCGCTGCACCCGACGTTCGGGGATGTAGCCAATCAGTTTGTGCATGATGCGCGGACCGCGATGGGTTTCGATCAAGCTCCAGAAATCATCCAGCTCGCTTTCTGTAGGGCCGGTCTGCGGGCCGAAGATCTGCCGGAAACTTTTCACCAGGCCATCACGGGTGAAGGCCCGCCCAATCATCCAGCCCAACGGGCTGAGCAGCAGCTTTTGCATCAGCACCGGGCGATGGGTTTCCGGGAACAGTCCGCCGTTGAGGAACACGCAACTGCCGACTTCGATCCGGTTTTCGTAATGCCGGGCGAGCAGTTCCTGAGCGACGCTGTCGCCGTAATCGTGGGCCAGAATATGCAGCGGTTGCTCGACCTGCAGATGAGCCAACAGTGCCTGTTGCAGGTCGGCCTGCTCCAGCAGGCTGTAGCTGTGATTCAACGGTTTGGCCGAATCACCGAAACCGAGCATGTCGCAGGCAATTACCCGATAACGCTGGGCCAGTGGCTGCCACAGGTAATGCCAGTCCCAACTGGCCGTCGGGAAACCGTGGATCAGCAGCAGTGGCTCGCCCTGCCCTGCCGTCCAGTAACGGATCGACTGGCCGCGAAAGACAAACGTCCGGCTGCGCTTGCGCCAGACACACAGAGGAATCTCGGCAAGAGGCATCAGAGTTTATATCCGGGGTCTTGTTTATCGAGTTTGCGCAGCAACGCCGGCCAGGCCAGCGTGCCGCCCATGCCTTGAGCGCTTTTGGTCACGCCGGCGATCATCGCTTTGGCGCCCGCCAGAATCTGCGGTTCGATGGCGATCAGTTCTGCACCGCCAGTCTGCGCCATGACCTGAATGTCGCAGGCGCGCTGGAAGGTGAACATCATCAGAAACGTGTCGGCGATGGTGCCGCCACAGGTCAGCAGCCCGTGGTTGTGCAGCATCAGGAAATTGTTCTCGCCCAGATCGGCCTGCAAGCGGGCCTTTTCCTCGTGATTCAGCGCCACGCCTTCATAGGCGTGACAGGCCAGGCTCGACAGCACGAACAGCGACTGCTGACTGATCGGCAGCACCCCCTGTTTTTGCGCCGACACCGCGACACCGGAGGCGGTGTGGGTGTGCAGCACACACACCACATCGTGCCGCACTTCGTGCACGGCGCTGTGGATGGTGTAACCGGCGGGATTGATTTCGTAGGGACTGTCCATGAGTTTGTTGCCGGCCTGATCGACTTTGACCAGGCTCGACGCGGTGATCTCATGGAACATCAACCCGAACGGATTGATCAGAAAATCTTCGGTGCCCGGGACCTTGGCGGAAATGTGGGTGAAGATGAGGTCGTCCCAGCCATGCAACGCGACCAGACGATAACAGGCGGCGAGATCGATCCGGGTCTGCCACTCCGCAGCACTGACCTGGTCTTTGACATTAAGGGACGATTGGACGGGGGCTACGCTCACTGTATGCACCTCTGCGTTCTTGTTGTCTGGCACGTGTCAGCAGTCTAGTCAGCTCCCGGGACTCACGTAGTTGCATTGCCAGCCAGCTTGATGACTGAACGAGTCAGCAATGCACACAGCTTGGATCCATGTCAAAGCAGCGACGCCAATAAAGGTGCGGCGAACAGATTGAGCAGACCGGTCAGGACCATCACCAGCCCCGCCACCGAGCCTTCCTCACCGCCCACTTCATGGGCGCGACTGACGCCGGCACCGTGCGCGCCGACACCGAACAATGCTCCCCGCGCCAGGGCACTGCGCAACGGCAACCACTTGAGCAGCACGCCGCCGAGCATCGCACCAAAGACCCCGGTGAACATCACGAACACCGCGGTCAGTTCCGGCACGCCGCCCAGATCCTGCGCCAGCGGCATGGCGAACGGCGTGGTGATCGAACGCGGCACCAGCGACATCGTCACCGAACTGTCCAGCGCCAGCGCCCTGGCCAGGCCGAACGAGGTGGCGATCGACGCAGCGCTGCCAGCGAGCATGCCAAGCAGCAACGCGGACCAATGCTGCATCAGCAAACGCCGTTGCTGCCAGATCGGTACAGCGAAGGCGACCGTGACCGGGCCAAGCACCAGCATCAACCAATGAGTGTTGCTGGCGTATTCGGCATACGCGGTGTGCAGCGGCACGGCGAGAGCCAGCAGCAGCGCCGGTACCAGAATCAGCGGCGACAGCAGATAACGTCCGGTGCGCCGATAGATCCAGCGACTGAACAGGTACGCCAGCAAGGTGAAGGCGAGCCAGAACATGGGCATCAGTTCAAGCTTCATGGGAATGCCTCATCCGCACGGCCAACTCCACCGTGAACGCGGTCACCAGCATCACCATCAGGGTGCTGGCGGCGATCACCAGCAGGATCCGCCAGCCGTCATTGCGCAGCAGCGCGCCGTAATCGAGCAGGCTCATCAACGCCGGAATGAAGAACAGCAGCATCTCGGCCATCAACAGTCCCGCGCCCAATTGCAGTGCCGCCGGTTTGACCCAGCCGAAGGCGAATGCCAGCAGCAACAGGGCCATGCCGATCACCCCACCGGGAATCGGCCAGGCCAGCCACGCGGCTAGTTGGCAGCCGAGCAGGTAGAGGCCGAGCAACACGGCCAGTTCGGCCAGCAGACGGGAGAGATGCTTGAGGGGGGCGGGTTTCATGGTTTTTGCTCCTGACAGGGGCTTATTTTACGAAGCCGACTGCCATCCCCGAAGCGAATTGTTAGACTCTAAGGCATTCCAAAATGGAATCAGGTGATGGAATTCAAACAGCTGCGCAGTTTTGTCGAAGTCATGCATCAGGGCGGCTTTACCCAGGCGGCAAAAACCCTGCACATCAGCCAGTCGGCGGTCAGCAAGCAAGTCGCGCAACTCGAACAGAGCCTGGGCACACCGCTGCTTGAACGGCTGGGTTCGCAATTGCGCCTGACCGCCGCCGGCAGCGTGGTACTGCAACGGGCCGAAGGCATGTTGCGTTTGCGCAATGAGTTGCTCAGGGAGCTGGATGACCTGAGTCATCTGGCACGCGGGGAGTTGCGTCTCGGCTTGCCGTTGCTGGGCAGCGACGCGCTGTTCGCCGGGTTGTTTGCCGAGTATCGGCGGCGCTATCCGAACATCAGCATTCAGTTGCTTGAAGGCGGCAGTCGCAACGTTGAGCAGGCGGTGCTGAGTGGCGAACTGGAATTGGGCGGCAGCCTGTTGCCGAAAGACCCGCAGTTCGACTTTCAGCCGTTCTGCGATGAGAAACTCGATGCCTTGCTGCCGGTGGATCATCCGCTGGCGGCACGTGGCGAAATCGGCCTGGAAGAATTGGCCGAGACGCCGTTCCTGCTGTATCAGCGCAGCTTCGTGCTCAACGATCGGTTGCTCCAGGCCTGCCAGCAAATGGGCTTTACGCCAAAAGAAGGTGGGCGCAGCGGGCAGGCGGATTTTCTTGTGGCACTGGTGGCCGCCGGGCAAGGCGTGGTGCTGCTGCCCAGCGTGGTCGCCCGCGCACTGGAACGCCCGGGCGTGGTGCGCCTGACCTTGCGCGCGCCGGATTACTTGCGTTGGGACATCGCGTTCATCTGGCGTCAGGGCGCCTATCTGTCGAAAGCCGCTCAGGCGTGGCTGGCATTGTTGCGCGAACGCGCGATCAGCCCTTGAGGGTGGCGATCAGTTGCGCCAGCCATGGCTCGGCGTCGGTTTCCGGCGTCACGCTTTCGCTGGCGTCCAGTCGCAGCATCTCCTGCACCTCACGCACGCCCAGCTCAGCGAACAATTCGCGCAGCATCTCGCCGCCGCCACAGAAGGTATCGCCGTAACTGGCATCACCCAAACCGATCACCGCACCCGGCAGGCCGCGCCAGGCCATTGGCAACTGATCGCGAATGGCCGAGTACAACGGCTGCAGGTTGTCCGGCAGTTCGCCCATGCCGGTGGTCGACGTCACCGCGAGAAACGCTTCAGGGCCGAACGCCTGAATGTCCGCCAGGCTGGCGCGTGGGTTGTAGAGGGTTTCAAAACCGGCGTCTTTCAGCAGGTTCTGCGCGTGACGGGCGACTTCTTCGGCCGTGCCGTAAACCGAGCCGGAGAGGATGGCGACTTTCATCAATCTGATCCTGAAGCTGAAAAAAATGAGCCGGGATAGTAGCAGCCCGACGCAAAAGCCGCGATCCGCGCTCAATTAGCGGTGATGGCCAGTAGACAGCGCCGTTGGAACTTCTAGAATGCCAGCCACCATCAACACTGAAAGGATTCACTGATGATCAACGCCAGTCTGCTGCAAATGGTGATCAACGCGTCGAACGACGGGATCGTGGTCGCAGAAAAGGAAGGGGAACAGGACAACATCCTGATTTACGTAAACCCGGCCTTTGAGCGCCTGACCGGTTACACCAGCGAAGAGATTCTCTATCAGGACTGCCGCTTTCTGCAGTCCGGAGACCGCGATCAGGCCAACCTGACGCTGATTCGCGACACCCTGCACAACGGTGGGTCTTGCCGGGAAATCCTGCGCAACTATCGCAAGGACGGCACGCCGTTCTGGAATGAACTGTCGCTTTCGACGGTGAAAAATGCCGACGACGGCCAGACTTATTTCGTCGGTGTGCAGAAAGACGTCACGGTCCAGGTCAAGGCCCAGCAACGCGTCGCGCAACTGGAAGCCCAGGTCGCCGCATTGCAAGCCGAACTCGCCGCTCTGAAAGCGACGAACGGCGCAAACAAAACTGCGAACTAAGTGTCAGTAACTACAATCACCAATGACTTTGTAACTATTTCTTTCGAGCCTGGCCATGCAACGTGACGCCCTCCTGACCCAGGATGAGCTGGATTTCATCCAGACCATGCAGCACAACCCGCAGCTCAATGTGCGGGATGCGACGTCGAGCCTGCTGGTCAATGGTGGTTCGCAGATCCGTGACCTGCTCACGCGCCTGGCCGCTCACGAACAGGTGACCATCCAGGCCAACTTCGAAAATCAGCAAATGACCTTCCCGCTGCATCTGGTGGAAGACGAATTCCACGCCTTGCACCTGCGCCTGGGCGTGCCGAGCATTTTTGAAGACGGGCCGATGATTCGCCCCTGGCGACTGACCCTTGAAGAGCCGGTGGCGCTGGAAAACGCCAAGGGCCAACCGGGCATGATGTGGGTGCATGAGGTATCGCACAAAGGCGTGCTGCTGGAGATGCGCAACAAGACCAAGGCACCCAAGCATTTCGCCTTGTGGTTCAGCCCATCAGGTTATGAGCGGATTTCGCTGCGCGGCAATTTCGAGCGGGAGACCGAGCACGGTTTTTATGCCTACGAACTGAGCCAGACCGATGCCGATGAAACCGAGCGCCTGCGCCAGTTCATCCTGCAACAACACCGTTTGACCCACCCAGCCCTGCACACCTGAGTTTCAGGTATCGAGCTTGCCCGCGAGAAACTGCGTCATGCGCTGCAGCATCGTCGCCCCTTCGTTGCCCAGGCAACCGATCGACGAGCCGGCCAGAGCGTCTTGCGCCAGATCTGCCGCATCCCCGGCCAGCAGCAACTGACAATCGAGACTCAGCGCTAGCCGATTCAGGCGTCGCGGCAGCTCCGCCGTCGGTGCATGGTTGGAAAACAGCACCAGCGCCTGGGGTTTGATCTTTTCGCAGACCAGGGTCAATTCGTCGAATGGCTGCCCCGTCGTCAGCACACGCACACCGGTTTCTCCGCCACTGAGAAACAGCGCAGCCACCAACAACTCGAGTTCACGGCACTCCCCGGACAGCGCACTGACAATGATCCTGCGCGGCTGCGACTTGCGTAACACCATGATCCGCCCCAGCACCCGGGTACGCAGGAAGCCATCGAGAAACAGCCATTCACTGGTTTGCCCGAACGCTTCACGATGCTGGAGCAGGCGTCGCCACAGCGGCATCAGGATGTCCTGGAACACCACCGGCAACGGGTACGAAGCAAAGATCTGCGAGTAGACCCGATCCAGTTCCAGATCATCGAAAGCACTGACCACTCGCTGCAGCTGGTCCTGCCACTGTTGATAGTCCGCCGTCACCTGGTCATCGGAAATGATGTGCGATAGCGCTTTCAGTGGCTCGGTCTTGGCCAGAATCTTACTGACTTTGCTGACCGCCACCCCACGGTCAATCCACTCGACAACGCTGCGCACACGCTCAATATCGGTCATGGAATACAGTCGATGCCCGCTTTCGGTGCGTACCGGCTCAATCAAACCGTAGCGGCGCTCCCATGCTCGCAGCGTGACCGGATTCACTCCGGTCAGCCGTGACACTTCACGAATGGGGAACAGCTCTTCACGCTCGAGCGCGACAGTTGCCTGCGAGGAAGGGTTAACGTCCGTGATAACAGCCATTGTGCAGGTGAGTCCACTCGGTGAGTTTGGATCCCATTCTACATCCTATGCCCTTTATCGGATCAACCCATGAACTGAGACGAAAGTCTCTGATACTGTCATCAAAATCGGGAATAATCCTTGCTTGTTGAAAAGCGCAGGCACCTACCCCCCGCCTGCGCATTGCGAAACTCCTACCCGGAGCGACGCACTCGGAAATACGGAGATACACAATGTCTACTTCCCCCGTCACGCTGATGGTTGCGCGTCGCGTCGCCGACGGCCGCTATCAGGACCTGATTGCCTGGCTGCGCGAAGGCGAACAACTGGCCACTGACTTTCCCGGTTACCTGGGTTCCGGCGTGCTCGCTCCGCCGCCCGGTGACAACGAATTCCAGATCATTTTCCGCTTCGTCAACGAGCAGACCCTGCACGCTTGGGAGCACTCGGCCTCACGTACCGCCTGGCTGTCGCGGGGCAGCGATCTGTTCGCACATCCCAAAGAGCATCGGGTCAGTGGCATCGAAGGCTGGTTCGGCGCGGCAGGCCAGCGACCACCGCGCTGGAAACAAGCCGTGGCGATCTGGCTGGCGTTCTTCCCGGTGTCGCTGCTGTTCAACTTTGTCCTCGGGCCCTTGCTCGCCGAGATGAGCCTGTTGCCAAGGATATTGGTCAGCACGGCGTGTCTGACGCCGCTGATGGTCTACTTCTTTATTCCACTGTCGACGCGGTTGCTGGCCAATTGGCTGAACAGCACGCCGGCACGACCATTACCTGCGACGCCTTCTGCACAGAATCGGTGATCTCTGTGTGGGAGCGAGCCTGCTCGCGAATACGGACTGACATTCAACATTGATGTCGACTGAGACACCGCTTTCGCGAGCAGGCTCACTCCCACAGGTATTGGTAACGCCGACGATAGGTGCATGGCTCATGTCGCTGTTATAGTTTTTGCTCCAACCGCGACGCGAGCCGTTCATGACCACTTCCTCCGCCCCGATCCTCATTACCGGTGCCGGCCAGCGTGTCGGTCTGCACTGTGCGCGGCGTCTGCTCGAAGACGGCCATCACGTGATCTTCACTTACCGCAGCGAACGTACGGGCGTGCAAGCCCTGCGTGATCTGGGCGCTGTCGGCGTGCTCGCGGACTTTTCCAGCGAAGCCGCCATTCTTGCCTTCATCGATGAACTGAAAACCCATACCGACAGCCTGCGCGCCATTGTCCACAACGCCTCCGAATGGCTGGCGGAAACTCCGGACAACGAAGCCGACGCCTTTGTGCGCATGGTCAACGTGCACATGCTCGCGCCGTACCTGATCAATCTGCACTGCGCCGACCTGCTCAAACGCTCGACGCTTGCGGACATCGTCCACATCAGCGACGACGTCACCCGCAAGGGCAGCAGCAAGCACATCGGGTATTGCGCCAGCAAGGCCGGGCTCGACAGCCTGACCCTGTCGTTCGCCGCGCGTTATGCACCGGCGATCAAGGTCAACGGCATTGCGCCGGCCCTGCTATTGTTCAATCCCGACGACGACGCGGCGTACCGTGCCAGGGCCCTGGCCAAATCCGCGCTGGGCATCGAGCCCGGCAGCGAAGTGATCTACCAGAGCCTGCGCTATCTGCTCGACAACCCCTATGTCACCGGCACGACCCTGACCGTCAACGGCGGACGGCACGTCAAATAAGCTGCTGCGCGAGGATCTTCCATGAGCCGTTCCCTGCCCGAGAATTACCGCGAGATCCTCATCGGCCTCGGTGAAGACCCCGACCGCGAAGGTCTGCTCGATACGCCGGTGCGCGCGGCCAAAGCCATGCAATACCTGTGTCATGGCTACGAACAGAGTGTGGATGAGATCGTCAACGGCGCGCTGTTCGCCTCCGACAGCGACGAGATGATCATCGTCGCCGACATCGAGTTGTACTCGTTGTGCGAACATCACCTGCTGCCCTTCATCGGCAAGGCCCATGTGGCTTATATTCCAACGGGCAAGGTGCTGGGGTTGTCGAAGATCGCCCGGCTGGTCGACATGTTCGCCCGGCGCCTGCAGATTCAGGAAAACCTCACCCGGCAGATCGCCGATGCGGTGCAGCAAGTCACCGATGCCGCCGGCGTCGCGGTGGTCATCGAGGCCCGGCACATGTGCATGATGATGCGCGGTGTCGAGAAACAGAATTCGACCATGAACACCTCGGTCATGCTCGGCGCTTTCCGCGACTCGAGCAACACCCGCCAGGAGTTCCTGCAATTGATTGGACGGAGCAAGTAAATGTCACAACTTCAACCGGGAATGGCGCGCATCCGGGTCAAGGATCTGCGCTTGCGCACCTTTATCGGGATCAACGAGGACGAAATCCTCAACAAGCAGGACGTGCTGATCAACCTGACCATCCTGTACGCCGCGCAGGAAGCGGTGCGCGACAACGACATCGATCACGCGCTGAACTATCGCACCATCACCAAGGCGATCATCGCCCACGTCGAGGGCAATCGCTTTGCGCTGCTCGAACGTCTGACCCAGGAATTGCTGGATCTGGTGATGAGCAATACCGCCGTGCTGTACGCCGAAGTCGAAGTCGACAAGCCGCATGCACTGCGGTTTGCCGAGTCGGTGTCGATCACCCTGGCGGCAAGCCGCTGAGCTTCAAGCCTGGAGCTGCAAGCGGTAAGCTACAGGCACCCCACCCTCGAAATCTTGCAGCTCGCAGCTCGCCGCTCGAAGCTGTCTCGCAGAGACTTTTATGACTGAGCAACAACGCCTCGAACTCGAAGCCGCCGCCTTCCGCCGGCTGGTCGCCCATCTGGACAGCCGCAAGGACGTGCAGAACATCGACCTGATGAACCTTGCCGGGTTCTGCCGCAACTGCCTGTCAAAGTGGTACAAGGCCGCCGCTGATGACCGTCAGATCGAGGTCAGCCTCGACGACGCCCGTGAAGTGGTTTACGGCATGCCGTACGCCGAGTGGAAAGCCCAATACCAGCAAGAAGCCAGCACCGAACAACAGGCGGCGTTCGCCAAAGGAAAAGCCAATGAGTGATTTGAACACCCTGCGCGCCAGCCTCAAGAGTGGTGAACACCTTTTCGCCGACACACTGGCCTTCATCGCTGCCGGTTACGACTACCAGCCTCAGGCCTTCAACAACGGCAGCGTGGAAAACGCCGCTGGGCAGAACGAAGGCTCGTGCAAGACTTTGGGTCTGGCGCTGCTGGAAGGCCTGAGCAATGAAGAAGCGCTTCTGGCATTCGGCGAGCATTACCGTTCGGTGGTGGCGACGCCTGAGGGCAGCGATCACGGCAATATCCGTGCGTTGATCAAACACGGTCTGACCGGCGTGAAATTCACCGCCCAGCCCCTGACCCGCCGCTAACGCCAGTTGCAAACCCAATCCCTGTGGGAGCGAGCCTGCTCGCGAATACGGACTGACATTCAACATTGATGTCGACTGAAACACCGCTTTCGCGAGCAGGCTCGCTCCCACATTGGATGTGTGGTGGCTGTGAATAACGGGCACAAAAAAACCGGCCACTGGCCGGTTTTTTTATGCCTGCGATCTTAGAACGAAGCGTTCTGCAGACCGTCCAGGTAACGCTCGGTGTCCAGTGCCGCCATGCAGCCGGCGCCGGCCGAGGTGATCGCCTGGCGGTAAACGTGGTCAGCCACGTCACCGGCGGCGAAGATGCCTTCGACGCTGGTGGCTGTGGCGTTGCCGTCACGGCCGCCCTGCACCACCAGGTAACCGTCTTTCAGGGTCAACTGGCCTTCGAACAGCGAGGTGTTCGGAGTGTGGCCGATGGCGATGAACACGCCGTCGACCTTGATTTCGTCGAAGCTGCCGTCGTTGTTCTTCAGGCGTGCACCGGTCACACCCATGTTGTCGCCCAAAACTTCGTCAAGGTTGGCGTTCAACTTGAGGATGATCTTGCCTTCGGCCACACGGGCGTTGAGCTTATCGATCAGGATCTTCTCGGCGCGGAAGGTTTCGCGGCGGTGGATCAGGGTCACGGTGCTGGCGATGTTGGCCAGGTACAGCGCTTCCTCAACAGCGGTGTTGCCGCCGCCCACCACAGCCACTGGCTTGTTGCGATAGAAGAAACCGTCGCAGGTCGCGCAAGCGGAAACGCCTTTGCCCATGAACGCTTCTTCCGACGGCAGCCCCAGGTAGCGAGCGCTGGCACCGGTGGCGATGATCAGCGCGTCGCAGGTGTAGGTCGCGCTGTCGCCGGTCAGGGTGTATGGCTTGGCAGCGAAATCCACAGCGTTGATGTGATCGAAAACGATCTCGGTTTCAAAACGCTCGGCGTGCTCGCGCATCCGCTCCATCAGTGCCGGGCCGGTCAGGCCGTGCACGTCGCCTGGCCAGTTGTCGACTTCGGTGGTGGTGGTCAGTTGACCGCCAGCCTGCATGCCGGTGATCAGCAGTGGCTTGAGGTTGGCACGGGCGGCGTAGACCGCAGCGCTGTAACCGGCAGGGCCGGAACCGAGAATAATCACTCGCGAATGACGGACTTCAGACATGACCTGCTCCTGTTGACCGGGCCGAAAGACTGGCGCGGAACGCCGGACTGCCGGCGGGAATAAAAAAGGACTGTGGATAACCTTGGGGAAGGCATGAGCTCGACAGTCCTGTAAAAAGTTGGGTGCAGCGTATCGAGGGGGGCAAGATTAAGGAAATACGGTTTAACAATCCAGCTCATAGGTGGTCTCTATGCGCAGACACTGACGAGATGGACGTCTTTGTTACAGTGAATGTCGATCGCTCTGCCGCGCTTTCGCACGTGGTGCAAAGTCGGTAAGGTCGGCGCGTTTTCCCTTGCTCGGAGCACCTTATGCCCGCCCCTGTCCTGTCCGGCCCGCAATACCTGCGCGAAGGCCTCAAACTGGTCCTCAGCCCCGGCCTGCGCCTGTTCGTGTTGCTGCCTCTGGCGATCAACCTGGTGCTGTTCGTCGGATTGATCTATCTGGCCGGCCATCAGTTCAGCCTGTGGGTCGACAGCCTGATGCCGTCGCTGCCCGACTGGCTGAGCTTCCTCAGCTACATCCTCTGGCCCCTGTTCGTGGTGCTGGTGGCGCTGATGGTGTTTTTCACCTTCACCATGCTGGCCAACGTGATCGCCGCGCCGTTCAACGGCTTTCTCGCGGAAAAGGTCGAAGTGGTGGTGCGCGGCACCGACGATTTCCCGGCGTTCAGCTGGGGCGAGCTGATCGCGATGATCCCGCGCACCCTCGCCCGGGAGATGCGCAAGCTCGGCTACTTCCTGCCCCGGGCCACCGGCCTGTTCATCCTCTCGTTCATCCCGGTGGTGAACATCGTCGCCGCGCCGCTGTGGCTGCTGTTCGGCGTGTGGATGATGGCGATCCAGTACATCGACTACCCCGCGGATAACCACAAACTGGGCTGGAACGAGATGCTCGCCTGGCTGCGCCAGAAACGCTGGCAGAGCATGAGCTTTGGCGGCATCGTCTATCTGGTGCTGCTGATCCCGGTGGTCAACATCCTGATGATGCCAGCCGCTGTAGCGGGGGCGACGCTGTTCTGGGTGCGTGAA
Organism: Pseudomonas sp. P8_229; assembly: GCF_034008635.1. Lineage (NCBI taxonomy): Bacteria > Pseudomonadati > Pseudomonadota > Gammaproteobacteria > Pseudomonadales > Pseudomonadaceae > Pseudomonas > Pseudomonas sp. P8_229. The sequence continues at coordinate 4,036,701 of NZ_CP125378.1, read as the reverse complement.
CGCGGTGCGGAGAACCTTGTCACCCAGCGCTGAACCGGTCACGGACAGCCCGGTCACAAATCCATCATCCGAACGTCACAGGCACGACATGGCCTCAGCCGACACTGAGGTCATGACGACAGCTCTACATATCACCCTGATCAGCGAAACCTTCCCACCGGAAATCAACGGGGTGGCCAATACCCTTGGCCGCTTATGCGATGGATTGCGCGCGCGCGGGCATCAGGTGGAACTGGTACGGCCGCGTCAGGCCGGCGATCCGCAGCGCACCGAGGATGATGCGCTGTTGCTGTGCCGGGGCTGGCCGCTCCCCGGGTATCCGGGGCTGCAATGGGGCCAGTCGTCGATGCACAAGCTGTTGCGACGCTGGAAGCGTCATCGTCCGGACGTGCTGTACATCGCCACCGAAGGCCCACTCGGCTTGTCGGCCTTGCGTGCGGCACGGCGCCTGGGGATCTCGGTGGTCAGCGGCTTTCACACCAACTTCCAGCAGTACACCAACCAGTACGGGCTGGGCCTGCTGACGCGCTTGCTCACGCACTATCTGCGCTGGTTCCACAACCGCTCGGCGATGACCCTGGTACCGAGTGTCAGTCAACGTCTGGAACTGGAGCGCCGGCATTTCGACCGCCTCGCCTTGCTCTCCCGAGGCGTGGACAGCCAGTTATTTCACCCGGCCAAGCGGCTGAACGGATTGCGTGAGCAATGGGGCCTGAGCGAGCAGGACATTGCGGTGATTCACGTAGGACGTCTGGCCCCGGAGAAGAACCTGGGCCTGCTCAAGCGCTGCTTCGAAAAACTCCGCAGCACTTATCCACAGCGCAACCTGAAGCTGATTGTGGTCGGCGACGGACCGCAACGGCTTGCGCTGGAAAAGGACCTGCCGCAAGCGATTTTCTGCGGTTCACAGCGCGGCGAAGCGTTGGCGGCGCACTATGCCTCGGGGGATATTTTTCTGTTTCCGAGCATGACCGAAACCTTCGGCAATGTGGTGCTTGAGGCATTGGCTTCAGGTCTGGGTGTAGTGGCTTACGATCAGGCCGCAGCAGCGCAGCACATTCGCCATGGCTACAACGGCGTGTTGGCGATGCCCGGTGATGAAGAGGCGTTCTGCGATGCGGCGGCGTGGCTGCTGGAAGAGGATGAAACGTTGCGTTGCGTGCGCTTGAATGCGCGCCAGCATGCCAGTCGCCAGGGCTGGGCGGCGATCATCGAGCAGTTTGAAAAGCATTTGCGCGGGGCATGTGTCGGGGAGCAGGTTGTGCCGAATGCGCAGACATTGCCCTGAATCTTGCTGACTTTGAAACAGCTATCGCGAGCAGGCTCACTCCTACAACTGGAATGCATTCCCCTGCAGGAGTGAACCTGCTCGCGATAGCGTCAGTCAGTGCAACGCTTAAACCAGCGTCATCAACGCCTCACGGCTGAACGGCAGGATGTCCTGCTCACGCCCGTCACGCACTTTCAGCGCCCAGTCCGGGTCCACCAGCAGCGCACGGCCTACTGCCACCAGATCGAACTCGTCGTTGTTCAGTCGCTCCAGCAGTTTCTCCAGACTGGCCGGTTGTGCGACCTTGTCGGTGTTGACCATGAATTGCAGAAACTCGCCGTCCAGGCCGACGCTGCCGACGGTGATGGTCGGCTTGCCGGTCAGCTTGCGCGTCCAGCCGGCCAGGTTCAGCTCGGAACCGTCGAACTCAGGCTCCCAGAAGCGCCGCGTCGAACAGTGGAAAATATCCACACCGGCCTCGGCCAGTGGCTTGAGGAATTCACCCAACGCCTCCGGGGTTTGCACCAGACGCGCGGTGTAATCCTGCTGCTTCCACTGCGAGAAACGGAAGATGATCGGGAAGCCTTCACCGACCGCCGCGCGCACCGCTTGAATCAATTCGATGGCAAAACGCGAACGGTTGGCCAGGCTGCCGCCGTACTCGTCGGTGCGCTGGTTGCTGCCTTCCCAGAAGAACTGGTCGATCAGATAACCGTGGGCGCCATGGATTTCCACGCCATCCATGCCGATGCTTTGCGCATCCTTGGCCGCCTGGGCGAATGCAGCGATGACGTCCTGGATGTCCTGCCTGGTCATGCCGTGCACCACGACCTGACCGTCCTTGAGCTTTTCCGACGGACCGTAACCCGGCACGCTGGCGTCCGGCTCGGTGCCGATGCGGCGCACGCTGCCGACATGCCACAGTTGTGGAACAATCTTGCCGCCTTCGGCATGCACCGCGTCGACGACTTTTTTCCAGCCGGCTAACGGCGCTTCGCCAAAGAACTGCGGCACGTTCGGATAGCCGTTGGAGGCGACGTGGCCGACGGTGGTGCCTTCGGTGATGATCAGGCCGACGCCGGCGGCTGCGCGACGACGGTAGTACTCGATGACTTTTGAGTTCGGTACGCCACCCGGGGAAAACGAGCGGGTCATCGGCGCCATGACCACACGGGTCGGCAGTTCGAGGGCACCGAGATGGAACGGTTTGAACAAGGCTTGAACGGACATCGGGAAGCTCCACGAAAACGTTATCGACAGGCATGAACCTATATGACGGCGATAATATGCAGGACTGCACCCGGGCGATAGCACTATTGATCAGAATGATTAAGGCTCAAAAGGCAGGCGAAAAAAATCGCAGCCCGAGGGCTGCGATTCTGGTGTTTCAGCTCAGCGCTTTTTCAATCGCATGAACGATGGTCGGATCATCCGGTGCCGTGCGCGGCGAGAACCGCGCCAACACCCGGCCGTCCTTGCCGAGCAGGAACTTCTCGAAATTCCAGGTGATGTCACCGGGAAACTCCGCGCCCTCGCCCGCCAGCAGACGATAGAGCTGATGGCGCTCGTGACCGTTGACTTCGAGCTTGCTCGACAACGGAAATGTCACACCGTAGTTGAGGCTGCAGAACGCTTGAATTTCCTGTTCGGAGCCTGGTTCCTGACCGGCAAACTGGTTGCACGGCAGGCCCAACACACTGAAACCTTTGCCTTTGAACTGCTGATAGAGGTTTTCCAGCGCCGCGTACTGTGGGGTCAAGCCGCATTTGGAGGCGACGTTGACCACCAGCACGACTTGGCCCTTGAAAGGCGCCAGCGGTAGCTCCTGACCATCCAGGGCTGTCAACTTAAGGTCGTGAAAAGCACTCATGACGTACTCCAGGATTCCCGTGTTCTACTCGAAACAGCCACTTGGCGAGACCACCAAGGACAGCCGCGGACTAAAAAGGCGCCCGCAGGCGCCTCTCCAGTACTCGAAGCTTAGCGCAGAAAATCAGTGGTGATGGCCACCTTCGCCATGGACGTGACCATGAGCGATTTCTTCCTGGCTGGCATCACGGATATCAACGACCTTCACTTTGAAGTTCAGGCGCTGACCGGCCAGTGGGTGGTTGCCGTCGACGGTAACGTCGTCGCCGTCCAGATCACGAATGGTCACGATCTGCATCTGGCCGTCCGGCGCCGAAGCGTGGAACTGCATGCCGACTTCCAGCTCGTCAACGCCTTCGAACATGCTGCGGCTCAGGGTGCTGACCAGTTCGGCAGCGTATTCGCCGTAAGCGTCTTCCGGTTCAACGGAGACTTCCAGTTCATCACCAACAGCTTTGCCTTCCAGGGCTTTTTCCAGGCCCGGGATGATGTTGCCTGCGCCTTGCAGGTAGACCAGCGGAGCGCCGCCGGCGGAGCTGTCGATGACCTCACCAGCGTCGTTGGTCAGGGTATAGTCGATGGAGACAGCCTTATTGGCGGCGATCAGCATGGGGCGAGACCTTTTGCATAAGAATATAGAAAGGCCAAGTTTAGCGAAGCAATCGCGCGAAAGCGAACACAACCCGGACAAACGGGATTCGACGATCGAAGGCTTCCATCAGGACGAGGACGGACACTGGGTGGCCGAGCTTTCCTGTGGCCACACCCAGCACCTGCGCCACCAGCCGCCATGGCAATCGCGCGCCTGGGTCCTTGACCCGGCGCAACGTATTGAAAAAATAGGCCAACCCTTTGCCTGCGGTTGGTGCGCACAAGGCTCGGTTAGCGATAACCTTGGCGACTGAATTTCGGTAGATGGCCAGCCATAGGGCCCTCACCATTGCCATGCACCCTTAGAGAATCCGCATGCAAACTTTTTTTATCGCACCCACCGATTTTGGCGTGGGTCTGACCTCCATCAGCCTCGGGCTGGTGCGTACCCTGGAGCGAGCCGGACTGAAAGTCGGCTTCTTCAAACCGATTGCCCAGCCACATCCGGGCGACACCGGCCCTGAACGCTCCACCGAACTGGTGGCACGCACTCACGGCCTGAAACCGCCACAGCCGCTGGGCCTGGCGCATGTCGAGCGGATGCTCGGCGACGGCCAGCTCGATGAATTGCTCGAAGAAATCATCGCTCTTTATCAGGAAGCCGCCATCGGCAAAGACGTGCTGGTGGTCGAAGGCATGGTGCCGACCCGCAGCGCCAGTTATGCCGCGCGGGTCAATCTGCACTTGGCCAAGAGCCTGGATGCCGAGGTGATTCTGGTCTCGGCGCCGGAAAACGAAGTGCTCGCCGAGCTTTCTGGCCGCGTGGAATTGCAGGCGCAATTGTTCGGTGGCCCGAAAGATCCGAAAGTCCTCGGCGTGATCCTCAACAAGGTCAAGACCGACGAGAGCATGGACGCCTTCGCCGCGCGCCTGAAAGAACATTCACCATTGTTGCGCAGCGGTGATTTCCGCCTGCTCGGCTGCATTCCGTTCCAGCCGGAACTCAACGCACCGCGCACCCGTGACGTCGCCGACCTGATGGGCGCGCAGGTGCTCAACGCCGGTGACTATGAAACCCGGCGCATGACCAAAATCATTATCTGCGCGCGGACCATGCGCAACACCGTGGAGCTGCTCAAGCCCGGCGTGCTGGTGGTGACCCCGGGCGACCGCGACGACATCATCCTCGCGGTCAGCCTTGCGGCGCTCAACGGCGTACCGCTCGCCGGTCTGTTGCTGACCAGCGACACCCTGCCCGATCCGCGCATCATGGACTTGTGCCGTGGCGCGTTGCAGGCCGGTTTGCCAGTGTTGTCGGTGAGCACCGGCTCCTACGACACCGCCAACCTGCTTAACGGCCTGAACAAGGAAATACCCATCGATGACCGCGAGCGCGCGGAGATCATTACCGATTTTGTCGCCAGCCATCTCGACGCCAAGTGGCTGCACCAGCGCTGCGGCACACCGCGAGAAATGCGCCTGTCGCCCGCCGTCTTCCGCTATCAACTGATCCAACGCGCGCAGTCGGCGAACAAGCGTATCGTCCTGCCCGAAGGCAGCGAGCCGCTTACCGTACAAGCGGCAGCGATCTGCCAGGAACGCGGGATCGCCCGTTGCGTGTTGCTGGCCAAACCCGAGGACGTCGAGGCCGTGGCCCGCGCTCAGGGCATCGAATTGCCGCCGGGGCTGGAGATTCTCGATCCGGACCTGATCCGCGAACGCTATATCGAACCGATGGTGGCCCTGCGCAAGAGCAAAAGCCTCAACGCGCCGATGGCCGAGCAGCAACTGGAAGACACCGTGGTGATCGGCACCATGATGCTCGCCCTCGACGAGGTCGACGGGCTGGTCTCCGGTGTGATCAACACCACTGCCAACACCATCCGCCCGGCCTTGCAACTGATCAAGACCGCGCCGGGCTGCACGCTGGTGTCGTCGGTGTTCTTCATGCTGTTCCCCGAAGAAGTGCTGGTCTACGGTGACTGCGTGATGAACCCACACCCAAGTGCCACGGAACTGGCCGAGATCGCCCTGCAAAGCGCCGACTCGGCAGCGGCCTTCGGCATCACCCCGCGCGTGGCGATGATCAGCTATTCCAGTGGCGAATCCGCCACTGGCGAAGAAGTCGAGAAAGTCCGCGAAGCCACCCTGCTCGCCCACGAGCAACAGCATTCGCTGCTGATCGACGGCCCGCTGCAATACGATGCCGCTGCCAACTCAGAAGTCGCCCGGCAACTGGCGCCGAACAGCCAGGTAGCCGGTCGTGCCACGGTATTCGTGTTCCCCGACCTGAACACCGGCAACACCACCCACAAAGCCGTGCAACGCAGCGCCGACTGCGTCAGCCTCGGTCCGATGCTGCAAGGCCTGCGCAAACCGGTGAACGATTTGCCGCGCGGCGCGCAGGTCGACGACATCGTCTACACCATCGCCCTGACGGCGATTCAAGCCGCCAACCGACCTATGGATGTGTAAATGCTGGACTTTCTCCCTGCACCCGTGCGCGGCGTGATCGCCTCGCTGTTGTTGGCGCTCAATACGATTCTGCTGTGCTCGTTCCTGTTCTGTGTGGCGCTGATCAAAGTGCTGCCGTTCGACCTCGCCCGACGCGCCTCACTGTGGCTGATGCGCCACACTCACGAGGCATGGATCAGCAACAACAAGGGCTGGATGAACCTGGTGCGCCGCACGCGCTGGCACATCAGCGGCCTGCAAGGCCTGGACTACCAACACTCGTACCTGATCACCAGCAATCACCAGAGCTGGGTCGACATTCTGGTGCTGCAATACGTGCTCAACCGACGGATTCAGCCGCTGAAATTCTTCCTCAAGCAGGAGCTGATCTGGGTTCCGGTGATCGGTCTGGCATGGTGGGCGCTGGGTTTTCCGTTCATGAAGCGCTACTCCAAGGCCTATCTGGAAAAGCACCCGGAGAAGAAAGGCAAAGACCTGGAAACCACCCGCAAGACCTGCGCGAAGTTTCGCGACAACCCGGTGGGGATTTTCAACTTCGTCGAGGGCACGCGCTTTACTGAAGGCAAGCATGCACAGCAGCAATCGCCATTCAAATACCTGCTCAAGCCCAAGGCCGGTGGGATTGCCTTTGTACTGGACGCGATGGGCGAACAACTGGAGTCGATCGTCAACGTGACCATCCACTATCCAGGCGGGCGTCCGGGCTTCTGGGACCTGTTGTGCGGCAATGTGCGCGACGTGGTGGTGCACTTTGAAGAACTGAACATTCCGCAGCAATTCATCGGCAAGAACTACGATCAGGACGGCGAATACCGCCTGCAGTTTCAGGGCTGGATCAATCAGCTGTGGCAGGACAAGGATGCGCACCTGGAACAGATGCACCGCGAATACCCGGAGCGCCGCTGACTCGGGATGATCTGTGCTGAACACCATTGTGTATTCAATAGAGCCCCCATGTGGGAGCGGGCTTGCTCGCGAAAACGGTGGATCAGCCGGCAACGATGCTGAATGACACACCGCCTTCGCGGGCAAGCCCGCTCCCACAGTTTTGACCGAGTTGGCCCGAAACAAAAAGCCCGCCGATGATTGCTCATCGGCGGGCTTTTTGTTTTCAGCTAACGCTTAGATCGCGCCACGCTTGCGCAGCAGATCCAGCACTTGCTTGACGCTTTCTTCCAGCGACAGCGACTGGGTGTCGATCACCAGATCGGCGTTCAGCGGCACGTCATACGGGAAGGATTCGCCCGGAATGTTATCGCCACCGGCAGCATACAGCCCTTGCGGATCACGCTCGGCACACACGGCCGGCGAGGCCTGTACATAGACGGTCAGCAGACGCTCCTTGCCGATCAGGTCCTTGGCCTGTTCACGACCTTCAGCGCTTGGCGCGACGAACGCCGCCAGGGTCAGCAGACCGGCTTCGTTGAACTGACGCGCCACGTGCGCGGCACGACGCCAATTCTCGGTGCGACCGGCACGATCCTGTGGCAGACCTTTGTTGAGGTCGTGACGCAGGTTCTGCCCATCGAGCACGAACACCGCACGGCCCATGTCGAACAGCTTGCGCTCGACGGCGTAGGCCAGCGTGCTCTTGCCCGCGCCCGACAGGCCGCTGAACAGCACGGTCGCCGGTTGCTGGCCAAAGCGCTGGGCACGTTCTTCAGTGGCAACGTGCGCCAGTTTGCCGTGATGCGTGGCGGTGCCATGCGTCACTGGCTGCGCGACGATCATGCCGGCGCCGACAGTGCCGTTGGTCAAACGGTCGATGATGATGAACGCGCCAGTGGTGCGGTTGCTCTCGTAACCGTCGAGGGCAATCGGCGCGTCGAGCGCGATCTTCACCTTGCCGATTTCGTTGAGCTGCAGTGCGCTCGCCGGGCCTTCTTCAAGGGTGTTCACGTCGACCTTGTTGACGATGCTGACGATCGAGCCCGGCACGTAACTGGTGGCGCGTTTGATGTCGTATTTCTTGCCCGGCAGCATCGGCTCTTCAGCCATCCACACCAGCATCGCTTCGAAGCTGTCGGTGACCGGCGGCACGTTGTCGGCATGCACCAGCAGGTCGCCACGGGAGATGTCGATTTCGTCTTCCATGGTCAGCGTCACCGCTTGACCAGGACCTGCATGCTCCAGCTCACCTTCAAAAGTGACGATGGATTTTACCCGGCTGCTCTTGCCCGACGGCAGAACGACCACTTCATCGCCCTTCTTGACGATGCCGCTGGCGAGGGTGCCGGCGAAACCACGGAAGTTCAGGTTCGGACGGTTGACGTACTGCACCGGGAAACGCAGATCGGTGAAGTTGCGATCCCCCGCCACTTCTACGGTCTCGAGGATTTCCATCAGCGACTGGCCTTTGTACCAAGGCGAGCGCTCGGACTTGTTCACCACGTTGTCGCCCTTGAGGGCGGACATCGGCACGAAGTGCATGCTGGTCGGCTTCATCTTCAAGCCTTCGGCGAACTTCAGGTAGTCGGCCTTGATCGACTCGAACACGCCTTCGTCGAAGTCCTTCAAGTCCATCTTGTTGATGGCGACGACGATGTGCTTGATCCCCAACAAGGACGCGATGAAGCTGTGGCGGCGGGTCTGGGTCTGCACGCCGTAACGGGCGTCGACCAGGATGATCGCCAGGTCACAGGTGGACGCACCGGTGGCCATGTTGCGGGTGTACTGCTCATGGCCCGGGGTGTCGGCGATGATGAATTTGCGCTTGGCGGTGGAGAAATAGCGGTAGGCGACATCGATGGTGATGCCCTGCTCACGCTCGGCCTGCAGGCCGTCGACCAACAACGCCAGGTCGATGTCGTCACCGGTGGTGCCGACTTTCTTCGAATCACGGGTGATGGCTTCCAGATGGTCTTCGTAGATCATCTTCGAGTCGTGCAGCAGGCGCCCGATCAGGGTGCTCTTGCCGTCATCGACGTTACCGCAGGTCAAAAAGCGCAGCAGCTCTTTACGTTCGTGCTGGCCCAGATAGGCGAGGATGTCCTCGCTGATCAAATCAGATTGGTGCGACATGACAACCCCTTAGAAATAACCCTGACGTTTCTTGTCTTCCATCGAGCCTGCGCCATCGTGGTCGATGACCCGGCCCTGGCGCTCGGAAGTTCGCGTCAGGAGCATTTCCTGAATGATGTCCGTCAGCGTCTCGGCTTCGGACTCCACCGCGCCCGTCAACGGGTAGCAGCCAAGGGTACGGAAACGCACTTTCTTTTTGACGATGCGCGCTTTGTCTTCGTCAGACAGATGCTCGAGGATGCGCTCGTCGTCAATCATGATCAGCGTGCCGTTTTTCTCGATCACTTCACGCTCGGCGGCGAAGTACAGCGGCACAATCGGGATGCCTTCGAGGTAGATGTACTGCCAGATATCCAGTTCGGTCCAGTTCGACAACGGGAACACACGAATGGATTCGCCCTTGTTGACCTTGCCGTTGTAGACGTTCCACAGCTCCGGACGCTGGTTCTTCGGGTCCCAGCGGTGCTTGCTGTCGCGGAACGAGTACACGCGTTCTTTCGCGCGGGATTTCTCTTCATCGCGACGGGCGCCGCCGAAAGCTGCGTCGAAACCATGCTTGTCGAGTGCCTGTTTCAGGCCTTCGGTTTTCATGATGTCGGTGTGCTTGGCGCTGCCGTGGGTGAACGGGTTGATGTTCTGTGCCACGCCATCGGGGTTGATGTGGGTGATCAGGTCCAGGCCCAGTTCCTCGACCATCTTGTCGCGGAACTTGTACATCTCCTGGAATTTCCAGCGGGTGTCGACGTGCATCACCGGAAACGGCAGTTTGCCCGGGAAGAACGCCTTGCGTGCCAGGTGCAGCATCACGGCGGAGTCTTTACCGATGGAGTACAGCATCACCGGGTTGTCGAACTCGGCGGCCACCTCGCGGATGATGTGGATGCTTTCCGCCTCCAGCTGTTTCAGATGCGTCAGTTTGTCGACCATGGCTACTCACGAAAGCTTTCTTATGAACGGCCAGCGGGCCGTGTTCGAGCGGGGAATCCTAGCACAGCGCCCTGCTTCTAATCAGGGCGCCAGCTAGAACGAAAGGGCATATGAATATGCCCACCAGTTCGGCCGTGAAGCGCCTTTCCTTTGGGAGCGGGATTGCTCGCGAAAGCGCAGGATCAGTCGAAATCATTGTTGAATGACACACCGCTTTCGGGAGCAAGCCCCCTCCCACATTAGTCAGATCGGATTCGGGCAATCGATGAAGATGTGTTCGAGGGCGAAACGCTTTGCCAGATAGTCGCCCAGCGCCTGCACACCATAGCGCTCGGTGGCGTGGTGGCCGGCGGCGATGAAGCTGATATCGTTTTCCCGGGCGCTGTGGAAAGTCTGCTCGGAGGCCTCACCGCTGAGGAACAGATCGACACCCGCCGCCACACCCTGATCGATATAACCTTGACCGCCACCGGTGCACCAGCCGACCCGACGAATCATCGCGCTGCCTTCGACCAGCAGCGGCTCGCGGCCCATGACGTCTTTCACCTTGCGGGCGAAATCACCCGCGGTCATTGGCTCACTCAACGAACCAACCAGCCCGACAATCTTGAGGTTGTCCGGATCCAGCGGCCCTTCGACGGTAATGTCCAACTGACGCGCCAACTGCACGTTGTTGCCGACCTCCGGATGCAGGTCCAGCGGCAAGTGATAGGCGAGCAGACTGATGTCGTGCTTGAGCAACGTCTTCAAGCGGCGCTGCTTCATGCCGGTGATGCACGGGTTCTCGCCCTTCCAGAAATAGCCGTGATGCACCAGCACCAGATCGGCTTCGGCTTCCACCGCAGCATCGAGCAAGGCCTGACTGGCGGTGACGCCACTGACGATGCGCATCACTTGCGGACGGCCTTCGACCTGCAGCCCATTGGGGCAGTAATCGGCGATTCTGGCACTGCCAAGGTAACGGTCGGCTTCTTCGACGAGGGTGCTGAGGGCGACGGCCATGAAAGACTCCTAAATATCCCGTTCAGAGGCGCGCGCGGCCTCGTATAATGCGCGACATTATGGGCGGTCTGACCCCGCCTGCAACTTTTCCAGGACGTGCTTAATGCTCAAGGCGCTGCGTTTTTTCGGCTGGCCGCTGTTGGCCGGTGTGCTTATCGCTCTGTTGATTATTCAGCGTTACCCGCAGTGGGTCGGGCTTCCAAGCCTCGACGTCAATCTGCAACAGGCTCCGCAAACCACCAGCGTGCAACAGGGGCCAGTGTCCTATGCCGATGCGGTCACCATCGCCGCGCCATCGGTGGTCAACCTCTACACCACCAAGGTCATCAATAAACCGGCGCACCCGCTGTTTGAAGACCCGCAGTTCCGCCGCTTCTTCGGTGACAACTCGCCGAAGCAGAAACGCATGGAATCGAGCCTCGGTTCCGGCGTGATCATGAGCCCGGAAGGCTACATCCTGACCAACAACCACGTGACGACCGGCGCCGATCAGATCGTTGTCGCCCTCAAGGACGGTCGCGAAACCCTCGCCCGGGTGATCGGCAGTGACCCGGAAACTGACCTCGCGGTCCTGAAGATCGACCTCAAAAGCCTCCCTGCGATCACCGTCGGCCGCTCCGACAACATTCGCATCGGCGACGTCGCACTGGCCATCGGCAACCCGTTCGGCGTCGGCCAGACCGTGACCATGGGCATCATCAGCGCCACCGGGCGTAACCAGTTAGGCCTGAACAACTACGAAGATTTCATCCAGACCGACGCGGCGATCAACCCGGGCAACTCCGGCGGCGCGCTGGTCGATGCCAACGGCAACCTCACCGGCATCAACACCGCGATTTTCTCCAAGTCCGGCGGCTCGCAGGGCATCGGTTTCGCGATCCCGGTGAAACTGGCGATGGAAGTGATGAAGTCGATCATCGAGCACGGTCAGGTGATTCGTGGCTGGCTCGGCATTGAAGTACAACCGCTGACCCAGGAACTGGCCGAATCGTTTGGCTTGTCCGGGCGTCCGGGGATTGTCGTGGCGGGGATCTTCCGCGATGGTCCGGCGCAGAAGGCCGGGCTGCAGTTGGGTGACGTGATTCTGAGTATCGACGGTGAACCGGCGGGCGATGGTCGGCGTTCGATGAACCAGGTGGCGCGGATCAAACCGACCGACAAGGTGACCATTCAGGTGATGCGCAACGGTAAAGAACTGAAGCTGACCGCTGAAATTGGTCTGCGTCCGCCTCCGGCGCCGGTGAAAGAAGAAGAGTAAGCCGCCAGTAAAAACCAATGTGGGAGCGAGCCTGCTCGCGAAGGGGGCTAAACATTCAGCATTGATGTTGAATGAAAAACCGCTTTCGCGAGCAGGCTCGCTCCCACAGGTTCAGTGCTGCTTAGAGGTCGCCGAGGCCGTCGATCAGCGCCTGATTCTGCTCCGGCGTACCAATCGAAATCCGCAGGAACTGCGCAATCCGCTCTTGCTTGAAGTGCCGCACAATCACGCCTTGCTCGCGCAGCTTGGCCGCCAGGCCCGCTGCGTCATGTTGCGGATGCCGGGCGAAAATGAAGTTCGCCGCCGACGGTAGCACTTCAAAGCCTTTCGCCTGCAACTGCGCGATCACCCATTCACGACTCTCGATGACCAGACGGCAGGTCTTGTCGAAGTACTCACGATCTTCGAACGCCGCTGCAGCCCCGACAATCGCCAGACGATCCAGCGGATAAGAGTTGAAGCTGTTCTTGATTCGCTCCAGCGCCTCGATCAAGTCCGGATGCCCTACCGCCAGACCAACGCGCAAACCAGCCAGCGAACGCGACTTGGACAGGGTCTGCGTTACCAGCAGGTTCGGGTAACGGTCCACCAGGCTGATCGCCGTTTCGCCGCCAAAGTCGATGTACGCCTCATCCACCACAACCACTGAATCAGGGCTGGCCTTGAGGATTTGTTCAACCGCGTCCAGCGCCAGCAGGCAACCGGTCGGGGCGTTCGGGTTAGGGAAAATGATCCCGCCGTTCGGCTTGGCATAGTCGGTCGGGTCGATCTGGAACTGTGCGTCCAGCGGCACCGCGTCGAACTTGATGCCGTACAGACCGCAGTAAACCGGATAGAAGCTGTAGCTGATGTCCGGGAACAGCAGCGGCTGATCGTGTTGCAGCAAACCGTGGAAAATGTGCGCGAGCACTTCATCCGAACCGTTACCGAGGAACACCTGATTGCTCTGCACGCCGTAATACTCGGCGACCGCAGTTTTCAGCAGATCGCTGTTCGGGTCCGGGTACAGGCGCAGGTTGTCATTCAGTTCGACCTGCATCGCCGCTAGAGCTTTTGGCGATGGGCCGTATGGGTTTTCGTTAGTGTTGAGCTTGACCAGTCTGGTCAGTTTCGGCTGTTCGCCCGGCACGTACGGCACCAGATCCTTGACGAACGGGCTCCAGAATTTACTCATGTTCACTCCCCCTGCCCTTGAAGAAAGTCTTCGTCTTTGATGCGGTATTCGGCGCTGCGTGCGTGCGCGCTCAGGGATTCGCCACGGGCCAGCACCGAAGCGGTCTTGCCCAGCTCGGAAGCACCGGCTTCGGAGCAGAAGATGATCGACGAACGTTTCTGGAAGTCGTACACACCCAACGGCGAGGAGAAGCGCGCGGTGCCGGAAGTCGGCAACACGTGGTTCGGGCCCGCGCAGTAATCGCCCAGCGCTTCCGAGGTGTGACGGCCCATGAAGATCGCGCCGGCGTGACGGATCTGCGGCAACCAGGCCTGTGGGTCAGCGACCGACAACTCCAAGTGTTCCGGGGCGATGCGGTTGGCGACTTCGATGGCTTGCGCCATGTCCTTAACGTGAATCAGTGCACCACGGCCATTGATCGAGGTTTCGATGATGGTCGCGCGGTCCATGGTCGGCAGCAGTTTGTCGATGCTCGCGGCCACCTTGTCGAGAAACTCGGCGTCAGGGCTGACCAGAATCGCCTGGGCATCTTCGTCGTGTTCAGCCTGGGAGAACAGGTCCATGGCGATCCAGTCCGGATCGGTCTGGCCGTCGCACACCACGAGGATTTCCGAAGGGCCGGCGATCATGTCGATGCCGACCTGACCGAACACGTGACGCTTGGCAGTGGCGACATAGATGTTGCCCGGGCCAACCACCTTATCGACTTTCGGCACACTTTCGGTGCCGTAGGCCAACGCAGCGACGGCTTGTGCACCACCGATGGTGAACACGCGGTCAACGCCGGCGATACATGCAGCCGCCAGCACCAGTTCGTTGATCTCACCGCGCGGGGTCGGCACAACCATGACCACTTCGGTCACACCGGCGACCTTGGCCGGAATCGCATTCATCAACACCGACGACGGGTACGACGCTTTGCCGCCCGGCACGTACAGACCGGCACGATCCAGTGGCGTGACCTTCTGGCCGAGCACCGTGCCGTCAGCCTCGGTGTAGCTCCAGGAGTCCTGTTTCTGTTTTTCGTGGTAGCTGCGCACACGAGCGGCGGCTTTTTCCAACGCCTCGCGCTGCGGCACGGTGATCCGAGTCAGGGCCAGTTCCAGGCGCTCGCGCGGCAGGATCAGGTCAGCCATCGAGGCAACTTCGAGGCCGTCGAACTTCTGGGTGAACTCGACCAGCGCCGCGTCACCGCGCTCGCGCACAGCCTTGATGATGTCCAGCACCCGCTGATTGACCGAGTCGTCAGACACACTTTCCCAGCTCAGCAGATGATCCAGATGATGCGCGAAATCCGGGTCAGCAGCGTTGAGTCGGCGAATTGCAGTCGGTGCGGTCATAGCGAGAGCCTCATAGGAATGGCGAAAAACTCAGGCGCCCGAAACTATCATTCGATCCGCTTGGGCACCTGAGAATTCTGGCTATGAGGCGGATAGACGGCGCGACCTGGGGTCGCGCAGGTAAATCAGCCGCGGTGTCGCGATTCCACTGCGTTGCGCAGGGTATCGATCAACGCCTGGATTCGGGCGTGTTGCATCTTCATCGAAGCCTTGTTGACCACCAGGCGCGAGCTGATCGTGGCGATCAGTTCCTGAGGTTCCAGACCGTTGGCGCGCAGGGTGTTGCCGGTGTCGACCACGTCGATGATCTTGTCTGCCAGACCGATCAGCGGCGCCAGTTCCATCGAGCCGTAGAGCTTGATGATGTCGACCTGACGACCCTGCTCGGCGTAGTAACGCTTGGCCACGTTGACGAATTTGGTCGCCACACGCAGACGGCCCTTGGGCTCCGGCGCACCGATCTTGCCGGCGGTCATCAGCTTGCACTGGGCAATCTGCAGATCCAGTGGCTCATACAGGCCCTGACCGGTGTATTCCATCAACACGTCTTTACCGGCGACACCGAGGTCAGCCGCGCCATGCTCGACATAGGTCGGCACGTCGGTGGCACGCACGATCAACAGACGTACGTCATCCTGAGTGGTGGGGATGATCAGCTTGCGGCTCTTGTCCGGATTCTCGGTCGGCACGATGCCCGCTTCGGCGAGAAGCGGCAGGGTGTCGTCAAGGATGCGGCCCTTGGACAGTGCGATGGTCAACATGGGAAACGTCAGTCCTTATCAAGGTACTCATGTCCGGTCGCAATCGACGCCGGACACACATCGAGCCGGGACCGGCTCGACTCGAAACGAATTCAGTGGACACTTCCCTGTGTCCGCATGCAGCGATTAACCCGGAACGCGACGGATCTTGGCGCCCAGCATCTGCAGTTTTTCTTCGATGCACTCGTAACCACGGTCGATGTGGTAGATGCGGTCGATCAGCGTGTCACCTTCAGCAACCAGTGCCGAGATCACCAGACTGGCCGAAGCACGCAGGTCGGTCGCCATCACTGGCGCGCCCTTGAGGACTTCAGTACCGGTGACGATGGCAGTGTTGCCTTCGACCTGGATCTTGGCGCCCATGCGGTGCAGCTCGTACACGTGCATGAAACGGTTTTCGAAGATCGTCTCGATCACCGCACCGGTGCCTTCGGCAATGGCGTTGAGCGAGATGAACTGGGCCTGCATGTCGGTCGGGAACGCCGGGTACGGCGCAGTGCGCACGTTGACCGCTTTCGGGCGTTTGCCGTGCATGTTCAGCTCGATCCAGTCTTCACCGCTGGTGACTTCAGCGCCAGCTTCGCGGAGTTTTTCCAGAACGGCTTCGAGGATGGTCGGATCAGTGTCCTTGACCTTCACCCGGCCACCGGTGACTGCAGCGGCCACCAGGTAGGTGCCGGTTTCGATACGGTCAGGCATGACCTTATAGAAGCACGAACCCAGGCGCTCGACGCCATCAATGGTGATGGTATCGGTGCCGGCGCCGGAAACCTTGGCGCCCATGGCGTTGAGAAAGTTCGCCAGGTCAACCACTTCAGGCTCGCGCGCAGCGTTCTGCAGCACGCTGCGGCCTTTGGCCAGAGCAGCAGCCATCATGATGTTCTCGGTACCGGTCACACTGACGGTATCGAAGAAGAAACTCGCGCCGCGCAGGCCGCCTTCAGGCGCCTTGGCCTTGATGTAGCCGCCCTCGACGTCGATGACCGCGCCCATGGCTTCGAGGCCACGGATGTGCAGGTCGACCGGACGCGAACCGATGGCGCAACCGCCAGGCAGTGCGACTTCGGCTTCACCGAAACGGGCAACCATCGGGCCCAGTACCAGGATCGAGGCACGCATGGTTTTCACCAGTTCGTACGGTGCGATCAGGGTCTTGATAGTGCGTGGGTCGATTTCGACGCTGAGCTTCTCGTCGATCACAGGCTCGATGCCCATGCGACCGAACAGCTCGATCATGGTGGTGATGTCGTGCAGGTGCGGCAGGTTGCCAACGGTCACCGGGCCATCGCACAGCAGAGTGGCGGCCAGAATCGGCAGGGCGGAGTTCTTCGCCCCGGAGATACGGATTTCGCCATCAAGACGAACGCCACCGGTAATAATCAATTTATCCATAAGAATCTCGACGCCCTAGGGCTCAGGTGCGCTCGGCCCAGGCCGCGCGGCTGAAAAATTTCATAGTGACCGCGTGGATGCTGCCATCAGCAATCCAAGGGTTCAAATGGGCATAGATGCTCTGCTGACGCTTGACCGGGCTTAACGCCGCCAGTTCATCGCTAATCACGTTCAGTTGGAAATTGCAGCCTTCGCCTTCAACTTCTACCTGAATTCCTGGCAGCTTCCCTTCAAGGAAGCTCTTCACTTCTACGGCCTGCATGCTCAACCTCAATCGGCGCCCTGTGCGCACGGGTCGGACATCATACAAAAAAGCCCCGCGCCTGCGAACCCCGCATTGGCAGGACTCTGACGGGGGGCTTCTTTATCGATGCGGGTTCAGGGGTGCGCCAGCAACTCGGTCAGCTCACTGACCTGAGCGATTTCGCGCATGTCTTCCGGCATCGCGCGAATGCTCACGGCCTTGCCGGCCGCCTGGGCATCGCGCATGAAGCACAGCAGCAACGACAAGCCAACGCTGCTGGACTTCTTCACAGCCGAACAATCGATCACAAGCGTAGCAGCCTTGCTGGACTTGATCAGCGCCTGGCCTTCCTTGCGCAGGTCGGGACCTGTGCGGTAGTCCAGCACTCCGCTGAGCAATAGCTCGTCGACATCACTCATACGAACTGCCGCCTCATTCATTGCGCTGGCTTCGCGGCAGCTTTGTCGGTTTCTTCCTTGGCCTTGGCGACTTCACCAGCCCAACCGTTGATGGTCTTGTCCAGATCGTTGCCATTGCGCTGCATCGCATCCGCGAACTGATCACGGAACAGCTTGCCGATGTTGATGCCGTTGATGATCACGTTGCGCAGCTTCCACTCGCCGTTGATCTTCTCCAGCGTGTACTGCACAGGGTAGATCGCGCCGTTGCTGCCCTTGACGGTCATGCCGACGCTGGTGCGATCGCCCGACTCATCCTTGGCAGGATCAACCGTGATGCCCTGGTTGTTGTACTCGAGCAAGGCGTTGCCATAGAACTGGAACAGGCCTTTCTTGAAGTTTTCCTGGAAGGTCTGCATCTGCGCAGGGGTGGCCTTGCGCGAATACTTGACCGTCATGATGCTTTTGGAAATGCCTTCGGCATCGACCACCGGACCGACAATAGTGTTCAGCGCGGCATAGAAGTCAGCCGGATCCTGCTTGTACTTCGCTTTATTGGCCGACAGATCGGCCAGCATCCGGTTCGTGGTGTCCTGAACCAGTTCGTGCGCCGACTGCCCAGGCGCAGCGTTGGCCAGCAGTGGCAGTGTCGCGAGCAACACCAACAGGCCACGTCGCAAGGTAGAGATCATTCAAAAGCTCCTCATTTGGCGTCTTTGCTAACGGTATTGAGCAGGAATTTACCGATCAGGTCTTCCAGTACCAGAGACGACTGCGTGTCGTGGATGGTTCCACCATCCTTCAGGCGGGTATCTTCCCCGCCCACGCTGATACCGATGTACTTCTCGCCCAACAGGCCAGCGGTCAGGATAGACGCTGTGGAGTCGGTCGGCAGGTTGTCGACCTTTTTATCCACTTGCAGGGTTACCCGACCGGTGAAGCTGTCGCGATCCAGATCGATTGCCGTGACCTTGCCGATCGTCACACCGGCCATGGTCACTTTGGCTCTGACCGTCAAACCGGCGATATTGTCGAAGTAGGCGTAAAGTTTATACGTGTCAGTGGTCGAAGTCGGAGACAGGCCACTGACCCGCAGAGCAAGCAGCAACAAGGCCAGGATCCCTGCCAGCAGGAACAGGCCGACACCGATTTCCAGGGTGCGGTTTTGCATCAGAAATCTCCAAACATCAAAGCGGTCAGAATAAAGTCCAGGCCCAGTACTGCCAGCGAGGCGAATACCACGGTCTTGGTGGTGGCGCGACTGATGCCCTCGGAAGTGGGCTCACAGTCATAGCCTTGGAATACGGCGATCCAGGTCACGACGAAGGCGAAAACGATACTTTTGATGACGCCGTTGAGCACATCGCTAGTGAAGTTCACGCTGTTTTGCATGTTCGCCCAGTAGGAGCCTTCATACACTCCGAGCCAGTCGACAGCCACCCACGAACCGCCCCAGATACCCACCACGCTGAAAATCATCGCCAGCACCGGCAGGGAAATGAAACCGGCCCACAGACGCGGGGCAATAATGTACTTGAGCGGATCGACACCGATCATTTCCAGGCTGGAAAGCTGTTCGGTGGACTTCATGTTGCCGATTTCAGCCGTCAGCGCCGAACCTGCACGCCCGGCAAACAGCAATGCCGTCACCACCGGACCCAGTTCACGCAGCAACGTCAGGGCCACCATCTGCCCCACCGCCTGCTCCGAACCGTAGCTCGACAGAATACTGAAGCCCTGCAGCGCCAGCACCATGCCGATGAATATCCCGGACACGACGATGATCACCAGCGACATGACACCGACCGAATGCAGCTGTTTGACCAGCAGGCCGAAACCGCCGCTGATGCCGCCGCGACCAAGCAGGGCATGAAACAGGAACAAAGTCGCGCGGCCAAACACCGCGACGGCGTCGATCGCCGTCTCGCCAAACCGGCGCACGCGTTCTATCAATGAAATTCTGCGCATCAGCGCTTCCCCAGAAGATCTGCGCGGTAATCCGTCGCTGGAAAATGGTACGGCACCGGGCCATCGGGGTTGCCGGTCATGAACTGGCGGATACGCGGCTCATCCGAATTCATCAACTCGTCCGGCGTGCCCTGCCCCAGTACCTGACCATCACCCACTACATAGATGTAGTCAGCGATGCTCGCGGTTTCGGCCAGATCGTGGGAGACCACGATACTGGTGATACCCAGCGCATCATTGAGCAGACGGATCAGGCGGACCAGCACGCCCATGGCGATTGGATCCTGACCGACGAACGGCTCGTCGTACATGAGAATCTGCGGATCGAGTGCAATCGCACGGGCCAAAGCGACCCGACGCTTCATGCCCCCCGAGAGCTCGTCGGGCATCAGCTCGATCGCACCGCGCAGCCCGACCGCCTGCAATTTGAGCAGGACGATGTCGCGGATCATCTCATCCGGCAATTGGGTATGAACACGCAGGGGGAAAGCGACGTTCTCGAAAACATCGAGATCGGTGAACAGCGCGCCACTCTGAAACAGCACGCCCATGTGCTTTCGCGCATCGAACAGATCACTGCGCGACAGCGTCGGCAGGTTCTGACCGTTGACCCAGACTTCCCCGCTGGAAGGACGCAATTGCGCGCCCATCAAACGCAGCAGCGTGGTCTTGCCGCACCCGGAAGGTCCCATGATGCCGGTGACCTTGCCGCGCGGGATGCGAATATCGACGTTATTGAAAATGCTGCGCGCACCGCGCTTGAAGGAGACTCCCTTCAGCTCGACCGCGTAGGCGTTATCGGCACTCATCTAAACTCCTTGCGATGCAGCCTCTCACTCGGACGCCTGGCTTTCCTTGGAAAGCACATACCTCCCCCGGGCAGGCCGAACTGGCGGCGAACTATATCACTGCAAACGCCAAGCGCCCAAGGCCCATGCCCGTCCACGTTCAGCGATATGACAGGCCTGATGGCACTTTTTCAGGGTTTTGGTTACGAGGAATGACAAAGCACGACGAACTTGCGTGAGGCTTTTCAACATAACCGCTATAATCGCCGCCTTTTCATCGGGCTATACGATTTCTGACATGAGCCAATCCAGCGACCTGATTCAATCGGCACAACGCACCATCCGCCTCGAAGTGGAAGCCGTACAAGGCTTGTTGCCCCATATCGACGCCGATTTCGTACGCGCTTGCGAGATGATTCTGGCCAGTAAGGGCCGTGTGGTCGTGGTGGGCATGGGCAAGTCCGGGCACATTGGCAACAAGATTGCCGCGACTCTGGCCAGCACCGGCACCCCGGCGTTTTTCGTCCACCCGGCTGAAGCCAGCCATGGTGACATGGGCATGATCACCCGCGACGACGTGATCCTGGCCCTGTCCAACTCCGGCTCGACCAACGAAATCGTCACCCTGCTGCCACTGATCAAACGCCTGGGCATCCAGCTGATCAGCCTGACTGGCAACCCGCAGTCGCCGCTGGCCAAGGCCGCCGAAGTCAACCTCAACGTGCATGTCGAGCACGAAGCCTGCCCACTGAATCTGGCGCCGACTTCCTCGACAACCGCTGCGCTGGTCATGGGCGACGCCCTGGCCGTGGCGCTGCTGGAAGCCCGTGGCTTCACCGCTGAAGATTTCGCATTTTCCCACCCGGGCGGCGCACTGGGCCGACGCCTGCTGCTGAAAGTGGAAAACGTCATGCACGCCGGCCAGGAGTTGCCGCAAGTACAGCGCGGCACCCTGCTCAAGGACGCACTCATGGAAATGACCCGCAAGGGCCTGGGCATGACCGCGATCCTTGAAGCCGACGGCAAACTGGCCGGGATCTTCACCGACGGAGATTTGCGTCGCACGCTGGATCGCAGCATCGACATCCGTAGCGCCACCATCGACCAGGTCATGACCGCACACGGCAAGACTGCACGGCCGGAGATGCTCGCTGCCGAAGCGCTGAAAATCATGGAAGACCACCGAATCAACGCACTGGTTGTCGTGGACGAAGAAGATCGCCCGATCGGCGCCTTCAACCTCTCCGATCTGCTGCGTGCAGGAGTGATGTAATGACGACCGATCTGCTGCAGCGCGGCAAAGCGATCAAACTGGCAGTGTTCGACGTTGACGGTGTGCTCACCGACGGGCGCCTGTACTTCCTTGAAGACGGCAGCGAATTCAAGACGTTCAACACCCTCGACGGCCAAGGCATCAAAATGCTGATGAACGCCGGCGTCGAAACCGCCATCATCAGCGGCCGCAAGACTCCAGTGGTCGAGCGCCGGGCGAAGAACCTCGGCATCCCGCACCTGTTTCAGGGCCGCGAAGACAAATTGGTGGTTCTGGACGGTCTTCTGCAGCAACTGGGCCTAAGCTATGAACAGGTCGCCTACCTCGGTGACGACCTGCCTGACCTGCCGGTGATCCGCCGCGTAGGTCTGGGCATGGCCGTCGCCAATGCCGCCGACTTCGTGCGCGAGCACGCCCATGGCGTCACTCGGGCCCGAGGTGGCGAAGGTGCCGCCCGCGAATTCTGCGAATTGATCCTGCGCGCCCAGGGCCGCCTCGATGCGGCCAACGCCGCGTACCTGTGAGCCAAGCCATGTTTAGCAAAAAATTTCGCAACTTCCTGCTGTTCGGCTGCATCGCTGCAATGTTTGCAGCGGTCGGCTACTGGAACATCAGCCCGGAACGCTTCCTCGACAAACCCCCGGTCAAGGTTGAAGACACGGCCATCGACTGGTACGCGACCAATACGCATACCCTGCAATATCTGCCGGACGGCAAGCTGCAGTACGAGATGACGTCCGACAAGGCCGAGCACCTGAAAGCGACGGACGTGACCCTGGTCACCAAACCTGATCTGAACATGTTCCGCGGCACCGAGTTTCCGTGGCACGTGACCAGCGAGCGCGGCGAAGTGAACCCTGACGGAACTCAGGTAGAACTGATCGACTCGGTACGTATCAAGCGCACCGATGAAAAAAACCGCGACACCCTGATCACCAGCACACGCATGACGGTGTTCCCTCAGCAGCAATATGCGCAGACCGAGCAACCCGTTAGAATCGACGGCGCTGGCGGTGTATCGACTGGCGTGGGAATGAAGGCGTATTTGAAGGAAAGCAGGATACACCTGCAATCGAACGTAAGAGGACAGTATGAGGCTCGTTAAAACCCTCCCTATTTTGCTCAGTCTGGGCGCAGCACTGGGAAGCGTGAGCGCCTGGGCTCTGCCGAACGATCAGCAGCAACCTATCCGCATCCAGGCCGACGACGCCCAACTGGACGACAAGAACGGCATCGCCACCTATAAAGGTGATGTGATCATCACCCAGGGTTCGATGATCGTTAAAGGCAACACGGTCACCATCACCCGCACCCCGACCGGCGACATCGACGTGGTGACCTCGGTGGGCAACCTTGCCTACTTCGAGCAACTGCAGACCCAGGGTGACACCAAGCCTGTACAGGGCTGGGGCGTGACGATCCAGTACCACGCCGCGCAAAACCGTGTCGTGCTGATCGACAAGGCCAAGGTTGTCGACAAGGACAACAACACCACCCTGGGCGAGAAAATTGTCTACGACACAGTGAGAAAACTGGCCAGCGCCGGCCGCGCTACCGGCAATAAAGTCACCGAGACGCGCCCGCGCATCGACATGGTGATCCAGCCGAAGAAGAAAACCGACGAGAAGGCCCAGTAATGGCAACTCTGAAAGCCCAGCACCTGGCCAAGGCCTATAAAAGCCGCCAGGTTGTGCGTGACGTCAGCCTGTCGATCGACAGCGGCCAGATCGTCGGCCTGCTCGGCCCGAACGGTGCCGGCAAGACCACGTGCTTCTACATGATCGTCGGCCTGGTGCAGGCCGATCAGGGCCGCGTGCTGATCGATGATCTGGACGTCAGCCATCAGCCAATGCACGGTCGCGCCAAGGCCGGTATCGGCTATCTGCCGCAAGAAGCGTCGATCTTCCGCAAGCTGTCGGTGGCCGACAACATCATGGCCATCCTCGAGACCCGTCAAGAACTCGACAAGGCCGGTCGTCGCAAGGAGCTGGAAAGCCTGCTGCAGGAATTCCACATCAGCCACATCCGCGACAACCTCGGCATGAGTTTGTCCGGTGGTGAGCGCCGCCGCGTGGAAATCGCCCGCGCCCTGGCCACCGCACCGAAATTCATCCTGCTCGACGAACCGTTCGCCGGTGTCGACCCGATCTCGGTCGGCGATATCAAGCAGATCATCCACCACCTCAAGGCCAAGGGCATCGGCGTACTGATCACCGACCACAACGTGCGTGAGACCCTGGATATCTGCGAAACCGCCTACATCGTCAACGACGGTCAACTGATTGCCGAAGGTGATTCCGCGACTATCCTGGCCAACGATCTGGTCAAGGAAGTGTACCTGGGCCACGAGTTCCGCCTCTAAAGCGCGATTGAGTTCGACCAGCCGGCAGAGTGCTGTAGCGTTGAAGTGAAGTTTTATACGCTTTTATTGTTACAGCGCTCTAGGCAAACACGACGCCTCAAAGATGTTCACCGCGCTTTGAGGCGATACGTCAACAAAGTTTTATAAGCTTTTATTGTTACAGCGCTCTAGGCAAACACTTCAGTTTCAGGCATATAATTTGCTTAAGTTTGGCGCTTCGGCGCCCTGTAGTGGATGGCGCATGTGCGCCGGCGAATAAGGTGTTAAGCCCCTGCCATGAAACCATCGCTAGTCTTGAGAATGGGCCAGCAGCTGACGATGACACCGCAGCTGCAACAGGCCATCCGCCTGCTCCAATTGTCGACCCTGGACCTGCAACAGGAAATCCAGGAGGCCCTGGAATCCAATCCGATGCTCGAACGCCAGGAAGAAGGCGACGACTTCGACAACTCCGATCCTTTGGCCGACAACGCCGAACAAAAACCCAACACCGAAATTCAGGAACCCTCCTATCAGGAAACCGCACCGACGGTGGACAACCTGGAGGATGGCGAATGGAACGAGCGCATCCCCAACGAATTGCCCGTCGATACCGCCTGGGAAGACGTCTACCAGACCAGCGCCAGCAGCCTGCCCAGCAGCGATGATGACGAGTGGGACTTCACCACCCGCACCTCCGCCGGGGAAAGCCTGCAAAGCCATCTGTTGTGGCAATTGAACCTGGCGCCGATGTCCGACACCGACCGCCTGATCGCCGTGACCCTGATCGACTGCATCAACAATCAGGGCTACCTCGACGAAACCCTCCAAGAAATTCTCGACGCCTTTGATCCGGAGCTCGACATCGAGCTGGACGAGATCGAAGCCGTCCTGCACCGCATCCAGCAGTTCGAACCGGCCGGCATCGGCGCCCGCAACCTCGGCGAATGCCTGCTGCTGCAACTGCGCCAACTGCCGGCCAAGACCCCGTGGCTGAACGAAGCCAAGCGTCTGGTCAGCGATTACATCGACCTGCTCGGCAGCCGCGACTACAGCCAACTGATGCGGCGCATGAAGCTCAAGGAAGATGAGCTGCGCCAGATCATCGAACTGGTACAAAGCCTCAACCCGCGCCCGGGTTCGCAGATCGAATCGACCGAAGCCGAGTACGTGGTCCCCGACGTCATTGTGCGCAAGGACAACGAACGCTGGCTGGTCGAACTGAACCAGGAATCGGTGCCGCGCCTGCGGGTCAACGCTCAGTACGCCGGTTTCGTTCGCCGTGCCGACACCAGCGCCGACAACACCTTCATGCGCAATCAGCTGCAGGAAGCGCGCTGGTTCATCAAAAGCCTGCAAAGCCGCAATGAAACCCTGATGAAGGTGGCCACCCAGATCGTCGAGCACCAGCGCGGCTTCCTGGAATATGGCGACGAGGCCATGAAGCCGTTGGTCCTGCACGACATCGCCGAGGCGGTGGGCATGCACGAATCGACGATTTCCCGGGTGACCACGCAGAAATTCATGCATACCCCACGCGGTATTTATGAGCTGAAATACTTTTTCTCCAGCCACGTCAGCACCTCCGAAGGCGGCGAATGCTCGTCCACGGCGATCCGCGCGATCATCAAAAAACTGGTTGCAGCGGAAAATCAGAAAAAGCCGTTGAGTGACAGCAAAATCGCTGGTTTACTGGAGGCACAAGGCATTCAGGTGGCTCGCCGCACCGTCGCCAAGTACCGCGAATCCCTCGGGATCGCGCCTTCGAGCGAACGCAAGCGGTTGATGTAAGCCACGTTACAGCGTTCCAGTGGCAGGCTATCCAGCCTGCCGCTTTATGCACTGGCAACGAAGGAGAAGCTGTATGCAAGTCAACATCAGTGGACACCAACTGGAAGTGACCGAACCGCTGCGCACCTACATCAACGAGAAACTCGAACGATTGGAGCGCCATTTCGACAAGATCACCAACGTGCAAGTCACGATGTGTGTCGAAAAACTGAAGCAGAAAATCGAAGCCACCTTGCATATTCCCGGCAGCGAAGTGGTCGCCAACGCAGAAGATACCGACATGTATGCTGCGATCGACTCACTGACCGACAAGCTGGATCGCCAACTCAAAAAGCATAAGGAAAAGACCCAGAGCCTCCTCCAGGGCGCAACAGGTCGTTAACACCCCCAACCCATGATCCGACTTGAAAGTATCCTGACCCCCGGCCGTTCCCTGGTGAACGTGCCGGGCGGCAGTAAAAAGAAAGCCCTCGAACAGATTGCCAACCTGATCGCCCGCGAAGTGCCGGATCTGGAGATGCAGGATGTCTTCGAAGCGCTGATCGCCCGAGAAAAACTCGGCTCTACCGGTTTCGGCAACGGCATCGCCATTCCCCACTGTCGTCTCAAAGGCTGCGAAGCGCCCATCAGCGCATTGATGCACCTTGACGCCCCCATCGATTTCGATGCAATCGACGGCGCACCGGTTGACCTGCTGTTTGTCCTGCTGGTCCCGGAAGCGGCCACCGATGCTCACCTGGAATTACTCCGCCAGATCGCCAGCATGCTCGATCGCAAGGAAGTGCGCGAAAAACTGCGCAGCGCACCGAGTAACGAAGCCTTGTATCAGGTTGTCCTGAGCGAGCAAAACGGTCATTAATCATGCGTTTGATCATCGTCAGCGGCCGTTCCGGCTCGGGTAAAAGTACCGCCCTGGATGTCCTTGAGGACAACGGCTACTACTGCATCGACAACCTGCCGGCCGGCCTGCTGCCTGAATTGGCCGAGCGCGCTCTGGTTCACACCGAGCTGGCCCAGCCGCTGGTAGCCGTCTCGATCGATGCCCGCAACCTGCCAAGCCATTTGTCGCGCTTCCCCGAGCTTTTGGAGGAAGTCCGCAGCCGCCATATCCAGTGCGATGTGCTCTATCTGGATGCCGATGAGGAAACCCTGCTCAAGCGTTTCTCGGAAACCCGTCGGCGCCATCCACTGAGTACCGCCAATCGCTCGCTGGCCGAAGCAATCAACGACGAAACCGCCCTGCTCGGCCCGATCGCCGACCTGGCCGACCTCAAGGTCAACACCACCAATCTGAATCTGTACCAGTTGCGCGACACCATCAAGCTGCGCCTGCTGAACCAGCCGGAGCCGGGTACGGCCTTTCTGGTCGAGTCGTTCGGCTTCAAGCGCGGCATGCCGGTGGATGCCGATCTGGTGTTCGACGTACGCTGCCTGCCCAACCCGTACTGGAAGCCGGAACTTCGCGCACAATCGGGTCTTGATGCACCGGTCGCCGAATACCTGGCGGCGCAGCCGGAAGTCGAAGAGATGTATCAGGACATCTTCGGCTACCTGAATAAATGGCTGCCGCGCTTTGCCGCGAGCAATCGCGCCTACGTCACCATTGCCATTGGCTGCACCGGCGGGCATCACCGCTCCGTTTACCTGACCGAACGCCTGGGTCAGGCCCTGCAGAAAACCCTGAAGAACGTCCAGGTTCGCCACCGCGACCTCACTTAAAGGATTCACACCGCGATGCCTGCTCTGGAAATCGAAATCATCAACAAACTGGGCTTGCACGCCCGCGCGTCGGCCAAGTTCGTTGGCGTGGCAGGCCAGTACCCGGATTGCACCATCAGAGTGGGTCGCACCCCTGAAGCCACGGTGGACGGCAAAAGCATCATGGCGATGATGATGCTCGCCGCCGGCAAGGGCACGAAAATCTATCTGAGTACTGAAGGCCATCAGGAACAGGAAGCGCTGGATGCACTGGTGGCGTTGATCAACAACTACTTCGACGAAGGTGGTTGACTCCGTGTAGAGAGGGAGCTTGCTTGCTCCCTTTCTAAACTTCAGCCCAATGCTGTATCCATCACCATCATCAGACAGAAGCCGATCAGCAAGCCAAGACTGGCGAGCTTGTCATGACCATTGCGTCGCGACTCGGGGATCACTTCATGAGTCACCACCAGCAACATCGCTCCCGCCGCCAGCGCCAGCCCCAACGGCAGTAACAGCTCTGCCAGGCTGACCAGCCACGCACACAGCAACGCAAACACCGGCTCGACCAGACCTGACGCCGCGCCGATCAAGAACGCCTTGACCCGCGACATCCCCGCCCCGACCAGCACCAGCGCAATCACCAACCCCTCCGGCACATCCTGCAAGGCAATGCCCATCGCCAGACTGTCCGCGTCGACCATGCCACCACCGGCCGACACACCGACTGCCATGCCTTCGGGAATGTTGTGGGCAATGATCGCGAAGACGAACAGCCAGATTCTTGGTGGAATCACCGGGTGCTCAAGGGTGCCAACAAGCATTTCCGGTGAAGCGCCGGACAACCGCAGATCCACCAGGTACAGGCCGAACGCACCGAGCATGATGCCCAGGCAGATCAGACCACTGGCGCCCCACGGGGTCATGCCCAGGCTTTGCGCGGCGGCGATGCCTGGCACGATCAGCGAAAACGCCGTGGCGGCCAGCATCACCCCGGCGCCAAACCCCAGCAGAGTATCGCTGAGCATCTGCGGCATGCGCCGGATCACCAGCACCGGCACCGCCCCGA
This sequence comes from Pseudomonas sp. P8_229, assembly GCF_034008635.1. NCBI lineage: Bacteria > Pseudomonadati > Pseudomonadota > Gammaproteobacteria > Pseudomonadales > Pseudomonadaceae > Pseudomonas > Pseudomonas sp. P8_229. Next base: position 4,008,051 of record NZ_CP125378.1, on the reverse strand, counting down.
GCGCCGTGCCGAGGGCGCAGATCGCCCCGCCTTGCAACGCCCGGGAAAGCCTCGGCTCCAGATCCAGCCATTCCAGCCCGTGCGCCGCCAGCAAGGTCATGCCCGCCAGCAGCAACAGCGACCCGACCGCGTAACGAAACATGCGCCCACCGCCGATCGCCAGTGTTTCAGTGCCCATAGCCTGCCTTGGATTGTTTTTATAGAAGACTTAAACCAGTGCGGCCTGATAACGCGCAGCGACTTCCGGCCAATTGATCACGTTGTAGAACGCGTTGATGTACTCCGGCCGACGGTTCTGATAACGCAGGTAGTAGGCGTGCTCCCAGACGTCCAGACCGAGAATCGGCGTATTACCGTTCATCAACGGGCTGTCCTGGTTACCGCTGCTTTCCACCACCAGTTGCTTGTCCGGCGTCACGCTGAGCCAGGCCCAACCACTGCCAAAACGGGTCAGCGCGGCTTTAGTGAACGCTTCCTTGAAACTGTCGAGGCCGCCCAGTTGTGCATCGATCGCCATGGCCAGCGCACCGTCCGGCTTGCCGCCGCCGTTGGGCACCATGACTTCCCAGAACAGCGAATGGTTGGCGTGTCCGCCGCCCTGGTTGATCACTGCGGCGCGAAGTTTTTCCGGCAGTTGCTGAACGCTGGCGACCAGTTTCTCGACCGGCCACTCGGCAAACTCAGTGCCCTCGACCGCCGCGTTGAGGTTGTTGATATAGGTCTGGTGGTGCTTGGTGTAGTGAATTTCCATGGTTTGCGCATCGATATGCGGTTCCAGGGCGTCATAGGCGTACGGCAAGGCAGGCAAGGTAAAAGCCATTTCAGTGAACTCCATGGTGATGTGCGGCTGACGCGCGGCGCGCATTGCCGGTATCCGGGTGCAGCAGGCGTTGCGTGCGCGGGTATTCGCCGTGCTCGCTGATGAAACTCAGCAGCTCGACGTAGGTCTTGCTACTCTGGCGCAGCGCCGCTTCACGCAGGGCCGGGCGCAAGCGCTCGTCCTGCATGGTCTCCAGCAGCCGATGATGGATCGCGCAGAGGTACTCGGCGCTTTCCTCCGGCTGGTTCAGGCGCAAGTGCAGATCCGCCAGGTTGTGGTGGGAGATGACGCAGGCCGCCACCGCTTCGTCAGCATCGGCCCAGCGTTCGAACAACACTTGCGCCAGGGCCAAGGCTTGCAGGTAAGCCTCGCGGGCATCGATCAGCTCGCCGAGCATGAAGCAGCGATTGGCCCGTTCGATCGTGCGTTTCCAGTGCTCCATGGTGAACCTCCAAAGCGGTTGCGGGATTTACACGCCGCCGGCGGTGAGTTTCTCGGGATTGAGCAACTCTTCCAGCTGGCTGCGGGACAGGTCGGTGTGCTCCAGTGCAACGTCGATCACCGGGCGCCCCTGTTTGTAGGCCTGCTTGGCGATTTGCGCGGCTTTCTGGTAGCCGATGATCGGGTTGAGCGCGGTCACCAGAATCGGGTTGCGCGACAACGCTTCCTTGAGCCGCGACTCATTGACCTTGAAGCTGGCGATGGCTTTGTCACCGAGCAAGCGACTGGAATTGGCCAGCAATTCGATGCTGCTCAGCAGGTTTTGGGCGATGATCGGCAACATCACGTTCAGCTCGAAGTTGCCCGACTGCCCGGCGATGGTGATCACCGAGTCATTGCCGATGACTTGCGCGGCGACCATCGCGGTGGCTTCCGGGATCACCGGATTGACCTTGCCCGGCATGATCGACGAACCCGGTTGCAGGCCCTCAAGTTCGATTTCTCCGAGACCGGCGAGCGGGCCCGAGTTCATCCAGCGCAGGTCATTGGCGATTTTCATCAGCGACACAGCGGTGGCCTTGAGCTGCCCAGAGACGGCGACGGCGGTGTCCTGCGAACCGATCAGGGCGAACAGATCCTTGCCCGGAGTGAACTGCACATTCGTCAGTTGGCTCAATTGGCGGCTGAAACGCGCGGCGAACTCAGGATGCGCATTGATCCCGGTGCCAACTGCCGTACCGCCCTGCGCCAGCGACTGCAGGCTCGGCAACAAATCCTGCAGGTGAGCGATATTGGCCTTGAGCTGCTGCGCCCAGCCATTGAGCACCTGGCTCATACGCACCGGCATCGCGTCCATCAGGTGGGTGCGACCGGTTTTGATGTGGTGATGCACTTGCCCGGCTTTCTTTTCGATCACCTGTACCAGGTGCAGCAGCGCTGGCAGCAGTTGTTCGTGCAAGGCCAGGGCGGCGCTGACGTGGATGGTGGTCGGGATGATGTCGTTGCTGCTCTGGCCACAGTTGACGTGATCGTTCGGATTGAGCGGTTCGTCGAGCAGACGGCTGGCGAGGGTCGCGATCACTTCGTTGGCGTTCATGTTGGAACTGGTGCCAGAACCGGTCTGGAAGATATCCACCGGGAAATGCTGCATGAAATCGCCTTCGAGCAGGCCTTGCGCCGCGTCGCTGATGGCCTTGCCTTGTGCGGCGCTGAGCTGATTGAGTTCGACGTTGGCCCGGGCAGCGGCGGCTTTGGCGAGGATCAGCGCGCGAATGAATTGGGTCGGCATCGGTTGGCCGCTGATCGGGAAGTTATCCACTGCGCGCTGGGTTTGCGCGCCGTAGAGAGCGTCCACCGGCACCCGCAGTTCGCCCATGCTGTCGCGCTCAATACGTGTCTTGGTCATCGGTAAATCCTTGGACTAATTCAATAAGAGGAATCGAGGGAAGCAGTTCGCAGGTGGCGAGCTGCCAGGTGTAGCGCTGCCAACGCTGGAGCCGGCAGTTGCACCGCGACAGGCGCTCCATTTCACGCAACGGGCGCCAGGCTTGATCAAGACAGAGGCTGCGCCAGTGCCACGGCAACGCGATGTCGGTGGCCGTGTCGAGTAGCAGACGGAAGGAAGTTTCAGCGATGTTCCAGGGAGACGTCGCCGTGCAGCAGGCGAGATAACGGCCTTCGGCCAGGTAATGTTCGATCAGGCGCGGTTCGTCAGGATCCATCGCGCAACGGATCTGGCGACTCATCCAGCGCCAGCTTTCGAGGTATGGCTGCTCGTGCAAGGCAGAACTCATGATCCGGGACTCGTTCGGAGATGAGATTTATTATTAAATGATAATGAGAACCAAAACAAGAGTACCGAGTTACGCAGAGTCCATTGTGGGAGCGAACCTGCTCGCGAAGGCGTCGTGTCAGTCACCACTGCGATCGGCAGTTAAATCACTTTCGCAAGCAGGCTCGCTCCCACATGGTTTTGTGTGGGGCCAATAAAAAAGGCGCGCCACCCGTTGAGGTGGCGCGCCTTGTTTTGTGACGGCTGAGGTTAGCTGCCCGCTACCGTCATCCGCTCGATCAGCACCGAGCCTGTACGAATGTTGCTGCGCAGTTCCAGATCATTACCGACCGCGACGATCTGCTTGAACATGTCGCGCATGTTGCCGGCGATGGTCACTTCCTGCACCGCGAACTGGATTTCGCCGTTCTCGACCCAGAAACCTGCCGCCCCGCGCGAATAGTCGCCGGTGACCATGTTCAAGCCATGGCCCATCAATTCGGTGACCAACAGCCCACGACCCATACGGCGCAGCAGCGCCGCCTGATCTTCATCGCCGTGCGTCACGAACAGGTTGTGCACGCCGCCGGCGTTGGCGGTGCTCGGCATGCCGAGTTTGCGCCCGGAGTACGTGCCGAGGATGTACGACACCAGCTCGCCCTTCTCGACGAACGGTTTGGCGTAGGTCGCCAGGCCATCACCGTCGTAGGACGCACTGCCCATGGCGCGCATCAGGTGTGGACGTTCGTCGATCGTCAGCCACTCCGGAAACAGCTTCTGCCCTAGCGTGCCTTCCAGGAACGACGATTTGCGGTACAGACTGCCGCCAGACACCGCCGACAAGAAGCTGCCGAACAAGCCCCCGGCCAGCTCAGCGGAGAACAGCACCGGCACTTCGCAGGTCGGCACCGGACGTGCGCCCAGACGGCTCGCCGCCCGTTGCGCGGCACGCTGGCCGATACTCACCGGGTCTGCGAGCAGACTGCCCTGACGATTGACGTCATACCAGTAATCACGCTGCATCTGGCCGTCGGCTTCAGCGATCATCACGCAGCTGAGGCTGTGCCGGGTCGACGCATAACCACCGACAAAACCGTGGCTGTTGCCATACACACGGCAGCCCTGATGGGTGCTGAGCGTGGTGCCGTCGGCATTCTTGATCCGCGCATCGGCATCGAACGCGGCCGCTTCACAGAGCAACGCCTTCTCGATGGCTTGTTCCGGGGTGATGTCCCATTCATGGAACAGGTCGAAATCCTGCTGATCCTTGGCCATCAGTGCCGCATCGGCCAGGCCAGAGGCTTCGTCTTCAGAGGTGTGTTTGGCGATTGCCAGTGCCGCAGCAACCGTCTCGCGAATCGCATCCGGCCCGGTGGCGGACGTGCTGGCCGAGCCTTTGCGCTGCCCCACGTACAGAGTAATGCCAAAGCCCTGATCGCGGTTGAACTCGACCGTCTCGACCTCACGCTGGCGCACCGATGTCGACAAACCCTGCTCCAGCGACACCGCTACTTCGCAGGCACTGGCGCCCTGACGCTTGGCTTCGGCGATGATCTGCTCGACCTGTTCCTGCAGTGCCGGCAATGCTTGCGGGCCGACGCTTTGAACTGCACTCATGCTCATCTCCACTCAAATTCTGCTTTCGGCTGGGGTCATCGAGCGACCGGGCCGGACAAGCGGCCCCCGACTGGTTATCATGGCGGCGTTTCTTTGCGGACTGCCACCATGGTTGATTCTTACGACGACTCCCTCGATACGGGAGAAAAAAGCAAATCTCAGGTCAAACGCGAGCTGCATGCTCTGGTTGACCTTGGCGAGCGCCTTACAACACTCAAGCCCGACTTGCAGGCAAAACTGCCATTGACCGACGCTTTGCGCCGGGCCCTGGCCGATGCGCCCAAGCACACCGCGAACATCGCGCGTAAACGGCACCTGCAGTTCATCGGCAAACTGATGCGCGATCAGGACACTGACGCGATTCTGACGTTGCTCGATCAACTCGATGCCTCCACCCGTCAGTACAACGAGCGTTTCCACAACCTCGAACGCTGGCGTGACCGCCTGATCGCCGGTGACGATGCCGTGCTGGAGAAATTCGTCGTCGAGTACCCGGACGCCGATCGCCAGCAATTGCGTTCCCTGATCCGTCAGGCTCAGCACGAGGTTGCGCAAAACAAACCTCCTGCTTCCAGCCGCAAGATCTTCAAGTACATCCGTGAGCTGGACGATACCCAACGCGGCCTGCGTTGATATTCGCCATCGGGTGGCCGCACTGTGCGCCACCCGCAGCTCCATCCCCTTTTATGCGCCCGTGCCACCCACGGTGATCGCATCGATCTTCAATGTTGGCTGACCGACACCCACCGGCACCGACTGTCCATCCTTGCCACATGTGCCCACACCGCTGTCCAGCGCCAGATCGTTACCGACCATCGACACCCGGCTCATCGCTTCAGGGCCGTTGCCGATCAACGTCGCGCCTTTGACCGGCGCAGTGATCTTGCCGTCCTCGATCAAGTAGGCCTCGCTGGTGGAGAACACGAACTTGCCGCTGGTGATGTCGACCTGACCGCCGCCAAGGTTGGCGCAGTAGATGCCTTTCTTCACCGAGGCGATGATTTCCGCCGGATCGCTTTCGCCACCGAGCATGTAGGTGTTGGTCATGCGCGGCATCGGCAGATGCGCGTAGGACTCGCGACGACCGTTACCAGTACGGGCCACGCCCATCAGGCGCGCGTTGAGCTTGTCCTGCATGTAGCCCTTGAGCACGCCGTTTTCGATCAGCGTAGTGCACTCGGTCGGAGTGCCCTCGTCGTCGACGCTCAGCGAGCCGCGACGACCACTCAGAGTGCCGTCATCGACGATAGTGCACAGCTTGGAGGCAACCATTTCACCCATGCACCCGCTGTAGGCAGAGCTGCCCTTGCGGTTGAAGTCGCCTTCCAGACCGTGGCCGACCGCTTCGTGCAGCAGCACGCCGGACCAGCCCGACCCCAACACCACCGGCAACGTACCGGCCGGCGCCGGGATCGCTTCCAGGTTCACCAGTGCCTGACGCAGCGCTTCACGGGCATAGCCCATGGCGCGGTCTTCGGCGAGGAAATAGCGATAGTCGGTCCGCCCGCCACCGCCATGTCCGCCGCGCTCGCGACGGCCATTCTGCTCGACGATCACGCTGACGTTGAAACGCACCAGCGGACGCACATCGGCGGCCAGACCACCGTCGGTGGACGCCACCAGAATCCGCTCCCAGACCCCGGCCATGCTCACACTGACCTGCTGAATTCGCGGATCGAGGGCGCGCGTGGCAACGTCGATGCGCTTGAGCAGCTCGACTTTTTCGGCACGGCTCAGCACTTCCAGCGGGTTGTCCGGTGCATACAACTGCGCGACATCCTGGGTGGTGAACGCCTGCACCGTACCGTTCTGCCCGGCGCGGGAGATCGAACGCGCGGCACGGGCCGCAGCGCCGAGGGCTTCGAGGGTGATCGCGTTGCTGTAGGCAAAACCGGTCTTCTCCCCGGACTGCGCACGCACGCCGACACCCTGGTCGAGGTTGAAGCTGCCTTCCTTGACGATTCCGTCTTCCAGCGACCACGACTCGGAGATCTGGCCCTGAAAATACAGGTCGGCAGCATCGATGCCCGGGCCGGCCAGGTCGCCGAGCACGCCTTGCAGGCTCTCGATCGTCACGCCGCCGGGCGCCAACAGGTGATCACTGACTGAGGACAACAACTCGCTCATAGGTTTACGCCTTAAATTCATGTTCTGAAGCAGGTCGCTGTGCGCCCTGCGAGAAAAACCGCCGATGATTCGTCACCGGCATTCGCGCCCTGATAGACGCTTGTTCATCACTGTCGCGTTCGGCCAACAACACCGCTTCGCCTTGATCCTGTTGCGCCAGCACACGGCCCCACGGATCGATGATCGCCGCGTGACCGAAGGTTTCCCGCGGTCCCGGGTGGGTCCCGCCCTGTGCTGCCGCCAACACATAACACTGAGTCTCGATGGCCCGGGCGCGAATCAGCACGTCCCAATGCGCCGCACCGGTCACTGCCGTAAATGCCGATGGAGCGGTGATCAACTCGGCACCGGCCGCGCGCAATTCGCTGTACAGCTCGGGAAAGCGCAGGTCGTAACACACCGTCAGACCGACTCGGCCCACCGGCGTATCCGCCACCACGACGCCGCTGCCATAAGCATAGTCATCGGATTCGCGATACCGCCCGCGATTGTCCGCCACATCGACATCGAACAGGTGCAACTTGTCATACCGCGCAACGGTTTCACCCTGATCATTGACCAGCAGCGAACAGGCGTGGGACTTGGCATCCGGCTGCCCAAGCGGCGGCAACGGCAACGTGCCGGCCACTATCCATAACTTGAGGTCGCGGGCGGTCTGTTTCAACCATGGCAGGATCGGGCCTTCGCCGAGCGCTTCGGCGCGGCCGATGTCGGCAATGTCGCGACGGCCCATGGCGGCGAAGTTTTCCGGCAGCACTGCCAGCTTCGCGCCGCCGGCCGCAGCCTGCTCGAGCAGGCGTCGGGCCTGGGCCAGATTGGCCAGTACATCGCTCTGGCTGACCATTTGAATCACCGCTAAAGACATGGCGCACTCCGCAACAGGTATGCGGCCATGCTACTCCATAGGCTTGGGATGTGGCTGTTCAAAAAGGCTTGTCAAAGGTGATTTTCGGCTCTTTCCACGGGCCTTTGACGGTGTATTTGACGCTGGCGAAGCGCGCCACGCGGTCACCGATCAACTTGTCGATCAGGAACAATGCCCCGCCGACGGCCGGCGCGCCGACAATCAGCGCGGCAATCGGCAGGTTGTTGGTCACCGGCAATGTCACCAGCAATTTCGCATCGACCTGCTCACGGACCAGGTCCAGCGTGCCGTTGAGTTCAATGTTGCTCGACGGCCCGGTCAGGCGGATCGGCTCGCGAGTGTCATACACACCGGCGTTGGCCACCAGCAAACCCTTGACCCGGTCGTAGCTCAAGCCTTTGCCAAACAAGTCGGAGAAGTCCAGTCGCAGGCGGCGGCCAATGGAGTTGAAGTTGAGCAGACCGAACACCCGCAGCGCCTGCGCGCCGCCCTCGACTTCGACGAACTGACCTTTATTGAGCGATGCATCCAGCGTGCCGGAGAAACGTTTGGTCGCCAGCCATGCCGGCGAACCAGGCCAGCGGCCATCGACGTCCATGTGAAATTCTTCGCTGGTCACGCTCGGTGCGAAGCCCCAGCCCTTGAGCACATCGGCGAGGTTCTTGCCGCTGATCCGGCCCTTGAACCAACTGTTGGTCGAGCCCGGTGTACCTTCCCAGCCGCCGTTACCCTGCAACAGGATGCCCTTGAGGCCCATGTCGAGGTTGTTCAAGGCGATGCCTTTGGCGGTCGGGCGCACCTTCATCGACCAGCCTCCGACCAGATCCTGGCCCAGATACAACTGATTGATGGTGATATCCAGCGCGGGAATCTTCGTTGGGTCGACGGAAACCAGTGGGTCGGGCGAATTCTCGTCAGCCTGCACCGTCGGATCCGGCGCCGGCAGCCGCACGTATTGCAGATTGACCGCAATCGGTGCGCCTTTGGCATCGGGAAGGCTGGCCGAACCCTTGGCCTGCTGGCTGTCGAGCGACAGGTTCCAGGCCCACGGCTTGCGATTGACTTGCACCGCAGCCTGATCGAGCGTGGTGCCGAATGCAGTGAGCTTGCCCACCTTGAAATCGGCACTGTTGAGCAGTTGCCTGGCGCTGCCACCCGGATCGTTGCCGGCGTATTTATTGACCAGATCCTGCCACGGCGCGACGTCAAGTTCCGATAGCACACCGCGTATGCGCAAGCCCTTGGCGTCCGGCAAGACCGCGTCGCCGGTGCCGAGAAACAATTCGCCCCGACCATCGGCGATATTGCTCGGCGGCGCGGCGAAGGTGAAGCTGGCCAGTTGATCGTAACTGACCCAGTAGCGCCGCTCCGGGCCCTGCAAGGTCATGCGGAACACCGTGTCGCGCCCCTGCTCGGCCGACATGCCAAACGGCGCCGGCAGATCCACCGCGACGCCTTTCATGCTGGAACTGACCGTCAGTTGACTGTCGGTACCGTCCAGGTTCACCTGCAACTGATAAGGAATGGTCCCGGATACCGGCAACGGCTGGGTCACCCCCAGCCAGTCGGTGAGTTTCTTGACCTCGACCTGCCCGGAGGCCGCGACCCGGGTCTTGAGCTTGTTCGGGCTGCCATCGGCGAAAATCTGTGCGGTCACGGGCTTGTCGAAAGCCCTGGCAGCGATGTTCTGCCCGCTCAGCCCCTTGGCGCTGTCGAAGCGGAAATCACCCTTGAGCTGACTCAGTTCAAGCTTCGGCTCGGCCAGTTTCAGGCGCGCATTGGCGGTCTTGAAGTCGACGAGGATCTTCGGCAGATCGCCCTTTTCCAGCGGAATGTCGAGTTTGACCTTGCCCTGCAGATCGCCCTCGCCTTCCCACCCGGCAAAGGTCTCGCCGGTGCCAATCGGTGCGGTCTGCAGAATTTTCAGGCCATCGCCCAGCCCGCCGGCAAACCCGCCGTCAAGGAACAGATGCGTATGCTGCCCGGCCGGCACATGGGGAATGTTGACGAAAACATCGCTGACCTGGGTGTCGAGCAACTGGCCCTTGTCGGCCACGATGCGCACACCGCTGTCCTCGATGAACACGTCGCCGCTGACCTTGCTCACATGCGGCCAGCCCGGCTGGAACGCCAGCTCGGCGTCATGCACCTTGAAGAACAGACTGATGCTGCGATCAACGTCCTTGGCGTTTTTGCTCAGCGAGCCTTGGTACTGGAAGAAGCCCTGGTCCACCGCGCCCTTGAGGATCGCCGTGCGCAGCCACTCGTCGAGGGCGGGGCTGAGGACTTCGGGCAGGTATTTGGCGGTGTAACGACCGTCGCCATCGACCAGACCGACACGCAGGTCCATGTAGTCTTCCTGGGTATGATCGAAGTGCAGGCGGATCAGGAAGTCGCCGGCAATCTTGCCTTCCTCGCCCAACACCTTCAGGTATGGCGCGATCAGGGTGAAACCGTCTTTGTCGAGTTTCCAGGTCAACCGGGCGTTGGCCTGAATGTATTGCCATGGCTTAGCGAAAATCGGGTCGAGGTGCAGGACGAAATCCTTGCTGTCCATGCGCAATTCGCCACCGTCGAGGTTGCCGCTGAGGCTGCCACTGACGTTGCGCGCTGCCGGAGCACCGTGATAGGCATCGAAACCGACTTGATCCAGATTGGCCGCGAAGCTGAATTTCGAGCCGTCGGTGGCATTGGGACGAAAATCCAGCAGCACGTTGCGCAGCCCACCCGTCACCTTCAAGTGGTCGACGACAGTGGCGAAACCTTCCGGCAGCGGCCCCAGCGCATTCAGCAACGGGGTGATCGGCGTCAGATCGAAACGGTCAGCCTGCAAATGCCAGAGTTCTTCGACTTTATCAGTGGCCGCCGTCTGCTTGAGCTGCACATGGGATTCCCAGCGGGTCTCGCCGAAATTCATCGCCAGTGAGTCGAGGGTAACCGTCGCGCCGTCATCGTCGCGCTGGTAATAACCGTTGAGCGCCAGGTTGTTGATCCGGATCGGCTTGCGCTCGGCGTAGGCGCCGGTCAGTTGTGGCGCGTTCAAACGAATGACGGCGCTCTGCAGGGCACCGTCATTCCAGTTGACCCAGAGCTCGCCACCGGCCTTGATCTCGGAAAAATTCCACTGTTGGGTCAAACGCTCGGGCAGCCACTTCGACCAGTCGCTTTGCGGCAGGCTGACATAGCCCTCCACCGAGCTGTCCGGCAACTGCGTGGGACGGATCCGCGTGCGCAGACTCATGGCCACCGGCTGCCCGTCAGGCAAGGTCAACCGCGCATCGAGACGCTGACGACTGGCCCCGGTTTTCAGGTTGAGGCCGACGTAGGTGAAGGTCATCGGCGCTTGATTCAGCGGCTGCAAGGTCACCTGACTGTCGAGCACCGACAGTTGCTGAATCATCTGCGAGCGATTGAACAGTTGCTCGGGATCCAGCGGCTGATCGTTTTGCACCGGCAAGCCTTCCAGCGCCCAAGTGCCGTCCTGCGCTTCCTTGAGGCTGACCTTCAGACCGTTCAACTCCAGATGGGCGATGCGCACTTCGCGCGCCAGCAAGCTGCCCCAGAGATCCGGCACCGCGCGTACCCGGTCCAGACGCAAGGCATTCGCGCCATCGCCAACCATCACATCATGGGCCAGCAGGATCGGCGCAAATCCACTCCAGTTGCCTTCCAGTTCGCCGATCCGCAGCGGCATGCCAAGCGCGGCGCTGGCCTTGTCTTCGATATCGGCGCGGTACTCTGCCACCAGCGGCGTCAGTTCCCGACCGAGGCTGACGTACAACGCCATCAACACCAGAACCAACGCGCACAGGCCCAGCCCCCAGCGAGTGAGTGCGGCCAAAATGCGTGTCAGACGCTCCATGTCAGTTGGCTCCCATGGCGAAAATACTGCAAAAAGCTGAGGCCAGCCGTTGTGGATTAAATGTGCCGCAGGGGTTCAGAGCAGCACCACGTCATATTGTTCCTGGGAATACATGGTTTCGACCTGAAAACGTATGGTGCGACCGATGAACCCTTCAAGCTCGGCGACGTTACCGGATTCTTCATCGAGCAGTCGATCCACCACTTTCTGGTTCGCCAAGACGCGATAACCCTCGGCCTGATAGGCGCGGGCTTCACGCAGAATCTCGCGGAAAATTTCGTAACAGATGGTTTCCGGAGTTTTCAGTTTGCCGCGGCCCTGGCAGCTGCTGCACGGCTCGCACAGCACCTGTTCCAGACTTTCGCGGGTGCGCTTGCGGGTCATCTGCACCAGGCCCAGCTCGGTGATGCCGATGATGTTGGTCTTGGCGTGGTCGCGCTCCAGCTGTTTTTCCAGCGTGCGCAGGACCTGACGCTGGTGCTCTTCATCTTCCATGTCGATGAAGTCGATGATGATGATCCCGCCCAGGTTGCGCAGACGCAGTTGACGGGCAATCGCGGTGGCCGCTTCGAGATTGGTCTTGAAGATGGTCTCTTCGAGATTGCGATGACCGACGAACGCCCCGGTGTTGACGTCGATGGTGGTCATGGCTTCCGCCGGATCGACCACCAGATAACCGCCGGACTTGAGCGGTACTTTACGCTCGAGGGCTTTCTGGATTTCGTCTTCGACGCCATAGAGGTCGAAAATCGGTCGTTCGCCCGGGTAGTGTTCCAGACGGTCGGCGATTTCCGGCATCAGTTCGGCGACGAATTGCGTGGTTTTCTGGAAGGTTTCCCGCGAGTCGATGCGAATTTTCTCGATCTTCGGGCTGACCAGATCGCGCAAAGTACGCAAGGCCAGGCCGAGGTCTTCATAAATCACGCTCGGCGCGCCGATGGTCTGGATCTGCGCATTGATCTGATCCCACAGGCGCCGCAGATAGCGGATGTCCATGAGAATTTCATCGCCCCCGGCGCCTTCGGCGGCGGTACGCAGGATGAAGCCACCGGCCTCCTTGATCCCTTCCTTGGCCACACAATCGCTGACCACCTGTTTCAGGCGCTCTCGCTCGGCTTCGTCTTCGATTTTCAGGGAGATGCCGACGTGGGCAGTGCGCGGCATGTACACCAGATAGCGCGACGGAATCGACAGCTGCGTAGTCAGCCGCGCGCCTTTGGAGCCGATCGGGTCCTTGGTGACTTGCACCACCAGGCTCTGGCCTTCGTGCACCAGCGAGCTGATGCTCTCGACCGCCGGCCCTTCGCGCAGGGAGATTTCCGAGGCGTGAATGAAGGCGGCGCGATCCAGGCCGATGTCGACGAAAGCCGCCTGCATGCCCGGCAACACGCGCACGATCTTGCCTTTATAGATGTTGCCAACGATCCCGCGTTTTTGCGTGCGCTCGACGTGGACTTCTTGCAACACACCGTTTTCGACCACCGCCACACGCGATTCCATCGGCGTGATGTTGATCAGAATCTCTTCACTCATGGCAGGGTCTCGTTCAGGCATGTTCACGATAATGGCCGCATCTTGATTCGTACGACGCTCATTGCGCGTGGAGGTTTTGCCAACAGGGTATGCCGAAATGGCCCAACAGTTCTGCGGTTTCGCAAACCGGCAGCCCGACCACCGCCGAATAGCTGCCGTTGAGGCCCGCGACAAACACCGCGCCCAGGCCCTGAATGCCATAACCGCCGGCCTTGTCCCGGGGCTCGCCGCTGGCCCAGTAGGCGGCGGCTTCGTCGCGACTGATCGGGCGGAAGCGCACCAGACTGCGCACAACCTGCGCCTCACAGCGCTCGCCTTCGAGCACGGCGATGGCCGTCAGCACTTCATGCTCCTTGCCGGACAACATCATCAGCATGGCGCATGCCTCGGCTTCGTCCACCGGTTTACCAAGAATTTTGCCGTCGAGTACCACGGCGGTGTCCGCTCCCAGCACGCAATACGCCGCGTCGGACGCGAGCGCGCGTTGACCGGCCTCGGCCTTGCCGCGCGCCAGACGCTCGACATAGGCCGAAGGCGATTCTTCGGCTAGTGGGGTTTCATCGATGTCCGCACTGATGGCGGAGAACGGCACGCCGATCTGCGTGAGCAATTCACGCCGGCGCGGCGATCCTGAGGCGAGGTACAGCGGCTTCATCAAAACATCTCCCTGTTCAGTGCCCAGCCTCACCGGATCAATTGATTTTGTAGCGGCGGCGCAATCCACGCAAAGCGAAGCTGACCCAAGGCCAGAGCAAGGCGCTGGTCAATGCCGGCAGCACCAGTGCCAGTGTTGGCTGGCGGTTGCCGGTCAGGGCGCTGAGCCATAGTTGAACCAACTGGGCGAGGCCGAAGATCACCAGGATGACCAGGCATTGCTGCCATATCGGGAACATCCGCAGGCGTTGCTGCAAGGACAGCACCAGGAACGTGATCAGGGTCAGGATCAAGGCGTTCTGACCGAGCAGATCGCCCTGCAGCACGTCTTCGGCCAGCCCCAGACAGAACGCTGTGACCATGCCGACCGTATGCGGCATATACAAGGCCCAGAATGTCAGGAGCAAGGCCAGCCACAGCGGACGCAGGATCTCCATGAAAATCGGTAGTGGCGAGACACTGAGCAGTATGCCAATCAGAAACGTCAGCCAGACAATCCAGCCGTTACGCGATGCGGTAGCCCCGACCATTATTCTTGTCTCCCGGTTGTTGCCGGCGCGATGACAGGCGGTTTGGCCGCCGGTCGAGCAGCAGGTTGACTCACCGGTGGCTTACTGGCTGCAGGTGGTTTTGCAGCAGCGGGCGGTTTGCTTGCAGCGGGCTTGGCCGGTGGAGTGCTGGCAGCAGGTGCAGTGGCAGGGGGTGTTGCGGCGGCAGGCGGGGTCACGGTTTTCGGTACCGTTGCGGGAATCACCGGACCACCGCCCTGCGCATCGAGACTTTCCTGGGCCTGCGCCGCATCGTTGGCACGTTCTTCGGCCGTGCGATTGTCGCTGAACACCAGCAACATGTAGCGGCTGCGGTTCAGCGCGGCAGTCGGTACGGCACGAACGATGGCAAACGGCTGGCCGGAATCGTGGATCACTTCCTTCACGGTCGCGACCGGATAGCCTGCCGGGAAGCGCTGACCGAGACCGGAACTGACCAGCAGATCGCCTTCCTTGATGTCCGCCGTGTCGGCCACGTGGCGCAATTCCAGGCGCTCAGGATTGCCGGTGCCGCTGGCAATCGCCCGCAAACCGTTGCGATTGACCTGCACGGGAATGCTGTGAGTGCTGTCAGTGAGCAGCAGCACGCGAGAGGTGTACGGCATCAACTCGACCACCTGGCCCATCAAGCCGCGCGCATCGAGTACAGGCTGACCGAGGACCACGCCATCACGCTCACCTTTATTGATGATGATGCGATGAGTGAACGGGTTGGGGTCCATGCCGATCAACTCGGCCACTTCGACCTTTTCGTTGACCAGCGCGGAGGAATTGAGCAACTCGCGCAGCCGAACGTTCTGCTCGGTGAGGGCGGCAAGCTTCTGCATGCGACCCTGCAAGAGCAGGTTTTCGGTCTTGAGTTTTTCGTTTTCGGCGACAAGCTCGGTGCGGCTGCCGAACTGGCTGGCAATCCCTTCCCACAGCCGTCCAGGCAGGTCAGTGATCCAGTAGGCATCCATAAGCACCAGCGACGCTTGTTTGCGCGCAGGCTTGAGCAGATCGAAGCGAGCATCGACCACCATCAGCGCGATCGACAGCACGGCCAGCACCAACAGGCGCACGCCCAACGAAGGGCCCTTGGCGAAAAGCGGTTTAATAAGCCGCTCCTCCCAGGCAAATGTTCTGTTTATTCATACGGCATCAAACCGGCCTGGATGAAGACTGACAGAAGATAAACGCCAACAGGCAGCACTGCAAAGTGCTGCCTGCGCGCTCACCCACGTATTGCAAACCAGCACTTATTCGCTGGAGAGCAGGTCCATGGTGTGCTTGTCCATCATTTCCAATGCACGGCCACCGCCGCGAGCAACACAGGTCAGCGGGTCTTCGGCAACGATCACCGGCAGACCGGTTTCCTGGGCCAGCAACTTGTCGAGGTCACGCAACAGCGCGCCACCACCGGTCAGCACCAGGCCACGCTCGGCGATGTCGGAAGCCAGTTCCGGCGGCGACTGCTCCAGCGCGCTTTTCACGGCCTGAACGATGGTTGCCAGGGACTCTTGCAGAGCTTCCAGCACTTCGTTGGAGTTCAGGGTGAATGCACGTGGAACGCCTTCGGCCAGGTTACGACCGCGAACGTCGACTTCGCGAACTTCGCCGCCCGGGTAGGCGGTGCCGATTTCCTGCTTGATGCGCTCGGCGGTCGATTCACCGATCAGGCTGCCGTAGTTGCGGCGCACGTAGGTGATGATCGCTTCGTCGAAGCGGTCGCCGCCAACGCGCACGGATTCGGCATACACCACACCGTTCAGGGAGATCAGCGCGATTTCAGTGGTACCACCACCGATATCCACGACCATCGAGCCGCGCGCTTCTTCAACCGGCAGGCCGGCACCGATCGCAGCAGCCATTGGCTCTTCGATCAGGAACACTTCACGCGCACCGGCACCAAGGGCCGATTCACGGATGGCTCGACGCTCAACCTGAGTGGATTTGCATGGAACGCAGATCAGCACACGAGGGCTGGGCTGCAGAAAGCTGTTTTCGTGAACCTTGTTGATAAAGTATTGCAGCATCTTTTCGCAGACGCTGAAATCGGCAATAACGCCGTCCTTCATCGGACGAATGGCAGCAATGTTGCCCGGCGTACGGCCGAGCATGCGCTTGGCTTCGGTGCCGACAGCAACGACACTTTTCTGGTTACCGTGTGTCCGAATGGCCACAACCGACGGTTCATTCAGGACGATACCGCGCTCGCGCACGTAAATAAGGGTGTTGGCAGTGCCCAGGTCAATGGAAAGATCGCTGGAAAACATGCCACGCAGTTTCTTGAACATGGGAAAGGGACCCTAGGCAACGCGTGGGTAAAAAAGTGCGGCAAACTCTAACAACGACAGGGATTTTGGGCAAGGCGCCAATATGTTAAATTGGCCGCTTTTCTGTGCACCAAGCCCCACAATCGCGGCCTTATGACCGTAGAAGTGCGGTAGTGTTCCGACAATCTAACACACGGACGCCGTCCGTTCTGTTTTCCACAGGAGAATCCCGATGGCGCTAGAACGCTCCGACGTGGAAAAAATCGCTCATCTGGCCTGCCTTGGCCTCAATGATGCCGATCTTCCACACATTACTTCCGCCCTCAACAGCATTCTCGGGCTGGTCGACGAAATGCAGGCCGTCAATACCGACGGTATCGAGCCTTTGGCCCACCCGCTGGAAGCCAGTCAGCGCCTGCGCGCCGACGTCGTGACCGAGACCAATCACCGCGAGGCTTACCAGTCCATCGCACCAGCGGTCGAAAACGGCCTGTATCTGGTTCCGAAAGTCATCGACTAAAGGGAAAGAGCCTGCAATGCATCAAATGACTCTGGCCGAGATCGCCCGCGGTCTCGCCGATAAAAAGTTTTCCTCCGAAGAGCTGACCAAAGTCCTGCTGGCGCGCATCACCCAGCTCGATCCGCAGCTCAACAGTTTCATCAGCCTCACCGAAGAGCTGGCCATCGAGCAGGCGAAAGCCGCCGATGCACGCCGCGCCAACGGTGAGAGCGGCGCCCTGCTGGGTGCGCCGATCGCTCACAAGGACCTGTTCTGCACCCAGGGCATTCGCACCAGCTGCGGCTCGAAGATGCTCGACAACTTCAAAGCCCCGTACGACGCCACCGTGGTTGCGAAACTGGCCGCTGCCGGCGCCGTGACCCTGGGCAAGACCAACATGGACGAATTCGCCATGGGTTCGGCCAACGAGTCGAGCTGGTACGGCGCGGTGAAAAACCCGTGGAATCTGGAACACGTACCGGGCGGTTCGTCCGGCGGTTCGGCGGCGGCGGTTGCCGCTCGTCTGTTGCCAGCGGCCACGGCCACCGACACCGGCGGCTCGATCCGTCAGCCAGCCGCGTTCACCAACCTCACCGGCCTGAAACCGACCTACGGTCGTGTTTCGCGCTGGGGCATGATTGCTTACGCCTCCAGCCTCGATCAGGGCGGCCCGTTGGCACGCACTGCCGAAGACTGCGCAATTTTGTTGCAAGGTATGGCCGGGTTCGACCAGAACGACTCCACCAGCATCGACGAGCCGGTTCCGGATTACTCCGCCAGCCTCAACACTTCGCTGCAGGGCCTGCGCATCGGCGTGCCGAAGGAATACTTCAGCGCCGGTCTCGACCCGCGCATCGCCGAGCTGATCCAGAACAGCATCAAAGAGCTGCAGAAGCTCGGTGCGGTGATCAAGGAAATCAGCCTGCCGAACATGCAGCACGCAATCCCTGCGTACTACGTGATCGCGCCGGCAGAAGCCTCCTCGAACCTGTCGCGTTTCGACGGCGTGCGTTTCGGCCACCGTTGCGAGCAGCCGAAAGACCTGATCGACCTGTACAAACGCTCCCGTGGCGAAGGCTTCGGCCCGGAAGTCCAGCGCCGGATCATGGTCGGCGCCTACGCGCTGTCCGCCGGTTACTACGACGCCTACTACCTCAAAGCGCAGAAGATCCGTCGTCTGGTGAAGAACGACTTCATGGCGGCCTTTAATGAAGTCGACATCATCCTCGGCCCGACCACGCCGAACCCGGCCTGGAAACTCGGCGCCAAGAACAGCGACCCGGTCGCTGCCTATCTGGAAGACGTCTACACCATCACCGCCAACCTCGCGGGCCTGCCGGGCCTGTCGATGCCGGCCGGTTTTGTCGATGGTCTGCCGGTTGGCGTGCAGTTGCTCGCGCCGTATTTCCAGGAAGGTCGCCTGCTCAATGTTGCGCACCAGTATCAGCTCAACACTGACTGGCACACCCGCACCCCAACCGGCTTCTGAGGAGACACACATGCAATGGGAAGTCGTGATCGGGCTGGAGATTCACACTCAGCTCACCACCCGGTCGAAAATCTTTTCCGGTAGTTCCACCACGTTCGGTTCCGAGCCGAACACCCAGGCCAGCCTGATCGACCTGGGTATGCCCGGCGTGTTGCCGGTGCTGAACCAGGAAGCAGTGCGCATGGCGGTGATGTTCGGTCTGGCGATTGACGCCGAGATCGGTCAGCACAACGTGTTCGCCCGTAAAAACTACTTCTACCCAGACCTGCCGAAGGGCTACCAGATCAGCCAGATGGAGTTGCCGATCGTCGGCAAGGGCCACCTGGACATCGCCCTGGAAGACGGCACCGTCAAACGTGTCGGCATCACCCGCGCGCATCTGGAAGAAGACGCCGGCAAGAGCCTGCACGAAGAATTCAACGGTGCCACCGGCATCGACCTGAACCGTGCCGGCACGCCGCTGCTGGAAATCGTGTCCGAACCGGACATGCGCAGCGCCAAGGAAGCCGTGGCTTACGTCAAGGCGATCCACGCACTCGTGCGCTATCTGGGCATCTGCGACGGCAACATGGCTGAAGGCTCGCTGCGTTGCGACTGCAACGTGTCGATCCGTCCGAAAGGCCAGGTTGAATTCGGCACCCGCTGCGAGATCAAGAACGTCAACTCGTTCCGTTTCATCGAGAAGGCGATCAACTCCGAGATCCAGCGTCAGATCGAGTTGATCGAAGACGGCGGCAAAGTGATCCAGCAGACCCGTCTGTACGATCCGAACAAGGACGAGACCCGTCCGATGCGTTCCAAAGAGGAAGCCAACGACTACCGTTACTTCCCCGATCCGGACCTGCTGCCAGTGGTCATCGAAGAGTCGTTCCTGGGCGAGGTGCGCGCCACCCTGCCGGAACTGCCACCGCAGAAACGCGAGCGCTTCCAGGAGCAATTCGGTCTGTCGGTCTATGACGCCAGCGTCCTGGCCACCAGCCGCGAGCAAGCCGATTACTTCGAGAAAGTCGCGAGCATCGGCGGCGACGCCAAACTGGCAGCGAACTGGGTAATGGTCGAGTTGGGCAGCCTGCTCAACAAGCAAGGCCTGGACATCGACGAGTCGCCAGTGTCTGCCGAACTATTGGGCGGCATGCTGCAGCGCATCAAGGACAACACCATCTCCGGCAAGATCGCCAAGGTAGTGTTCGAAGCGATGGCCAACGGCGAAGGCAGCGCGGACGAGATCATCGACAAGCGCGGCCTCAAGCAAGTGACCGACACCGGCGCGATCTCGGCCGTGCTGGACGAAATGCTCGCGGCCAACGCCGAGCAAGTTGAACAATATCGTGCGGCTGATGAAGCCAAGCGCGGCAAAATGTTCGGCTTCTTCGTCGGCCAGGCCATGAAAGCCTCCAAAGGCAAGGCCAACCCGCAGCAAGTGAACGAACTGCTGAAAAGCAAGCTCGAAGGCTGACCACAATGGAGCCAGATCCAAAGCCTGGCTCCAATCCATGTGGGAGCAAACTTCTGTGGCAGCAGAGCTTCTGTGGTGAGGGGATTTATCCCCTCACTACAAAAGCTCGTATTCCACAAAGGATTATTCCCACAATTGTTTAGGGAAACCTTTGAATGAAGCGTCTGCTCATTGGCTGCGCCCTGCTCTCGCTACTGGCCGGTTGCGCCAGCAACGACATCATCGACCCGCACGGTTACGACCAGACCGGCGTCGCCTCCTATTACGGTGCCAAGCACCACGGTAAACGCACCGCCAGCGGCGAGGCGTTCAACCAGCATTCCCTGACCGCCGCCCATCGCCAACTGCCGTTCGGCACGCGGGTGAAGGTCACCAACCTGAAAAACGACAAATCCTGCATTGTGCGCATCAATGATCGCGGACCGCACACCCGTGGCCGCTTGATCGATGTCTCGCGTGAGGCTGCCGAACGACTTGGCATGCTCAGCAGCGGCACGGCGCGGGTTCGTATACAGGCTCTCGACGACTGATGGAGCGCTGACTATTTTTGCTCTGGCCGATTTACCGCTGATCAACGTGATCGAACTGCTCAGCGGCCTGTTTCTGCTGATCATCGGCGCCGAACTGATGGTACGCGCCGCTGTGCGTCTGGCCGCGCGCCTGCACGTGCGTCCGCTGATCATCGGCCTGACCATCGTCGCTCTCGGCAGCAGCGCCCCGCAAATGGCCGTCAGCTTGCAGGCGACACTGGCGCACAACCCCGACATCGCCGTCGGCAGCGTGATCGGCAGCAGTATCTTCAACATCCTGGTGACCCTCGGTCTGTCGGCGCTGATCATTCCGCTGCGGGTCTCCAGGCAACTGGTGCGCCTGGACATCCCACTGATGATCGGCGCCAGCCTCCTGGTGTTCGTCCTCGCGTGGAATGAACAGATCGGCCGCTTCGACGGCATTCTGTTGCTCGCCGCGCTGGCGCTGTATCTGGGCCTGCTGCTGCGCCAGTCGCGGCACTCGGCCCGGCCGCATTCGGAATTGCCGAACACGCCGCACGCACCGTGGTTCAGCAGTTTGCTGATGATCGTCGTTGGTTTGGCGCTGCTGGTGTTCGCCGGGCATTTGCTGCTGGGCGCGGCCGTGGCGGTGGCGACTGACCTGGGCTTCTCCGAGCGAGTGATCGGCCTGACCGTGGTCGCGGTCGGCACCTCATTGCCGGAACTCGCCACCTCGCTGATCGCCGCATTGCGCGGCCAGCGCGACATTGCGGTGGGCAACGTGATCGGCGCCAACCTGTTCAACCTGCTAGGGGTGCTCGGCATCACCGCGCTGATCGCACCAACCCCCTTGTCGGTGTCGCCCAACGCGCTGGATTTCGACCTGCCGGTGATGCTCGGCGTCGCCGCGCTTTGCCTGCCGGTGTTCTATTCCGGCTACCGCGTGACCCGTGCCGAAGGTTTGTTGCTGCTCGGTTTGTACCTGGCTTACGGGCTGCATGTGGTGTCGTTCACCACCGGCATGCCGCTGGCCGGCAAACTGGAAAAACTGATGCTGTTTTACGTGCTGCCGACGCTGCTGGCGTTCCTGTTGTTCACGTCCGTACGCGCCTGGCGCCGCCAACACCACAAGAGGGATGTGCCATGACCGATTCGAAGAAATCCGGGGTTGAAATCCGCCGTCAGGTAATGGGCGATGCGTTCGTTAATCGCGCGCTCGGCAACGCCACCGAGTTCACTCAGCCCTTGCAGGATTTCGTCAATGAACACGCCTGGGGTGGTGTGTGGAATCGCGAAGGTCTGCCGCTGAAAACCCGCAGCCTGATCACCCTGGCGGCGCTGACGGCATTGAAGTGCCCGCAGGAATTGAAAGGCCACGTGCGCGGTGCACTGAACAATGGCTGCACAGTGGAAGAGATTCGTGAGGCGCTGCTGCATTGCGCGGTGTATGCCGGCGTGCCGGCGGCGATTGATGCGTTTCGCGCGGCGCAGGAAGTGATCGACAGCTACCAGAAACCTGAGTGACTGATTGAAATTCGAGTAATCCGATCTGACGCCTTCGCGAGCAAACCCGCTCCCACAAGGTTCTTTGGTGTTATTGAAATCTGATTAACAACACAAAACCTGTGGGAGCGGGCTTGCTCGCGAAGAGGCCCTTTGCGCCACTGAAGATCTGTCAGTCAGATCCAGCCACCCCACTGCAACACAAAGATCCCGACATTGGTGGTCACCGCCGCCATCAGCGTGGTCAGCACAATGATCGCCGCCGCCAGCTCATGATTGCCCTGCGCCGCCCGGGCCATGACGAAACTGGCTGCCGCCGTCGGGCTGCCGAAGTACAGAAACAGAATCCCCAGCTCCGCCCCGCGAAAACCCCACAGCCACGCGCCGAGCGTCGCCAGCACTGGCAGGCCGATCATCTTCAGCAGGCTGGAACTGAGCGCCATGCTCCCGCTCTTGCGCAGCGCCGCCAGTGACAGCGTCCCGCCGATGCAGATCAGCGCCAGCGGCAAGGTGGTTTGCGCCAGATACTGGCCAGAGGTTTCCAGCCAGCCCGGAAGGCTGATCTTGAACCAGGCGAACGGCGCGGCAGCAATCACGCTGATGATCAGCGGGTTGCTGAACACGCTTTTGCAGATGCTCCACGGATCGGATTTGATCACCGGGCTGTACACCGCCAGCACGATGGTCGACAGGGTGTTGTAGAACAGGATCACCAGCGCCGCGAGGATCGCCCCGAGGGAAATCCCGTAGTCGCCGTACATGCTCGCCGCCAGTGCCAGGCCGATCACTCCGTTGTTGCCGCGAAACGCGCCCTGGGTATAGATGCCGCGATCCTCGCGCGGGCAACGAAAAATCGCCCAGCCCCAGGCCAGGGCGAAACTCGCCAGCGTGGCGAGCGCGAAGTAGATCAGCAGCGCCGGTTGCAAAGCAGCGTGCAGGTCAGCATGCAGGATTCCGAGAAACAGCAGCGCCGGCATGCTGACGTTGAACACCAGCGATGAGGCGGTGTGGATGAAGTTGTCGTTGATCCAGTCGATGCGTTTGAGCAACACCCCGAGAAACAGCATGGCGAACACCGGCGCGGTGATGTTCAGGGTTTCGAGGAAGATTGCCAGCATGCCGGAGAGCCTTGGGTGAGCGTCGTCAGGGGACTAATGATAAGCCACTTTCACCCCGATCGTTCCCACGCTCTGCGTGGGAACGCCTCCTGTGACGCTCCGCGTCACGCTTTTGAGACGCGGAGCGTCCCGGGCTGCATTCCCACGCGGAGCGTGGGAACGATCAACGGCTCGGTATCAAGTAATCGGCGCCGGATTGAACAGGGTGATGTCGTTATGCAGCTTGTGCTTCTCCGCCCAGGTCTGCTGCTTGCCGCTCGCCACATCCAGGTAGTAGTGGAACAGCTCCCAGCCCAACTCCTCTATCGACGCCCGACCGGTGGCAATCCGTCCGGCATCGATGTCGATCAGGTCCGGCCAGCGCTGCGCCAGCTCGGTCCGGGTCGAGACCTTGACCACTGGCGCCATCGCCAATCCATACGGCGTACCCCGCCCGGTGGTGAACACATGCAGGTTCATCCCCGCCGCCAGTTGCAACGTGCCGCAGACAAAATCGCTGGCCGGGGTCGCGCAGAAAATCAGCCCTTTGCGTTTGAAGCGCTCGCCCGGGCCGAGCACGCCGTTGATCGCACTGCTGCCGGATTTGACGATCGAGCCCAGCGACTTCTCGACAATGTTCGACAGCCCGCCCTTCTTGTTGCCCGGCGTGGTGTTGGCGCTGCGATCCGCCTCGCCCTTGGCCAGGTAACGGTCGTACCAGTCCATCTCACGCACCAGTTCCTCGGCAACGGTTTTGGTTTCGGCGCGTGAAGTCAGCAGGTAAATCGCATCGCGCACTTCGGTGACTTCGGAAAACATCACCGTCGCCCCCGCACGCAACAACAAGTCCGAGGCGTAGCCCAGCGCCGGGTTGGCAGTGATCCCGGAAAACGCATCACTGCCACCGCACTGCATGCCGAGGATCAGCTCAGAGGCCGGCACGGTCTCGCGGCGGCGCTGGTCGAGCTTCTTCAAACGGACTTCCGCCAGCGCCATGATCTGCTCGATCATCTCAGTGAAACCGTGACTGGAATCCTGCAGGCGATACAGCCACGGCTCGCTCAGATCGACCGACGCATCGTCCTCGTGCATCACCTGCCCGGCCTGCAGTTTCTCGCAACCAAGGCTGATCACCAGCGCTTCGCCCCCCAGGTTCGGGTTGCGCGCCAGATTGCGCACGGTGCGGATCGGGATGTACGCATCGGTGGCGGTGATCGCCACGCCGCAGCCGTAACTGTGGGTCAACGCCACCACGTCATCGACGTGCGGATATTTCGGCAGCAGCTCGTCCTTGATGCGTTTCACCGCGTGATCGAGCACGCCGGTAACGCACTGCACCGTGGTGGTGATGCCAAGAATATTGCGCGTACCAACGGTGCCATCGGCATTGCGATAACCCTCGAAGGTGAAGCCTTCCAGCGGCGCCTGTGCGGCCGGCACTTCGGTGGACAGCGGCAGGCTGTCCAGCGGCGGCGCGGTCGGCATGCGCAGTTGATCTTCCTTGACCCAACTGCCACGCGGGATCGGCTGCAACGCGTAGCCGATGGTCTGGCCGTAGCGAATCACCTGGCCGCCCTCGGGAATGTCCTCGAGGGTGACCTTGTGGCTCTGCGGCACAAAGTCCACGGTCACCAGACCGTCCGGGAACTCGGTGCCGGCCGGTACGCCTTGGTCGTTGACCACAATCACTACGTTGTCCCGCTCGTGCAGGCGGATGTAGCGCGGCGAGTCGGAATGTTCAATCAACTGCATGACGCCGCTCCTCAGGAATGCGCTTGAGACAATTTGCCGGTGATTTCAGAACCACCGTTGGTTGGCGGCTCTTTGAGCACCACCCGTTTGATCGGGCCGACGATCACCAAATAGCTGAACACCGCGACCAGTGCGTTGGCGCCGACAAACACCAGCGCCCATTTGAACGAACCGGTGGAGCTGATGATGTAGCCAATCACGATCGGTGTGGTGATCGAAGCGATGTTGCCGAACATGTTGAACAGACCGCCACTGAGGCCGGCGATCTGCTTCGGCGACGTATCGGAAACCACCGCCCAGCCCAGCGCACCGACGCCTTTGCCGAAGAAGGCCAGGGCCATGAAGCCGACCACCATCCATTCGATATCAACATAGTTGCAAGCGACAATACTGCTCGACACCAGCAAGCCACCAATGATTGGCGCCTTGCGAGCGAAGGTCAGCGAATGGCCCTTGCGCAGCAGGTAATCGGAAATCACCCCGCCGAGCACGCCACCGATGAAACCGCAGATTGCCGGCAGCGAAGCAATGAAACCGGCCTTGAGAATGGTCATGCCGCGTTCCTGCACCAGGTACACCGGGAACCAGGTCAGGAAGAAATAGGTAATGCCGTTGATGCAGTACTGGCCCAGATAAACGCCGAGCATCATGCGGTTGGTCAGCAACTGGCGAATGTAATCCCACTTCGGTCCGTCAGTCTTTTTGCCTTGTTTCACGTCCATGTCGACCATGCCGCCGTTGTCGGCGATGAACTGCACTTCGGCATCGTTGACCATCGGGTGTTGACGCGGGCTGTGGATAACCTTGAGCCAGATCCCCGAGAAGACGATGCCAAACACGCCCATGACGATGAACACATGTTCCCAGCCGAAGGTGTAGACGATCCAGCCCATCAGCGGTGCGAACAGCACGGTGGCGAAGTATTGCGCCGAGTTGAAGATCGCCGAGGCGGTGCCACGTTCTGCGGTCGGGAACCACGCCGCGACAATACGCGCGTTACCGGGGAACGATGGCGCTTCGGCCAGCCCCACCAGAAAGCGCAACATGAACAGCGCGACAATCGCCGTGGACATGCCGAACTCACCGACAAAGCCTTGCAGCACGGTGAACAGCGACCAGCAGAAAATGCTCAGGGCATAGACTTTTTTCGAGCCGAAGCGATCGAGCAGCCAGCCACCGGGAATCTGCCCGGCCACGTAGGCCCAACCGAAAGCGGAGAAGATATAACCGAGGGTGACCGCGTCGATACCGAGGTCTTTTTGCAGGCTGGAACCGGCGATGGCGATCGTGGCGCGATCGGCGTAGTTGATCGTGGTCACCAGGAACAGCATGAGCAGGATCAAATAGCGGACGTGAGTCGGCTTGGACGATTGCATGTAGATGTACTCCCACTGATTATTTTTATGCGCGGGTGAATCTTCTTGGGTCTGTCATCTGTGGGGGCTGCAAGCCAGCCCCACAGGTATTGCAGGTATCAGGAACCGATGTAGGCCGTTTTCACGACTGTGTAGAACTCTTGCGCATAGCGGCCTTGCTCGCGTGAGCCATAGGATGAACCCTTACGGCCACCGAACGGAACGTGATAATCGACACCGGCGGTCGGCAGGTTGACCATCACCATCCCGGCCTGGGAATGACGCTTGAAGTGGTTGGCGTACTTCAGCGAAGTCGTCGCGATACCCGCCGACAGACCGAACTCGGTGTCGTTGGCCATCGCCAGCGCCGCCTCGTAATCGGCCACGCGAACGATGTTGGCCACCGGGCCGAAGATTTCTTCACGGCTGATGCGCATCGACGCTTCGCTGTCGGCAAACAGCGTTGGCGCGAGGAAGTAACCTTCGGTGTCGCAAGTCACCAGACCACCGCCGCTGACCACACGCGCACCTTCGCTCTGGCCGATGTCGATGTACTTCAGGTCCTGTTCCAGTTGCGCTTGCGAGACCACCGGACCGATGTCGGTGCCGGACTTCAGCGCATGACCGACCTTGATCGACTGCATGCGCTCGGCCATCGCCTCGACGAACTTGTCGTGAATTCCGGCGGTGACGATCAAGCGACTCGATGCCGTGCAACGCTGGCCGGTGGAGTAGAACGCGCTCTGCACCGACAGCTCGACCGCTTGTTTGAGGTCGGCGTCGTCGAGAATGATCTGCGGGTTCTTGCCGCCCATTTCCAGTTGTACTTTGGCTTGGCGCGAAACGCAGTTGACTGCGATCTGCCGACCCACGCCAACCGAGCCGGTGAAGCTGATGCCGTCGACTTTCGGGCTCTGCACCAACGCATCGCCAACCACGCGACCGCTACCCATCACCAGGTTGAACACGCCGGCCGGGAAGCCTGCGCGGGAGATGATTTCTGCCAGCGCCCAGGCGCAACCCGGCACCAGGTCCGCCGGTTTCAGCACCACGCAGTTGCCGTAGGCCAGAGCCGGGGCGATCTTCCACGCTGGGATCGCAATCGGGAAGTTCCACGGAGTGATCAGACCGACCACGCCGAGGGCTTCGCGAGTCACTTCGACGTTGACGCCCGGGCGCACCGACGGCACGTAGTCGCCGGACAGACGCAGGCATTCACCGGCGAAGAATTTGAAAATGTTGCCGGCGCGGGTCACCTCGCCGATGGCTTCGGGCAGGGTCTTGCCCTCTTCACGGGCCAACAAAGTACCGAGCTCTTCGCGACGAGCCAGAATCTCAGTACCGACTTTATCCAGCGAATCGTGACGGGCCTGAATGCCGGAGGTCGACCAGGCCGGGAACGCGGCGCGGGCCGCATCGATGGCGGCGTTAACCTGAGTCAGGTCAGCCTTGGCGTAATCGCCGATGGTGTCGCTCAGTTCGGACGGGTTGATGTTGGCCGAGTAGTCGGCACCGGCGACCCATTCGCCGTTGATGTAGTTGTCGTAGCGTTTTGCATTTGTCACAGGGGCAGCCCTCAAATCTCAAAGCCTTCACGCAAAAAGCCGCTGATTGCTCAGCGGCCTCGCTTTTATCGGGTGTTACTGCGCACCTTGCTTGTCGATCAGCGCGGCGAGCATTTCGTACTCTTCGCCGGTCAGGTCGGTCAGCGGCGCCCGCACCGGGCCTGCGTCATGGCCGGCGATTTTGGCCCCGGCCTTGACGATGCTCACGGCGTAACCGGCCTTGCGGTTGCGGATGTCGAGGTACGGCAGGAAGAAGTCATCGATGATCTTGCCGACGGTGGCGTGATCTTCACGGGCGATCGCGTGGTAGAAGTCCATCGCGGTTTTCGGGATGAAGTTGAACACCGCCGAGGAGTAAACCGGCACGCCCAGCGCCTTGTAGGCAGCAGCGTAGACTTCGGCGGTCGGCAGGCCGCCGAGGTAGCTGAAGCGATCACCGAGGCGGCGACGGATCGACACCATCAGCTCGATATCGCCCAGGCCGTCCTTGTAGCCGATCAGGTTCGGGCAGCGCTCGGCCAGACGTTCCAGCAGCGCCGCGTTCAGGCGGCAGACGTTGCGGTTGTAGACCACCACGCCGATGTTCACCGATTTGCACACCGCTTCAACGTGGGCGGCAACGCCATCCTGGCTGGCTTCGGTCAGGTAGTGCGGCAGCAGCAACAGGCCTTTGGCGCCCAGACGCTCGGCTTCCTGTGCGTATTCGATGGCCTGACGGGTCGAGCCGCCGACACCGGCCAGAATCGGCACGCTGGTGGCGCAGGTATCGACTGCAGTCTTGATGATTTCCGAATATTCACTGGCTGCCAGGGAGAAGAACTCACCGGTACCACCGGCGGCGAACAGTGCCGAAGCGCCGTACGGGGCCAGCCATTCCAGACGCTTGATGTAGCCGGCGCGGTTGAAATCGCCCTGAGCGTTGAAATCGGTGACCGGGAACGACAGCAGGCCGGCGGAGAGGATGGACTTCAGTTCTTGTGGATTCATTTTTCGAACACCCTGGGTAACAACGTTTTTTGTGAGTTTTATGATTCAGCCAGCGCTGAAGTTGTAGGTCATCGTACAACTTAAAAAACAACCGTCAACTGCATTTCATCGCTGCCCGGCATTTTTTGTCGGACAAGATTCTTTCTTGACGTAGGAAAAATCTCGACTAGGATCGATTTCACTGTATATACATACAGCTAAATTAAATCCACCGCCGACATATCAAGGAGAAAGAAATGTCCGGACTGCACCCCAAACCACAGGAAAGACCCAAGCCGGTTGTCGCCCGTTTCGATGATCTGTTCACCCCAAACGGCATCCGCTTCAGCGCCGACAACCCGCATCTGGTACTGCACATCGCCGATACTCACAGCGATGTCGAACCGGTCACCGCCCTCCCCCGCAAACCGCTCAAAGGCAAACCACAATTGCGCTTCGAAGGCGGCGAACACACGGCCATCGGTGACAACACCCTGCTGCGCTTCGTCGAAAACGCCGAACCGATCCGCGCGCAAAATGTGCAACTGCACTTGCCTAACGGACTCGCCCTGACCTATGGCCAGGTCGTGGCGCTGGCCGGCGATTTCTACGGGGTGGTCGACCGGCCGATCAACGAAGGCGCGACCCCGGCCGATCGCCTGAACCGCTTCAACGCCGCATTCGATTCCCTCGCCGTACTGCCGGCTTCTCGCGCCGAGGCACCGCAGATCCTCGCGGTCATGCAAAAAGAGATCGACGCGGTTAAACAAGCGATCAAGGACGGCAAGCCACCGCACGAAGCCTACGATACATTAGGAGATACGTTGTCCGAAGAGTGGAACAAGCTCACCGGTGGTGGCAGTTTCGTCTCCGCGCTGTTCCCCCTCGGGCGATACCTGAAACTGGCAGCGAACAACGCCGACCACTTCGGTGAATGGGCCAGACTGGCTTACATCGCCGGCCATACCGCCGCCCTGCAGACCGCCGTCGCGGCCCGCGCCAATCACGATGAACAACAACTGGAACGGGCCTACGCGATGAACGCGTTCGCCGACCACTTCCTCACCGACCTGTTCTCCTCCGGCCACCTGCGCGTGCCGCGCAAAGAGATGGCAGTGGTGGTGACCCCGAGCGATCTCGGCTCGCTGGTGACGCGTTTCATGCACGACGAGGACAGCAAATTCGGCCTCAAGGTGCGCAACGCCCATGGCGATCAATGGCGCGCCTACGGCGACAAGCGCTACTTCGAGGCCAGCGACGCGGACAACCGCACCCAGGTCAATCTGGCGGTGCAGGCCTCGGCGGATGAAATCTTCGCCGCCTACCTCAGCGGTAATGTGCCCGCGCCGTCGGCGTACGCCGCACTGCAACGGCTGCCGGATCTGACGGCGGTACTGAATCTTTCCGACAACTTCTCGCCGCTGTTCCGCGTCGAGGGCGGCAAGGTGCTGCGGCGCAAAGACGTGAACAACCTCAACGACACCGCCACCATTGATGACTGGTGGGGCTGGAGCACGTACCTGCTGCTCAAGGACTACCACCCGACGGGCAACATCAATCAAGGAGAATGACCATGACGATCACATTGAAACTGGAACTGGCGTCGGGCCAATCGCTGCAAGGCGCACCGCTGGAGTTGCTGGCCGATGGCAAGCCGATTGCGCGGGGGGTTGTGGATCAATCAGGAGATGTAGCGTTTGCTGCCAAGCCTGGTAAAGCGCAACTGTCAGTGAGGGTGGATCGCTCGATATTGCCGCGCTGAATTCACCGGCCCCTTCGCGAGCAAGCCCGCTCCCACACTTGAAATGCATTTCAAGTGTGGGAGCGGGCTTGCTCGCGAAAGCGGTATATCAATCAACACATGACTCAGGCCTGCTGACTCACCCGCGCTGCGCCTGTGCCTCTTCATGCGCCTGACGCAACCGTTCACGGCTGTTGGTCAAATGCAGGCGCATCGCCGCCCGCGCCGCGTCGGAATCCTGGCGGGCAATCGCCTCGTAGATTTCCTCGTGCTCACGGCTCAGGCGGTTCATGTAGTGCTGCTGATCATCGTGGGCCAGCCGCGCCGAATTCAGCCGGGTACGCGGAATGATGCTGGTGCCCAGGTGGGTCATGATGTCGGTGAAATAGCGGTTGCCGGTGGACAGGGCGATTTCCAGGTGGAAGGCGAAGTCCGACGCCACCGCATCGCTGGCGTGGGCCACGCTGTCGTTCAAGGCATCGAGGGCCGCGCGCATGGTTGCCAGTTGCTCGGGGCTGCGACGTTGCGCGGCAAGGCCGGCGGATTCCACTTCCAGGCTGATGCGCAATTCGAGAATGGCCAGCACGTCACGCAGGGTGACCACCGTGGCCGGGTCGATGCGGAAACCACTCGGGCTTGGCGTATCGAGCACGAAAGTGCCGATGCCGTGGCGGGTTTCCACCTGGCCTGCGGCCTGCAAACGGGAAATCGCCTCGCGCACCACGGTGCGGCTGACACCATGCTCCTGCATGATCGCCGACTCGGTGGGCAGCTTGTCGCCGCGCTTGAGCAGACCGTCGCGGATCTGCTCGGTCAGCACCGTCACCAGCTCCTGAGCCAGGCTGCGGCGCTTGCGCGGGAGGCGTGGGGTGTCGATCGGGTTTTCCATGGTTAACGTCTGGTCTCGAAAATTCGGCGTGGTTCGCATCATAGCGCAGGCGGGTTGTACGATCACTGTCGAGTCACAACAGCGCTTCTTGTAGGAGTGAGCCTGCTCGCGATTGCGGTTTCACATTCAACAAAGATGTCGACTGTTGCGCCGCTATCGCGAGCAGGCTCACTCCTACAGGGGCATGGTGGTGATCAGGCGGTCACGGCCTGTTCGACCAGATGCCCGCTGTCGATCCGCACATGCCGTGGGTGGAAGCGTTTGAGGCTGCTGCGGTGGCCGACGCTGACGATGCTCAGCCCCGGCAACTGATCGATCAGCGCCTGATACAGCGTCGCCTCGTCTTCTTCATCCATTGCCGACGTGGCTTCGTCCATGTACAGCCATTGCGGTGCGTAGAGCAGCGCGCGGGCGAAGGCCAGGCGTTGCTGCTCACCCGGCGACAGCATGCGCTGCCAGTGATTGGCTTCATCCAGACGCGCGACCAGGTGCGGCAGACGGCAGGTCTCCAGCACCTCGACGTAACGCTGCGGCGCGTAAGTGTCGCCCGGTTGTGGATAACTCAGGGCCTCGCGCAAGGTGCCGATCGGCAGGTACGGTTTCTGCGGCAGGAACAGATAGCGCGCCGCTGGCAGCCGGATGTTGCCGTGGCCCGCAGGCCACAAATTCCCCATCGCCCGCAACAGCGTGGACTTGCCGCTGCCGGAACGCCCGCTGAGCATTAACCGGTCACCCGGTTCCACCGTCATGTCGGCATTGGTCAGCAGGTGACGACCGTCGGCCAGGTCCAGGCCGAGATTGTGCACTTTCAATTCACTGCCCTGATTCTGCACATCGATGGCCGGGATGCGGTCTTCGTTGTCGGTCATGGCCTGACGGAAGCTCAGCAGACGATCACAGGTGGCGCGCCATGCGGCGAGGTTCTGGTACGCACTGATGAACCAGCTGAAGCTCTCCTGGACATTGCCGAATGCCGAGCTGATTTGCATCAGTTCACCGAGTTCGATCTTGCCGGCGAGGTAACGCGGCGAGGCAACGATGAACGGGAAAATGATAGCTGCCTGGCTGTAACCAGCGGTGAAGAACGTCAGACGCTTGGACACTTTCATGATGTCCCAGAAGTTATGCCAGACATTGCCGAAGCGCCCACTCAAGCGGCGATTCTCGTTCGGTTCACCGTTATACAACGCGATGCTCTCGGCATTTTCGCGAATCCGCACCATGGAAAAACGCAGGTCGGCTTCAAAGCGTTGTTGTTGGTTGTTCAGGCCGATCAAGCGCCGACCGATCAAGTGCGTCAGCCAACTGCCCACCACGGCGTAGACCAACACGCACCAGAACATGTAGCCGGGAATGGTGATGCCATAGACTTCAATGCTGCCCGACACGCCCCACAGAATGATCGAGAACGACACCAGGCTGACGATATTGCGCAGCAACCCGATACCCAACTCAAGGGTGTTGGAGGTGAAGTTGTTGAGGTCTTCGGAAATCCGCTGGTCCGGGTTATCGGTATAACCGCCCTGCTCCAGCTGGTAGTAATTCTTGTCGGCAAGCCAACGGGAGAAATGCTTTTCGGTCAGCCAGGCACGCCAGCGAATCGTCAGCATCTGCGTCAGATAAAGCCGATACACCGCGCCGATAATCGCCACCGCTGCAATCGCGCAGAAATACAGAATCAGCTGCCAGAACGCAGCTTCATCTTTCTTCTGCAAAGCGTTGTAGAAATCCTTGTACCAGGTGTTGAACCACACCGAGATCCCCACGCTGAGCAACGACAGCGCGATCACCGCAATCAGCAATGTCCAGGCCTTGCCCTTCTCTTCACTGCACCAGTAAGGCGTGATGATCCCCCACACCTTGCGAAAAAACTGCCCGCGCACAGCATCGTTGACCGCGGAATATTCAGCGTTCTGATTCATGGAAAAGGCTCGATAAAGAAAAGAACAGACACAAACCGATCATAGTTGATCGGTTCGTTTTATCGCCAGAGTGGGACTGGCTCATTCAGGGATTGTTCAGATTCATAGGGGTTTCAGCATCGCCGCGAGCGCACGTACCGTTCATCGGGACTGTCAAAGTTGACAGTAGAGGGGGGTGATTCAGGCTGATCGACTGCAACGGCCTCCTGTAAGCAATTTCGCTGTGAATCAGGAGAGCAGATTACTCCTCTGACAACGAAAGGAATTGGTCATGAAAAAAGAAGAAAACCCGCTTAATGCTCCAACCAGCGATTCGATCAAGAAGGGCGAACTGTCTTTCAGTGAGCTGAGTGATTCGGGGGCCACATTCATATTCTCGTCCGATAACCCTGAGGTTGATATCGATGTTGGCTGGATCGGATATGACTCCGAAATCAAATCCGAACAGAAAGTCGGTAAACAGAACGAGCTCCTTCTCACGGTACCAAAAGCTATCGTGGAAACGTGGTTAGGAATGAAACTCTACGCGCAATGCAAAGCGACTCTGGGTGAAAAACAATACACATCGCCAAAAACGCTCTTCACGGTTGTACCTTGAACCCAAGGCGCTACCCGAATGCAGGGTAGCGCCCGTTTAATTCAGTCCAGCCTATCCGACCAGAAAATCTCTCAGCGACGAACCGGGCGCTTCTGCAGTTTGCGCTGCAGGGTGCGGCGGTGCATGCCCAGGGCGCGGGCAGTGGCGGAGATGTTGCCTTCGTGCTCGGTCAGCACACGCTGGATGTGCTCCCATTGCAGACGATCGACCGACATCGGGTTTTCCGGCACCAGACTGTCGAGGTCGGCGTGCTCGGAGAGCAGCGCGGCCAGTACGTCGTCGGCGTCGGCCGGTTTGCACAGGTAGTTGCAGGCGCCGCGCTTGATCGCTTCGACCGCGGTGGCAATGCTCGAATAGCCGGTGAGGATCACCACGCGCATTTCCGGGTCCAGCTCCAGCAGCTTGGGCAGCAGCACCAGGCCGGAGTCGCCGTCCATTTTCAGGTCCAGCGCGGCGTAATCAGGCAAATCGGCCTGGGCGATGGTCAGACCTTCCTCGGCGGAACCTGCGGTGCTGACGCGAAAGCCACGGCGGGCCATGGCACGGGCCATCACTCGGGTGAAGGTCGCGTCGTCGTCGACCAGCAGCAAATGCGGCAGTTCTTCGCCTTCGACTTGGATTTCGTCACTCATGTTGGTCTCCTCGGGCGCCGTGGGGCAGGCGCAGCTCGGTGAGCGTGCCGCCTTCCTCATGACTATAGAGTTTCACTGAGCCGCCGGCGCGTGTCACGCTGGCCTTGCTCAAAAACAGGCCCAGGCCGAAACCTTTGCCCTTGGTGGTAAAAAACGGTTTGCCGATCTGTTCGGCGATGGCCAACGGCACACCGGCGCCGTGGTCACGAATGCTGATGGTCACGGTTTCCGCGTCCCAGTCCAACGTCACCTGGAGATTTTCCGGGCAGGCGTCGGCGGCATTGTTGAGCAAATTAAGCAGCGCCTGAGTCAGGTCCGGCGGCGGTGCCATGCGCGGCACGTTGCCCTGGCCGAGGCGGTGGAAGCGGTAACTGGCTTCCGGACGCATCAGGTGCCAGCGGTTCAGCGCTTCGTCGAGCCACTGGGTGACATCCTGCATTTCTACTGCCAGACGTCGGTTGGCCTCGGCGGCGCGCACCAGTTGTTGCAGGGTCTCTTTGCACAGTTTGACCTGATCCTGCAGCACCTTCAGATCGTCCTGCAGCATCGGGTCGGGATGATCCTGCTGCATTTCCTTGAGCAACACGCTCATGGTCGCCAGCGGCGTGCCGAGTTCATGGGCGGCGCCGGCGGCCTGAGTGGCGACAGCGAGCAACTGCTGATCACGCAGGCCCTCTTCGCGACGAATCGCCCGCAACTCCTCCTGACGGCGCAGCTCTTCGGCCATGCGCGCAGCGAAGAAGGTGATCACCGCAGCAGCGAGGGCGAAACTCAGCCACATGCCATAGATCTGCAGGTTCTCGCGGGCGACCGGCAGGGTTTCCAGCGGATAGAAACGCGTGAGCATCACGGTGTACAGCGCCAGCGCGATACCCGACAGAATCACCGAGTAACGCCACGGCAACGTCACCGCGGCGATGGTCAGCGGCACCAGATAATAGGACACGAACGGGTTGGTCGAACCGCCGGAGAAATACAGCAACGCACTGTGGATCACCAGATCACAGGCCAGTTGCAGGGCGTACTCGAGCTCGGTCACCGGCCACGATGTGCGCAGACGCACGGCGGTGAACACGCACAGCAGAATCGAGCAGCCGAGGGTCATCGCCAGTTGCACCCACGGCAACGGCAACAATTGCAGCCAGTAGGCCAGGCCTACGGAACCGGCCTGCGCGGCAAGTACCAGGGTGCGGATGAAAGTCAGCCGCCAGAGGTTCTGGCGAGTGGCGGAAGTCAGTTGTACGGGGGCGAGCATGAGCTCTCCTGATGAGCGCTCCAGGCGGATCGCACGGAGTATAACCAAGCCGCGACCCCGAGAGGCGAAAGTGCGGCAAACGACCACATGGCGCTGGCGGTAAATTCGGCTACTCGCATGCAATTCCCAAGGTTGAGGAGATCAACTGTGGTGAGGGGATTCATCCCCGATCGGCTACGCAGCAGTCGTAAAATCTGCAACCCCATTCTCCTGAAATAAATCTGGTTGCAGCATTTGGGGCGGCTTCGCCACCCATCGGGGATAAATCCCCTCACCACAGATTCCTCTCAGCTCAGAAATACATGCCCCTGTGGGAGCGAGCCTGCTCGCGAATGGCTGCGCAGCAGCCCCCTGCATCTGTATAGAAGTTGTAACTGGGCGAACCCGGGCATAAAAGCTAGAGTCTGATGGTTTCACGCAGGGACGAACCAACACCTGCGCATTATTCAAGGAGCCTTCATGCACACCTTTCGCCGCAGCGCCGCCCTTCTCGCCCTGACCGTCGGCAGTGTCGCCAGCCTTCCGGCCCTGGCCGCCGATGAGCTGCACTACAACCAGATTTCCCTGCGCGCCGAAGTCAGCCAGGAAGTCGCCCGCGACCTGATGATCGTGACGCTCTACACCGAAGAGCAAAACACCGACCCGGCCAAACTCGCCGCCGACGTCAGCACCACCATGAACAAGGCGCTGGCCCAGGCCAAGCAAGTCAAGGACATCACCCTGCGCCAGGGCAGCCGCAACAGCTACCCGATCTACGACACTAAAGGCCAGAAGATCACCGGTTGGCGTGAACGCGCCGAACTGCGCCTGGAAAGCGCCGACTTCGCCGCCCTGTCCAAACTCACCGGCGAACTGCTGACCGACCTGAAAATGGGCGGCATGGACTTCGCCATCGCCGAGCCGACCCGCAAGGCCAGCGAAGACAAACTGCTCAAGGAAGCCGTCAGCGCCTTCAAGGCCCGCGCCCAACTGGCCACCGATGCCCTGGGCGGCAAGGGCTACAAAATCGTCAACCTGAACCTCAACAGCAACGGCTACCCACAACCGTACATGCGCGCCCCGATGATGATGATGAAAGCCGCCGGCATGGATTCAGCACCGGTGACGCCTGAAGTCGAAGCCGGCACCAGCCAGGTCAGCCTGACCGCCGATGGCTCGATCGAAGTGTTGATGCAGTGATTTGATGCGGGCTGAATGAAAAACCGGCGATCAGTGAATGATCGCCGGTTTTTTTGTGCCTGGAATTTGTGGTGAAAGATCCGACGCCTTCGCGAGCAGGCTCGCTCCCACATTTGGAATGCGATTTTCTGCGGGAGTGAGCCTGCTCGCGAAAAACGATGACGCGTTCTCAAGCCTGCGGATCAACCCGATCCAGCGCCCGGTTCACCGCCAGCTCGGCCAGCATGATGATCTGCTGAATCGCCAGCGCCGTATTGCGCTGCGGGCGACTGAGCTGATCGGCGAAATCACTGGCCATGGTGTTGGCCGAGGCCAGCGACTCACAGGCGTGGGCCAACAGGCTTTCGGTGTCGATGCCCGGGTGGACGAGGAACATAGAACTGGGTGGGCGCGGTTTTGCGGCTTCGGGGCTGAGGTAGAAATCGAGGGCGCGTTTTATGGCTTCGCGGTTTTTCGCGAGGTCTTCGGCATGGAGGGCTTCGGTGAGTGGGGTTGTGGGTTCGAGCGGTGGATCTGGGACTGGCTTGGACATGCATTTCACCTATGACGTTGGGCCACCTCAAGCCGTTTCTCACACGACGAAGAGGTGGCAGCTGTGTGCGGGGTGAGAAACCGGTCATAGGCACCCGGCCAGACAAAAGTCTGCCCGCACAGAGCCGCCATAACGTAATTGCATACAGCGTACTGGCTGGCGGCAATTATGCGGGTATGGCACTGAATGACTATGAACTGCCGGGTTCTCACGCCCGATCGCTGAATCTTCAGCGACAACCCAAGGCCAGAGAGCCGGCGTCCGACGGACAACCTGAAAACCTTGTGGGAAGGTTCTGGTTATTTGAAACGACTTTAAACAGGCCAATCTGATTGGGTGACCGGGCGGGCCTCTTCGCGAGCAAGCCCGCTCCCACAGTGGGATTGGGTGTGGTCTGTTAGAGATTGGTCGGCAGGCAGGCAGCCATCGCGAGCAGGCTCACTCCTACAAATGGATCGCATGCAGCCTGCAAGAGAATAGTCGGCTGGCTGGATTCCACAGTTTTGATTTGTGTAAGCCCATGCGGCGCAGCCGCCCCACTCAACAGGATGAGCGCAAGCTCGGCTGCAGCTCTTGATCTTGATCCACGGGCGACGTCGGCAGGCTGAGCGGAGGGATTGATCCGGGCGTGGGAGCGCAGCGACCGTTTGGCGAAGCCAAACACAGTGAGAGGAGGTGCAGCGAAGCAAACCGTAGGCGCTGCGCCCGGATCGATCCCGGAGCGAAGGGACCCCGAGCCCCAGCGAGCGGGCCGCACGCAGGAGCAAGCCTTTTTGGTTACTTTTTCGGCGTCTGGAAAAAGTGACCCGCCGTAAGGGCGGAACCCCAAGCCGCCGTTACCGCAGCAACGGATATGTACACACCCCAGATATACCGAGACAAACACCCAAACAAGAAAAACGATATTTCCGAAGCCCCCCAAATCCCCGCTACCCTAAAAAACACAACCACCTCCAATCTACCCGGGGACTCCATGCCAAGATCCACCCTCAAACCGCTCTTGATCTCCCTGGCCCTGGCCGCAACCACCCCCATAGCGAACGCTGCCACAACCCTGGTCTACTGCTCCGAAGCCAGCCCCGCCGGCTTCGACCCCAGCCAATACACCAGCGGCACCGACTTCGACGCGTCCGCCGAAACCGTCTTCAACCGCCTCACCCAATTCCAGCGCGGCGGCACCGACATCGAACCCGGTCTGGCGACCCAATGGGACGTCTCCAGCGACGGACTCCAGTACACCTTCCACCTGCACCAAAACGTAAAATTCCACACCACCGACTACTTCAAACCAACCCGCGACCTCAACGCCGATGACGTGCTGTTCACCTTCCAGCGCCTGCTCGACCCGGACAATGCCTTTCGCAAAGCCTACCCCGCCGAGTCCCCCTACTTCACCGACATGGGCCTGAACACCACCATCAAATCGGTCGAAAAACTCGACGACCAGACCGTGCGCTTCAACCTGAACAACGTCGACGCCGCGTTCGTGCAAAACCTCGCCATGAGCTTCGCCTCCGTGCAATCGGCCGAATACGCCGCCCAACTGTTAAAGGAAGGCAAAGCCGCCGACCTCAACCAGAAACCGGTGGGCACCGGCCCGTTCGTGTTCAAGCGCTACCAGAAAGACTCGCAGATCCGCTACGCCGCCAACAAGGCCTACTGGAAACCCGAAGACGTGAAGATCGACAACCTGATCTTCTCGATCACCCCCGACGCCGCCGTGCGCCTGCAGAAGCTCAAGACCGGCGAATGCCAGGTCAGCGGCTACCCGCGCCCAGCCGACATCGAAGTGATGGAAAAGGACCCGAACCTGCGCGTGCTCAAGCAGGCCGGTTTCAACCTCGGCTTCCTCGCCTACAACACCACTCACCCGCCGCTCGATCAGCTCAAGGTCCGTCAGGCGCTGGACATGGCCATCGACAAACCGGCGATCATCAAAGCTGTCTACCAGAGTGCCGGCCAGCTGGCGCAAAACGCCTTGCCGCCGGCGCAATGGTCGTATGACCCAAATATCAAGGACGCACCCTACGACCCTGTAAAAGCCAAGGCGCTACTCAAGGAAGCCGGGGTTGCATCGGGTACCACCATCAATCTCTGGGCGATGACCGTGCAGCGCGCCTCCAACCCGAATGCGCGAATGTCGGCGCAGATGATCCAGCAGGATTGGGACAAGATCGGCATCAAGGCCAACATCGTCAGCTACGAATGGGGCGAGTACATCAAGCGCGCCAAGAATGGCGAACACGACGCGATGATCTATGGTTGGACAGGTGACAACGGCGACCCGGACAACTGGCTCGGCGTGCTGTACAGCTGCGCGGCAGTCAAGGGCAGCAACTACGCCAAGTGGTGCGACCCGGCCTACGACAAACTGGTGCAAGCAGCCAAGGTGACGACCGACAAGGCGCAACGGGTAAAACTGTATCAACAGGCGCAACTGATCCTTAAACAGCAGGTGCCGATCACGCCAATTGCCAACTCCACGGTGTTCCAGCCGCTGCGCAAGGAAGTGACCGACTTCAAGATCAGCCCGTTCGGCCTCACACCCTTCTACGGCGTGGGTATAAATAAGTAACACCAGGCCCCAACACGGCGCGCAAAACGTGACTCGCGCACCGTTTTGGGGCCCCGTTTGCACCGTAAAAAACGCTCGCAAACGGTCAAATGCGTCAGGATTTATACATATGCGACATTAAGGTACGTTCGTGCCACCGTTTAACGCTCGCTCACACTCTGGATCTTGCAATGGGTATGGCCCCTGCATAAGTATCCGCAGGCACGACTCACGAGGTCGTACCTCAATATTAAAAAATGACAACAAATCATGAGGCCAACATGCTTAAACACGCGGTCATTCCGTTTTTAGTCGGCGCAGGCTTGTTAGCCTCCGCACCTTTCGCATCCGCTGCGACTAACCTGGTGTTCTGCTCCGAAGGGAGCCCGGCCGGTTTTGATCCAGGCCAGTACACCACCGGAACCGACTTCGACGCCTCAGCCGAAACCATGTTCAACCGTCTGAGCCAGTTCGAGCGTGGCGGCACCGCCGTTATCCCTGGCCTGGCCACCAGTTGGGACATTTCCCCGGATGGCCTGACTTACACCTTCCACCTGCGTGAAGGCGTCAAGTTCCACACCACCCCGTATTTCAAGCCGACTCGTGAGTTCAACGCCGACGACGTGCTGTTCACCTTCAATCGCATGATTAACAAGGATGACCCGTTCCGTAAGGCGTACCCGACCGAATTCCCGTACTTCACCGACATGGGGATGGACACCAACATCACCAAGATCGATAAAGTCGACGACCACACCGTCAAGTTCACTCTGAAAGAAGTCGACGCCGCGTTCATCCAGAACATGGCCATGAGCTTCGCTTCAGTACAGTCCGCCGAGTACGCTGCCCAGCTGCTCAAGGAAGGCAAGGCTGCCGATATCAACCAGAAGCCGATCGGCACCGGCCCGTTCGTGTTCAAGAGCTATCAGAAAGACTCGAACATCCGTTACACCGGCAACAAGGACTACTGGAAACCTGAAGACGTGAAGATCGACAACCTGATCTTCGCCATCACCACCGACCCGTCGGTGCGCATCCAGAAGCTGAAAAAGAACGAGTGCCAGGTCACCCTGTTCCCGCGTCCGGCGGATCTCGCGGCACTCAAGGCCGACAAGACCCTGAAGATGCCTGACCAGGCCGGTTTCAACCTCGGCTACATCGCCTACAACGTGATGGACAAGGTCAAGGGCAGCAACGAGCCTAACCCGCTGGCTGACCTGCGCGTGCGCCAGGCGCTGGACATGGCGGTGAACAAGCCGCAGATCATCGACTCGGTTTACCAGGGCGCCGGCCAACTGGCCGTCAACGCCATGCCGCCGACCCAATGGTCCTACGACACCACCATCAAGGACGCCAAGTACGATCCTGAAAAAGCCAAGCAACTGCTCAAGGAAGCAGGCGTCAAGGAAGGTACCGAGATCGTTCTGTGGGCGATGCCGGTTCAGCGTCCGTACAACCCGAACGCCAAGCTGATGGCTGAAATGCTCCAGTCCGACTGGAAGAAGATCGGCTTGAACGTGAAGATCACCAGCTACGAGTGGGGCGAGTACATCAAGCGCTCCAAAGGTGGCGAGAACCAGGCCATGATCATTGGCTGGAGCGGTGACAATGGTGACCCGGACAACTGGCTGAACGTGCTGTTCGGCTGCGACTCGCTCAGCGGCAACAACTTCTCCAAGTGGTGCGACAAGAAGTTCGACGGTCTCGTCAAGGAAGCCAAGCGCACTACCGACCAGGCCAAGCGCACCGAACTGTACAAACAGGCGCAACACGTCCTCAAAGATGCAGTCCCAATGACACCTATCGCTCACTCGACGGTGTACCAACCCATGCGCGCCAACGTGCAGGACTTCAAGATCAGCCCATTCGGCTTGAACTCCTTCTACGGCGTCAGCGTCAGCAATTAAGCCATTGCAGCGGCGACGTTCATGACGTCGCCGCTGTTTTAGCTGCCGGGAAGTTAGGAATTTGCCTACGGCCAATTCCGCTGCGGATGACTGCAGCGGCAGAGGACGCGTCGACTTTTCCTACGAGTTTTCAGGCAATTACGCATTTACTGCCAGACCCACGGCCCCTACCGTCGGGTTCTGACCAGTTTCTGCGTGGGCCACCGGCTTGCCGTACGTGCTGGATTGAGCTCAATGCCACCTCAACGTCCCTGGACGTGATCGCGGTGCATTGAACAACACTACAAAAAGAGGGAGCGTCATGCGCCATACCTTGGTTTTTTCCGCACTGCTGGGCGCCGGCCTGTTGGCCGCCACGTCCACCAGTTACGCCGCCAGCAAGAGCCTGGTGTTCTGCTCCGAAGGCAGCCCGGCGGGTTTTGATACCGCGCAATACACGACGGCGACCGACAACGACGCCGCCGAGCCGCTGTACAACCGCCTGGTCGAGTTCGAAAAAGGCGCGACCAACGTCGTACCGGGTCTGGCAACCAAGTGGGATATTTCCGAGGATGGTCTCAAGTACACCTTTCACCTGCGTGAAGGGGTGCAA
Source organism: Pseudomonas sp. P8_229 (assembly GCF_034008635.1). Lineage (NCBI taxonomy): Bacteria > Pseudomonadati > Pseudomonadota > Gammaproteobacteria > Pseudomonadales > Pseudomonadaceae > Pseudomonas > Pseudomonas sp. P8_229. Next base: position 3,965,584 of record NZ_CP125378.1, on the reverse strand, counting down.
TTTCATACAACGCCGTACTTCAAACCGACGCGCGATTTCAACGCCGACGACGTGCTGTTCACGTTTAACCGCATGCTCGATCCGCAACAGCCATTCCGTAAGGCTTATCCGACCGAGTTCCCATATTTCAACGGGATGAGCCTGAACAAGAACATCGCCAAGGTCGAAAAGACCGGGCCGCTGACCGTGGAGTTCACGCTCAACAGCGTCGACGCTGCGTTCATCCAGAACATCGCCATGAGCTTCGCCGCCATCCTGTCCGCCGAATACGCCGACAAGCTGCTGGCCGAAGGCAAGCCGAGCGACATCAACCAGAAGCCGGTCGGTACCGGGCCGTTCGTGTTCAAGAGCTATCAGAAAGACTCGAACATCCGTTACACCGGTAATAAACATTACTGGGATCCGAGCCGGGTCAAACTCGACAATCTGATCTTCGCGATCAACACCGACGCATCGGTGCGCGTGCAGAAGCTCAAGGCCGGCGAATGCCAGATCACCCTGCATCCGCGCCCTGCCGATGTTGAAGCGCTGAAGGCTGATCCGAAACTGCAGCTGATTTCCAAGCCAGGCTTCAACCTCGGTTACATCGCCTACAACGTGCGCCACAAGCCCTTCGACCAGCTCGAAGTGCGTCAGGCTCTGGACATGGCGGTGAATAAACAAGGGATTCTCAACGCTGTTTATCAAGGCGCCGGGCAATTGGCCGTCAACGCCATGCCGCCGACCCAGTGGTCCTATGACGACACTATCAAGGACGCCGCCTACAACCCGGAAAAAGCCAAGGAGCTGCTCAAGGCTGCCGGCGTCAAAGAAGGCACCGAAATCACCCTGTGGGCGATGCCGGTACAGCGTCCGTACAACCCGAACGCCAAACTGATGGCCGAAATGCTCCAGGCGGACTGGGCCAAGATCGGCCTGAAAGTGAAGATCGTCAGCTACGAATGGGGCGAGTACATCAAGCGCACCAAGAATGGCGAGCACGACATCAGTCTGATCGGCTGGACCGGTGACAACGGGGACCCGGACAACTGGCTGGGCACCCTGTACAGCTGCGACGCCATTGGCGGCAACAACTATTCCATGTGGTGCGATCCGGCTTACGACAAGCTGGTCAAAGAGGCCAAGGTCGTCACCGACCGCGACCAGCGCACCATGCTCTACAAACAGGCGCAGCAGTTGCTCAAGCAGCAAGTGCCGATCACGCCTGTCGCCCATTCGACGGTCAACCAGCCGTTAAGCGCCAGGGTTGAAGGCTTCAAAGTCAGCCCCTTCGGTCGCAATGTGTTCTCGGGCGTCAGTATCGATTAACCCAACCGATTAGCCGCAACGCTGAGGGGGCTGTCTACCCCCTCACGCAAGCGCTTTGCCGAAATTCGCCGATCCGGCCTTTTGCAAACGTTTGCGATGTGTGAATGAGTTCTAAACCAATAACCGGCCAACCCAAAAAAGCCGGCATAAAAAGAAAGTAAAGGAGCTTCACCCATGAAACTGAGCAGCACCGCGATACTGGCCTTGGCCATCAGCAGCATCACCGCCACGGCTTACGCCGAGGAACAGAGCCAGGCGTTCACCCCGGTGACCGTCAACGAGAAAAGCGCCCAGGCTGATGCCACCGGCTTCCTCGAAGGTTCTACGGTCAGCGGCACGACCCGTAACTGGTACGCCAACGAGCAACTCAAGCGCGGCGGCAAGTTCACTTACCGCAAGGACGGCGTCGCCACCCCGACTGACCGTCGTATCAACTGGGTGCAGGGCACCATCGTCAATTTCAACTCCGGCTTCACTCAGGGCACCGTCGGTGTCAGCACTGAAGTGGCCGCGTACAACGCCGTAGCCCTGGATCGGAGCCGCAAGGATCTGGCGTCCAACAACGGTGGCGCACCAGGCTCGCGTCCAGGCGCAGGCAACAACCGTACGCTGACCAAGGAAGGCGGCGACGCTGAAGGCCAGTGGAGCAAACTGGGCCTGGCCAACGTCAAGTTCCGCGTGTCGAACACCACGCTGACCGCCGGTCGTCAGAATTTCAGCACCCCGATCGTCGACACCATCGGCAACCGTGCGCTGCCTTCGAGCTTTGAAGGTGTAAGCCTGCACAGCGAAGAACTGAACAACCTGTCGTTCGACGCCGGCAGCTTCGACCGCGTATCGCCGCGTACCGAAGAGAGCCTGTCGAAGTTCCGCTCCGAGTACACCAACAACAAGGCTGAAACCGATCGCGTGAGCATCGTCGGCCTGAACTATCAGCCGCTGAAAAGCCTGAAAACCAGCCTGTACGCCTCCAAGGTTGAAGACTTCTGGAACCAGTACTACTTCGGCGCCACCCACGAACTGGGTGACAGCAATGTCGTGAGCCTGACCACCGGCCTGAACTACTACAAAACCGTCGATACCGGCAAAAAAGAGATGGGCGAAATCGACAACGACACCTACTCGCTGTCGTTCGGCCTGACTCACCAGGCCCACAGCCTGACCTTCTCGTACCAGGCCATCAACGGTGACGAGTACTTCGACTATCTGCACGAAACCAACGGCATCTACCTGGCCAACTCCCTGCTGTCGGACTTCAACGGCCCGAACGAGAAATCCTTCCAGGTCGCCTACGGTCTGAACATGGCCGAATACGGCGTGCCAGGTCTGAAGTTCAATATCTACCAGGCTCGCGGCTGGGGCATCGACGGTACTCACTACACCGGCACTGCGTATGACGTACGCAACATGGACGGCGAGCACCACTATGAATACGGCATCGGTGCGACCTACGCGGTGCAAAGCGGCCCACTCAAGGCGACCACCATCCGTGGCACCTACACCGCTCACCGCGCCAGCGAAAACCAGTCCGATGGCAGCATCAACGAGTTCCGTCTCGTGACCACGGTTCCATTCAACATCCTGTAAAAAACGCCAACCGACGGCTGACTCATGAAGAGTCGGCCGTTCGGTTTTTTGTCTTCAACCGATTGCAGAGGGTTATCGATGAAAATGCTTCCCCTACGTGCGGCCGTCGCGGCTGCGTTGTTGAGCGCCGCCATCGGCGTCTCGGCCAAACCCTTGGTGGTCTGCACCGAAGCCAGTCCGGAAGGCTTCGATATGGCCCAATACACAACTGCAGTCACAGGCGATGCGGTTTCCGAAACCATTTTCAACCGCCTGGTGGGTTTCAAGCCCGGCACTACCCAAGTGATCCCGTCACTGGCCGACTCCTGGGAGATCAGCGATGACGGCCTGAGCTACACGTTCCATTTGCGCAAAGGCGTCAAGTTTCACACCACCGAATACTTCAAGCCGAGCCGCGACTTCAACGCCGACGACGTGGTCTGGAGCTTCCAGCGCCAGCTGGACCCGAATCATCCGTGGCACAAACAGTCGAGCGTAGGCTTCCCGTACTTTGAAAGCATGGGTTTCAAGGAACTGCTGAAAAACGTCGAAAAAGTCGATGACAGCACAGTCAAGTTCAGCCTGACCCGCCGCGAAGCGCCATTCCTGGCCGACATCGCCATGGCGTTTTCCTCGATCTACTCCGCCGAATACGCCGACCAGTTGCTCAAGGCCGGCAAGCAGGGCGACTTGAACAACAAGCCGGTCGGCACCGGCCCGTTCATCTTCCAGCGCTACGCCAAGGACGCTCAGGTACGGTTCAAGGCGAATCCGGAATATTTCCTCGGCAAGCCACCGGCCGAAACGTTGATCCTGGCGATCGCCGTCGACAACAACGTGCGCCAGCAAAAGCTCAAGGCCAACGAGTGCCAGATCGCGCTGTACCCCAAGCCTGACGACATCCCGAGCATCAAGCAGGATCCGAACCTGAAAGTCGCCGAACTGGACGCGATGACCGTGTCCTACATGGCCATGAACACCCAGCACAAGTACATGAGCGACGTCCGGGTGCGCAAAGCCATCGATATCGCCTTCGACAAGGAAGCCTACGTCAACGCGCTGTTTGGCAAAGGCAACGCGACCGTCGCGGTCAACCCGTACCCGCCAACGCTGTTGGGCTACAACCATGATCTGAAGAACCCGCCCCGCGATCTCGACAAGGCCCGCGCCCTGCTCAAGGAAGCCGGCGTGCCGGAAGGTTACGTGTTTACTCTGTTTACCCGTAACGGCGGCGGCCCGACCAACCCGAACCCGATGCTCGGCGCGCAGATGATGCAGGCCGACCTGTCGAAAGTCGGGATCAAGCTCGACATCCGTGTAATGGAATGGGGCGAAATGCTCAAGCGCGCCAAGAACGGCGAGCACGACATCGTGTCGGCCGGATGGGCGGGCGACAACGGCGACCCGGATAACTTCCTGACGCCTATGCTCAGTTGTGAGGCGGCCAAGAACGGCGAAAACTACGCTCGTTGGTGCAACGAGAAATTCCAGGCGCTGCTGGACGAGGCTCGGGCTAAAGTAGATCCGGCCGAACGCGCCAAACTCTATGAGCAGGCCCAGGTGTTGTTTAATCAGGACCAACCGTGGATCAGCATGGCCCACACCCGGATGTTCACTGCAATGCGCAACAACGTAGAGGGTTATCACATCAGCCCTCTGACAACCAATAACTTCGCCACCACCCAGGTGAAGTAGATAAGAAACTCCCGGCCTCCCTGACCCCAGGGTCGCCGGGCACGCCTAACCGGCTGATGAGGTACCACACAAGATGTTTAGTTTTATTGCCCGCCGACTGGGGTTGTTGATCCCCACGTTTTTCGGCATCACCCTGCTGACTTTCGCGTTGATTCGCATGATCCCTGGCGACCCCGTGGAAGTGATGATGGGCGAACGTCGGGTCGACCCCGAAATGCACGCTCAGGCAATGGAACGCCTTGGTCTGAACAAGCCGTTGTATGCCCAGTACCTGGACTACATCGGCAAACTGGCCCACGGCGATCTCGGCGAATCCCTGCGTACGCGTGAGAGCGTATGGACCGAGTTCACCTCCCTCTTCCCGGCGACCCTGGAACTGTCCATGGCCGCCCTGCTGTTCGCCGGCATCCTCGGTCTTCTGGCCGGGGTGATTGCGGCCCTCAAGCGAGGATCCCTGTTCGACCATGGGGTAATGGGCATCTCCCTGGCGGGGTATTCGATGCCGATCTTCTGGTGGGGCCTGATCCTGATCATGTTCTTCTCGGTGAGCCTGGGCTGGACCCCGGTTTCCGGGCGGATCGACCTGCTCTACGACATCGAGCCGCGCACCGGCTTCATGCTGATCGACACGCTGCTGGCCGATGACATGGGCGCGTTCCTCGATGCGCTGCATCACCTGATCCTGCCGGCCATCGTGCTCGGCACCATTCCGCTGGCAGTGATCGCGCGGATGACCCGTTCGTCGATGCTCGAAGTACTGCGTGAAGACTACATCCGCACCGCGCGGGCCAAAGGCCTGTCGCCGTCGCGCGTGGTATTCGTGCACGGCCTGCGCAATGCGCTGATCCCGGTACTGACCGTGGTCGGCCTGCAAGTCGGCACTCTGCTGGCCGGTGCTGTCCTGACCGAAACCATCTTCTCCTGGCCCGGCATCGGTAAATGGCTGATTGAAGCCATTGGCGCCCGGGACTACCCGGTTGTGCAAAACGGCATCCTGTTAATCGCCTGCCTGGTGATTCTGGTCAACTTCGTAGTGGACATCCTCTACGGCTTTGCCAACCCACGCATCCGTCATCAGCGCTGAGGTCCATACCATGAGCACTCCAACATCCTCAGTAGCCACTTCCGCCCCAAGCGCGGATCAAAGCCTGCTGTACCCGTCGCCGTACAAAGAATTCTGGCAAGCCTTCTCCAAAAACAAAGGTGCGGTTGCCGGCCTGCTGTTCATGCTGCTGGTGATTTTCTGCGCGATCTTCGCACCGTGGGTCGCGCCGCATAACCCGAGCGAGCAATACCGTGACTTCCTGCTGACGCCACCGGCGTGGCTTGAAGGGGGGCAGATGCAATTCCTGCTCGGCACCGATGAACTGGGTCGCGACCTGCTGTCACGGCTGATTCAGGGTTCGCGCCTGTCGCTGCTGATCGGTCTGTCGTCGGTGGTGATGTCGCTGATTCCGGGGATTCTGCTGGGTCTGTTCGCCGGTTTCTTCCCGAAAATGATCGGCCCGACCATCATGCGCCTGATGGATATCATGCTGGCGCTGCCTTCGCTGCTGCTGGCTGTGGCGATCGTCGCCATCCTCGGCCCTGGGCTGATCAACACCGTAATCGCCATTGCGGTGGTTTCGCTGCCGTCCTACGTACGTCTGACCCGCGCAGCCGTGATGGGCGAACTGAACCGCGACTACGTGACCGCCGCGCGCCTAGCCGGTGCCGGTCTGCCACGCCTGATGTTCATCACCGTGCTGCCCAACTGCATGGCACCGCTGATCGTGCAGGCCACCCTGAGCTTCTCCTCGGCGATTCTCGACGCTGCGGCGCTGGGCTTCCTCGGCCTTGGCGTACAACCGCCAACCCCTGAGTGGGGCACCATGCTGGCCTCGGCCCGCGACTACATCGAACGCGCCTGGTGGGTCGTCAGTCTGCCTGGTTTGACCATTTTGCTCAGCGTGCTGGCAATCAACTTGATGGGCGACGGTCTGCGCGATGCGCTGGACCCGAAACTCAAGAACGCCGCCTGAGGAGATTCCCATGTCACTGCTAGAAATCAAGAATCTCAACGTTCGCTTCGGCGACAAGACGGCTACGCCGGTGGTCGATGGCCTCGACCTGAAAGTCGACAAAGGCGAAGTGCTGGCCATCGTTGGCGAGTCGGGTTCGGGTAAGTCCGTGACCATGATGGCGCTGATGGGCCTGATCGAACATCCCGGCATCGTCACCGCCGACTCGCTCAGTTTCGACGGTAAAGACATGCTCAAGCTGAGCAATCGTCAACGTCGGCAAATCGTCGGCAAAGACCTGTCGATGGTCTTCCAGGACCCGATGACCGCGCTGAACCCGAGCTACACCGTCGGTTTCCAGATCGAGGAAGTGCTGCGCCTGCACCTGAAAATGTCCGGCAAGCAAGCGCGCAAACGTGCGATCGAACTGCTGGAAAAAGTTGAAATCCCGGGCGCCGCCAGCCGTATGGACGCCTACCCGCATCAACTGTCCGGCGGCATGAGCCAGCGTGTTGCGATCGCCATGGCGATTGCCGGCGAGCCGAAACTGCTGATCGCCGACGAACCGACCACGGCACTCGACGTAACGATTCAGGCACAGATCATGGATCTGCTGCTGGCGTTGCAGAAGGAACAGAACATGGGCCTGGTGCTGATCACTCACGACCTCGCCGTCGTGGCTGAAACTGCCCAGCGCGTGTGCGTGATGTACGCCGGCCAAGCGGTTGAAGTCGGCCAGGTGCCGCAACTGTTCGACATCCCGGCGCACCCGTACAGCGAAGCGCTGCTCAAGGCGATTCCCGAGCACAGCCTCGGCGCCTCACGTCTGTCGACCCTGCCGGGCATCGTCCCGGGCCGTTACGACCGTCCGCAGGGTTGCCTGCTGTCGCCGCGTTGCCCGTACGTGCAGGACAGCTGCCGCGCGCAGCGTCCAGGCCTTGATCCGAAAAGCCACAGCCTCGCCCGCTGCTTCTTCCCGCTGAACCAGGAGGTGGCGTAATGGCCGTCGTACTTACCGCCCGCGACCTGACCCGTCACTACGAAGTCTCCCGTGGCCTGTTCAAGGGTCATGCGATCGTACGCGCGCTCAACGGCGTGTCGTTCGAACTGGAAGCCGGCAAGACCCTCGCCGTGGTCGGCGAATCGGGCTGCGGCAAATCCACCCTGGCCCGCGCCCTGACCCTGATTGAAGAACCGTCGTCCGGCTCGCTGAAAATCGCCGGTCAGGAAGTCGCCGGCGCCGACAAGGCACAGCGCAAGCAACTGCGCAAAGACGTACAGATGGTGTTCCAGAGCCCTTACGCGTCGTTGAACCCACGGCAGAAAATCGGTGATCAACTGGCCGAACCGCTGCTGATCAACACCAGCCTGAGTGCCGCTGAACGTCGCGAGAAAGTCCAGGCGATGATGAAGCAGGTCGGCTTGCGTCCCGAGCACTATCAGCGCTATCCGCACATGTTCTCCGGCGGTCAGCGTCAGCGTATCGCCCTGGCCCGGGCGATGATGTTGCAACCGAAAGTGCTGGTGGCGGATGAACCGACCTCGGCGCTCGACGTATCGATTCAAGCGCAGGTGCTGAACCTGTTCATGGATCTGCAGCAGGAGTTCAACACCGCTTACGTGTTCATCTCGCACAACCTCGCGGTGGTGCAACACGTGGCGGATGACGTGATGGTGATGTACCTCGGTCGCCCGGTGGAATTGGGTCCGAAAAACGACATCTACGAACGTCCGTTGCACCCTTACACCCAGGCGCTGCTGTCGGCGACTCCGACCATTCACCCGGACCCGAACAAACCGAAAATCAAGATCGTCGGCGAACTGCCTAACCCGCTGAACCCGCCATCGGGCTGTGCTTTCCACAAGCGCTGCCCGTATGCGACCGAGCGTTGCAGCACCGAAGAGCCGGCGTTGCGCCAGCTCGACAGCCGGCAGGTGGCGTGTCACTACGCCGAGCAGTTCCTCGACGGCGCCGCCTGATAACGGTGGACGAAACTGTGGGAGCGGGCTTGCTCGCGAATGCGCTGTGATAGTCGAAGATGGTAGTGACTGATTCACCGCTTTCGCGAGCAAGCCCCCTTCCACAGGAAACTTGAGTTGTAGCCGAAGCGTTAACCAAACCCCTTCTTCTTCGATTGCGCATCAGTCGAGGAAGAAGGGGTTTTCTTTTGCCGGCGGCACCCACGCAAAATTGCACGACAGCCGCCATACTGGCTCACTCGTACCAGACATCAGCGCTAAACTGTGGGCCCCATTCATACCCAAGGAGCAAGACATTGGACAAGGAACTTCCAACAGATTTCGAGCAGTTCGTCGAGACACTGACGCGCTTGAGCAACAAGAACGGTTTGACCCTGGGCCGGCTGAATCGTCAGGAGCTGGCGGTCTTGCTCTTGTACCTCAGCTCTGCGCTGAAAGCCGACGAACGCTATAACGAACGTGAAGCGACCGCGCGGCTGGATCAATGGAAAACACAGTACGCCCCCATGCTGCGAAGCGATGTGGTGGAGCTGCGGCGGACACTGATCGACGGCCACTACTGGATGCGGGAGCCCGACGGGCGCGGCTATGAGCTCGACGCGGCCATTGCGGGCCATCCGTTGTTCATCCGACTGGTTGAGGAGCGTTTGGAAATGCGCATCGCCGAACAGCTGCTGGCGACCGCCCGCGCCCGCGAAGAGCGAAAGAGAGCGGCACTACAAGGCTGACCTGCGGCGCCTTCAAGGATCAGGGGGAGGAGCCCTTGGCGTTCTCCCCCCTGACCTCGTCTATTGCACTCTGACGAAAACGGCCTGCTCGGCAAGCGCGCTTTGCGCATTCGCAAGGTGAAGCTCCGGAGCCCATCGGACAAAATTGCTCAGCACCCGGCCCTGTCCGGTACTCGGCAGTAGCAGGTGCATGTAAAGCCCGCTGTCGGATGACGGGGCGACGACATTATTGGCGAACACGCGAAGCACCGGCTGACGCAATACGATGCCGCAAGCACCCAGCCGTGAATTGCGCGACAGCACATAGTTGTCGTGGATATCGAGCACTGGCGCCCTGGCAACTAATGTGGCGACGCGATCATACAAAGCGGCTTCGCTGCAGCGGTCGATATCATCGACCGCAATCAATCGAGCGCCTTCTTCGACGACATATTGCACAAGAAATCGATCGCCCTGCAGAACGCCGCAAGCGTGCTTCAAAAGGGCCACGATCCAGGCAACGCCCTGATCGCTGCTACTGGCCAAACACTCGGGCCAGTTCAGCGCTGTTCGCATCTGCTCCCCCGTATGCACCGGCATTGACCCGACATTCTGCGGGTCCAGCCACGCGGCAGCAGCCTGCAAGCGCACTTCGGCTGCCTTGAAGCAAGTCGCCGATTCCATCGATAACCCGGGCTGCGGCACCGCGGGGCTCTGTGCCGGCAGGTTGGCACTGAATCTGAAGCGGTCAATGATCGCGTCTGGCAACTCAGCTTCATCGCCGTGCAACAGCTGATGTTTGACTCCCGCATTGAAGCCGTCCAGATACCCGAGGATATTGCCCTGCGCCATTCCTTGGCGATGCAGGTAAAACAGACTCCACTGCTCAAAGCCGAATTGCGGCAGCCAGGTGGAGTTTTGAGCGGTGAGAAAGAATCGCTCGGTGATGGAGGCGGCCAGTTCGCTGTTCATCGTATCGTGTGCCCAGTCGAAACCCGACCCGGTAATGCCGTATTTCTCGCGGTCATTCCAGATGGGCGTCAGCGGATCGCAGTACCAGACCTGTGCGCGGAAGGTGTCCGGCCGAAAGGTTTCGATGAAGTCCAGGCTCTCTTGCACCGTGTGGATGGTTTCCCCTGGAAAGCCAATGATGAACGAAGCGTGAGTCGCAATGCCCACCGAGCGGAATGCACTGATGGCCTGTTCATAGTTCTTGCGGCGTGACGTCTTGCGCATCAGCGCAAGCATCTTGTCTGAGGCAGACTCGATACCCAGAAAAACGCCTTCACACCCTGCACGCGCCATCAGCTCAATGGTTTCAGGATCGCCCTGATCAGAGCGGTAGAAGGAGTTCCACTTAAAGTTGTACTGGTTGTCGATCATCATCTGCATGATTTCCCGGAAGCGCTGCTTGGGCACATTGAATGTGTCATCCAGGAACGTCAGCGTATCCACGGTGCCTATCGCTTTCACCGCGTCCAGTTCGCGTTCGACATCGCTGGTGGACAAGTAACGGTACTTACCGGCTCGCTGGGGAAACCCGCAGAATGCGCAGGAATACGGGCAGGATTTAGCCGTACGCGTAGACAGAAACCGTCCTATGCCACGCGGTTCGAACAACCTGTAATTGACGAAGTTTTCCTTCAGCTCGTTGTACTCGGGTTCATCCGCACCGAACACCCACGTATCGCCGTCAAGCACCGCCGTGCGGCTCAACCCGATAACTGGCCTGTTGTGGTTGAGCGCCTCCAGCACCTGGCGAAGCGTGTCCTCGCCCTCATTGCTGTTGATATAGATATCGCCGCCAAGAACACTCAGGTAATCACCGAGCATCTCCAGGTCGTGGGCCTTGAACAAACCGCTGATATAAGGCCCGCCGATGATGATCTGCACCTCGGGCGCACAGGAGCGCACGAAGTCCACGATCTCCTGCACCGGATGGGGCATCACATAGAGGGTCGTAGTGATGACTACGGTGTTGATCGTGCCGGACGCCAGTTTTTGTGCAAGAACGGCCTTCTCGTTTTGAAAAAGATTGACGTAGTCAAAGGCGATGCCGTGCTTTTCGAGATAAGTGCCCAACACCATCACGACCGGCCACAGAAAGTCGGCATTGTTCAGGTTCAGGTTCGTCAGCCCCTGCACCTCACGTGTCTTGTTCAGCACGCCCAATGCATGAACCCGCGAACCTTCATAGTTGACGAACGCCAAACGTAGATCACGTTTCGCTGCCGCTTCAGGTGCAAGTTGATCGAGCATCTGACAATAGTCGTCAAACGAAAAATCGTTGAAGCCGATGATCATGCATTTTTTGTTTTGCATCGGGTCACTCCTCCCTGGAATGGAACATGCGAAGGCTCGCGTCTCAGCTCCTTGATTGGTTCAGCCTTGGGCCGTGGCCCACCGTCGCGTATCAGGAATGAAGTCCGCGATGTTGGTATAGGATCCGGCCTGCAGACACTTGTCGACGAACAACTGCCCAACCACGAGGTCGAGAACACCCAAGCCGAACGGTGAAAAAATCAGCGGGCGCGAACGGTCAATCAAGCTTGGGTTGTTGAGGATGTGCGCGAGCGTGCCATGCACGAATGACCGGTCGCCATACTTCTGCTCAGCCAGATGGGGCGAAGTATTGGCCTTCATGCAATGCTCCACATCATCGAACATGTTGAACGCGTGCCAGATGATGTCCGGGCTGATATCGCGCAGCGAGACATTCAGAATGATCTGGCCGGGGGCGAAGACATCGTCTCCCGAGACGTAAGGCGTACCGGCGTTGGTGGCGAAAACAACGATGTCGGCAGCACTGATCGCAGCCTTCCAGTCCTCGACGAAAAGCGCTTGCTGACCCGTCCCCGCCTCGACGTGGTGACGAAGCTCGGTGGCCGACGCTACGTCCAGATCGCAAACGGTGACCTGATCGAACTTCCAGCCATCGGCCATGAAAAAATCAAAGATCGCGCGGGAGATCACCCCGGCGCCGACGAATGTGATTTTCAGCGCTTTCTTCGGATCCGCCGCCAGCGCCCTCGCGGCGACCACCGCAGAAGCCGCCGTTCTGGCCGAACTGATTTGCGAGGCTTCCAGGCAAGCCACCGGGTAACCCGTTTCGTAATCGTTGAGCAGCAGAACAGCCGAGGCGCGCTGCAGATTTCGCTCGATGTTCTTCGGATAACTGGCAATCCACTTGATGCCCGAAATGGGCGTGTCATTGGCAATCGCAGCAGGCAAGGCAATGATTCGATCCGATTGACGCTCCTCGAACCTCAGGAAATAGCTGTCGGGGTTGTTGGTCAGGCCAGCGTCGTGCTGCAGGTAGGTCGCTTCGACCAGACGCAGAATATCCTGGCGTAACGAAGGCATCAGGCTGGCGATCTGCGAACCGGAAACGACGGTCAATGCATGGGATGACAGGTGTCGGGAGTCTTTCATGGGAGGTCTCATTGAATGGCTTCGTGGTTTAAAGCCGCTGTGTCACGAGCGCTTGCTTCGGCCTCCAGGAGACAGAATCGATCTAACGTTTCGCTCAGCAGGTGTTTTAGTTTCAGCATGTTTTGAGGCGAAATTCTGTCGGCCTGGTACTGCAGCTTGATAAAGCAATGGTCAGCCGTGACAGGCACCCACATGAACAGCGGCCACGGCTGATAGTCGGGAAGTTGGACCTGAGAGACGGCGACGCCTTCAAGATCCCAGCCTTCAAACGGGCTTTCGGCACCGATATGAATTGGCAGGCTTTGCCTGATTTCGGATTCGTCGATGATTTCGCCGATCGAAAGACCGACGCTGTCGAAGGTTTCGTAGAGTGAATCAGCGACATTGAGGATGTGAGCCTGCAACGAGAGTTTCGAATCGACCCTTACCCGCAAGGGAATACGCGCTGACAGGTAAGCGACGACGGTTTGCGTGCCTTCTGTCCAGCGCGGCGTCACATTGGTCTGGATCAACAGATCGTCCGAGGCGCAAAAATGCGCGAGGGCGATAGACGCCGCTGCGGTGTAAACCACAAAGGGGGTGACATCCAGCGCATTGCAGAGTCGGTTGATCGCGCCGTGAACCGCTGCACCGGGAGTCATCACATCGAAGGTCGATTTGCCTTGCGCGCTGTCGCCGCTGAGCAGATCCGGAATCAGGGGAATCTTCGCGTCCTTGAGATACTCTCGCCAGAACAGCGCCTGACGCTGTCGCTCGTCGTGCGCCAAAGGCATGGCCAGCGTTTCATGATCGAAGGTGAGTGGCTCCAGCAATGGCTCCGGTGCGGCGGATATCGCGCCGTTGTAGGCGGTCGCCAGATCATCGAGGATCACCTCCAGCGACCACGAGTCGACCACGATGTGGTGAATGATCAAGGCAAACAGATGACGATCAGGCCCGAGCTTTTTCAGGTAGCCCCTGAACGGTATGTCCACCTTCAGATCAAGTGGCCGCCGGCACAGATCCTCGATACAGTCCTCCAGCCGGGACAACTCGAACGGTTCGCTATCGACGCTCAGCACATCGTGCACCTGTGCTCCGGGAAAACGTCGCACGCCTTCTGCCGTTTCGTGGAAGTGCGATCGCAACTGTTCGTGACGATTGACCACCGCGTCCACCGCTCGTCTGAATTGCGCAATATTCAATGATCCGTCCAGCACGAAACCAATGCTCACGCAGGCAGTTTCGGCAAGATCGTAGGCGCTCGAAGCGCTCCAGTAATACCGTTGATATGGATTCAGTCCTTTACCCGCCATCACCTACTCCTCGATCAGACAGGCCATTTGCGCCAGGGTCGGGGCGCCAAACACGCGCTTCAGATTGACCTGAATACCACTGCGTTTCATCAGCGCAACGAGACGCATCGCCAAGAGGGAGTTGCCGCCCAATGCGAAGAAATTCGCCTCACGGTTCTCGATCGGGCGCCCAAGAATCTGGGCCCAGATCAGCGCCAGGGTTTCTTCGTGAGGTGTCATTGCCTCTGCGGCTGCGCCTTCATCCGTCACCTCGGCCAACTGCGTGATCAATGCTGCCCTATCGACTTTTCCCGCCGGATTGCGCGGCAGTTCATCCAGAACGAGGATGCGCGCAGGCATGAAGTAAACCGGCAACTCGGCGCTGATTCTGGACCTCAGTTCAGCTTCCAGCTGCGCCCCGTCAGCGTTGTCCGACGGGGTCACAAACAGCGCGATTCTCACGCCCAATGTGCCGGCATCGACGCAACAGGCGTGGCAGCTCCGAATTCGCCGCGAAGCCATCGCACAGGCCTCGATCTCCGCTAGCTCAACGCGATTTCCGTTGATTTTGAGCAGATCGTCCTTACGCCCCTCGAACAGGATGTCGGCGTTCACATCGCGCCTGGCGAAATCGCCGGTGCGAAAGCTCAGGCTGTCATCGCCATCCAGGCCACGGACAAACCGCGCATCGCTCAAGTCCGGATTGCCCAGATAGCCCAAGGCTACACTCACTCCGCTGATGTAGATCTCACCCAGCTCGCCATCCGGTACTTGCTCCAGCGCTTCGTCGAGGATGCGCACCGTAACGGCGGAAATCGCCTGACCGATATTCGCCGGTGAGGTATCAAGGGTGCACAGCTTGACCGTTGTCGCGACTGTGGCTTCGGAAGGCCCATAGGCGTTGATCAAACGGACTCTGTCTGCCCAGTTGGCAATCACTTCATTGCTGCACCTCTCGCCGGCCACGATCAATGTACTCAGGCTGATCGGCAGTTCGGGCGGCAGCAGTGATACCAGTGACGGCGGCAACGTGGCGACATCGATCCGACGATTGCACAGCAGACTTTGCAGGCTGTCGAAATCCCGCAGCGCGTGGTCGGCCACCGCAACCAGACAGCCACCAGCGAACAGGGTCATGGCGATTTCGGCGATGATTGCGTCGAAACAGACCGGGGAGAACATCAGCACCCGGCTGCCCTGCTTGATGCCATACGTCAGTGCATGGCGCGCAAGGTTGGGGATGCCACGGTGTGAAACCATCACCCCTTTCGGTTGCCCGGTAGAACCTGAAGTAAAGATGATGTACGCCAGGTCTTGTGGCGTTATCCGCGGTTGGTCGAAGTACAGGAACTGTGCGGCATCGCGAACCTGACCGAGGGTCACGACCTTTTCTGCGGCCAGGGCGCGATTATCGCCGACGGTGTAGCCGTCGGGCACCAGAACCAGCTTCGCCGTGGCTGCATCCAGTTGCACGGACAAGCGGGCTGGCGCGGCGTCCAGGTCCATGAGGACAAACGCTGCACCACTCTTCATGACACCCAGCAAGGCCACCAGCAGATCCTTGCCGCGCGGACAACCAATGGCAACTATCGCACCTGCACCAATCGCGTTGTCTGCCAGATAGGCCGCGATCAACTGACTGTCTGCGTCCACTTCGGCATAGGTATATGAAACACCGCCATCCTCGATGGCTGGAGCATCCTTGAGGTCGTGGCTGACGCGGGCCCATTGATCGAGAAAGATCTGTGTTTGCGCGATACCGCTCGGGGGAAATTGTAGTTGTGACAAGCTAGGTTCCTTCCGCTCTGAGAAAACATCAACCAACGTACCGCCAAGACTCAACCCACCATCGAGTGTTGATACATCTGGCTGCCAAAGTTGGCGTCACACCACTGATCCGAATAGATCGTTTCGAGATACCGCTCGCCCATATCGGGACTGATCACAACAACTTCGTCGCCCGCCGGAATCTGTTTCCACAGCCGCTTGAGCGCCACCAGCACGGTTCCCGTGGAGCCACCGAGCAGCAGACCGTAGTCCAGCGCAACACTGCGACACATGCGGATCGTCTCGACCTCATCGACAAATTCGATATGCTCGACCAGTTCCCGGTCGAGAATCTCCGGACGCCGACTCGTTCCCAGACCCGGAATCAAGCGCTTCCTGGGCACCTCCTGAAAGTTGATCGAACCCACGGTATCGACGGCAATCAGTTTTACGTCCGGCGCTTTTTCACGCAGATAGCGCGCGCAGCCAATAAGCGTCCCAGTGGTGCCAGCACCGACAAACAGCCATTTACAGTTGGGACGCTGCTGCAGGATTTCCGGCGCAGTCCTGTTGTAGTGCGCCAGCGGATTGGCCGGGTTGGCGTACTGGTTGGTCCAGAAATACCTCGGATCCTGACGGATCATTTCCTGAATCAGCGCAATGCGCGCCCCGAGAAAACCACCATTGCGGTCGCGGGTGTCACAGACAATGACTTCGGCACCATAAGCCTTCATCAGGTTGACACTTACCTGGTTGACGTTGGGATCGGTAATGCAGGTAAACGGATAACCGCGCTGCGCACAGATCATCGATAACGCAACACCTAGGTTTCCCGAACTGGACTCGATGACTTTTCGCCCGGGCGAAAGTAGCCCCAGGCGCTCGCTTTCTTCAATCAGCGAGATAGCGGTCTTGAGCTTTATCGACCCGGCCGGATTCAACCCTTCTATCTTCAGATAGACCGGCACATCGCCAATAAAGTTATCCAGCTTGTGATACTGATTCGCACTGTAAGTTTGCATCATGCTCAAGGTATCCATTTCCAAGAGAAGATATTCGACGCGCGTGGAAAACAATCCGTTGTTGAAGATCGGCCATTTGCGCAACGCAGAATTTTTCGGGGTTGAAGTTGAGTTCGATCAGAAAATCATCTGCCGGAACCAGACCGAGAACCAAAGGGAACTCTGACTTCTCGAACCACTGCAGATTACTGAGCCGGTAGCGATCACTGACCGGCAAGTTGTCCTGAAGCTCGAAGTTCTCGACCACCAGAACGGTATTGAACAAATCCTCCAGGCCAAGTCCGGCGGCATTTCGCAAATGACTCATCGAGACATGTCCTTCGTCCTGCAGCGCTGCACTGCTGCGTTGCAACTGCCGAAGGGCCTCGGCGGAGAACGGCGCCTGTACATCGACCTTGCACGGGACGATTGAAGTCATCAGTCCGATGATGTCTTGCGACCCCTCAAGATCGACAGGCCGCCCCGAAATCGCCCAGCCGAATACCGGTGTGAGGCTTGCGGTATTCTCTGCCAGGATCTGCCCCCAGATACGCTGGAAGAGAACCGCAACGGTCACCCCCAGTCCGGTGCAGAATCGCTCGATGCCTCCCGACAGGTCGCGCCCGAGTCTGAATCGGTAGACGTTGTCATCCGCACGCGAGGACGCCTGATAGGCCACCGGGCTGGTGAAGAGACTTGGGCTCACGCCCGCCAGATAACGTCGCCAGAACGGACGCTTTTCCCGCTCGTGCTGATTGGCCAGCCACTCGATGTAATCGCGATAGACCGGGCCGAAAACCGGCTCGGGTTGAACGTCGCGGATCATCTGGTCGTAGATGGCAAACAGTTCTTTGATGACTTTGGCCACACACCAGCCATCCAGAAGGATGTGATGGTAGGTCCAGATCAACTTGTGCGCCTGCGACCCATTGGACAGCAGCGTGAAGCGGGTCAGCGCGGGTGTCGCCAGATCAAAGATTCGTGAACGATCGTCGTGCATCAGGCGTTCATACTGCGTCGGCTCATCGCTGTGCGCGATGATCTGCCAGCTGCAATTTGCGTTCTGCAACACATACTGCACCGGCCCCGCTACCGCATCCCAGAAAAACCCAGTGCGCAGGATCGGATGGCGCCCGGCCAGCAATTGCCACGCGGCCTCAAGCACGCCGCTGTCGACTTCACCGTTGATGTCCATGACGTATTGCAGCGTATAGGTGTCGTCATCGCTCATCAGGTGCTGGAACAGAATCCCCTCTTGCGTCGGCGACAAGGGATAGATATCCACCGGCATGACTCCGGTGCCGGCAATCAACGACTGCAACTCATCGTCAGTCAGATCGACATCCGGATAGTCGCCGGGTACACGGACCACGGCGCCTGCCGTGCAATGTCCGATGATTTGCTCCAGTGCATCGACGTAATGCGTCGCAAGATTCTCGGCCTCCTGCGGGGACAGGATCCCGTCGTCGTAATACCAGTCGATTTCAAATCGACCCTGGGCGATCCGTGCCTCGATCTCCAGCGCATGCTGGCGTCCGTTACGCGGATCCACCGATACCTGATCGACGAGGCTCAAGACCTGGGCAGATGGCATCGACACATCAGGATCGTCAAACGACACGTTGTCCCACTGCCCGAGATAGTTGAACTGCACCATGGGTTCGGCAGCAGGAATCACCCGGGACTCATTGCACAGATAACGCAGCAGTCCATACCCGACTCCCCGTTGCGGGATATCCGCAAGAGTACGTTTGGTCGCCTGGATCAGACTTCCGAGCCCCTCTTGAGGATCATGCAGGCACACCGGGAACACCGACGTGAACCAGCCTACCGTGCGGGATACGTCGACGCCTTCCAGGATGCTTTCGCGACCATGTCCTTCGAGGTTGATCGCTATGTCCGGACGCGCCTGCCAGACGGAAAACGCCCGCACCAGCGCCGAGATCAGGATGTCATTGATACGGGTGTTGTACGCTGCAGGCACCTCGCGGATCAGCGCGCTGGTCGCCGCGACGTTCAGCCCCCGGGACAGTATTGCTGTACGTCCCGACGGCCGCCGGTTCAGGTCAAACGGTCTCGCGACGGGGAGCGTCTCGATGACCCGTGACCAGTACGCAGTCTGCGCCAGAACGTCGCTCTTGAAGGCCTGCCCGTCACTCGCCAGTTGCTGCGCCCAGCCGCGAAAGGAGGTGACCTGCGCAGGAAGCGCAGTGCCTGCAAAGAGATGCAGATAATCCTCGACAAGGATGCGCAGGGACACCGCATCGACCACCAGGTGATGCGCCACCAGAACAAGCAGATTGGCTTCGGGATCCGGCGTGCAGAACAGCACCGCGCGAAACAGATCGCCCTGCTCGAGGTCGAGACCGGACAGGGACTCATCCAGCACGGCCCGGATCTGCTCCAGCGATTGATCGATCGGTGCAGCCAGTTGCACTGTCTTGCAACTCGACTGCGCGTCGACGGGAATGTCAGGAATGGTCTGGGCGTATCCTTCGTCGACCTTGAACTGCGCGCTCAGTAACGGATAGCGCTGCAGTGTCTTGCGAGTCGCCATGACCAAGGTATCGGCTGCAACGGTACGGTGAATCTCGATCGCCGTGCCAAGGCACCAATGGTCAGCGTTGACCAGTTGCTGTTCGGCGAACCAGCGCTGCACGGGCACGAGCGCGGTTGCGCCGGTCGGCGGATGGACTTCCCCGTTGCCGACGCTGTGAAGCGGTCGCACTGCCTGGGCGATTTCGGCCAGCGATCGACTGGCAAAGATGCGATCAAGATCAATCGTCATCCCCTCGCTTCTCAGACGGGCAATGAGTTGCAACGCGCTGATCGAGTCTCCACCCGAAGAGAAGAAGTTCTGCTGCAGGCTAATCGTGTCGTTGCCGATGATCGCACGGGTGGCCGTCAGCACTACCGTGTCGAAAGGTGTGTGCTGCGAGGAGGCCGGGGGCAGATCTTTCGCAACCGACGTTTCATACCCGGTCACGGGCTCGCCTTTCCAGCTCAGCCACTCCTGCAGAGGGCGCTGAGCTTCACAGATGTACGTCAGCGCACTCAGGAAATGTTCACACAGCGCCTCTGCCCGCGCCAGGGAGACATGCTCTGGATCGCGAATGAAATCCACAGTGATTGCATCGCCGCTGCTGAGGACTTCAACAGCAAATGCAAACTCGGTGAGGTCAGTCACCTGCGTGAGCTCGACCGTGACGCCGGGGACCTCGAGTGCAGCCCAGTCTGCCAGCGTCTCGACATTCAGCACCGTATCAAAAGCGCCATTGGTAAAACGCGAGCGTGTGCTGAGCAACGTCTCGTTCATCGATATCGATTCAAAACACAGCAACTCGGCGATGCGTCTGCTGACGGCCTGCAGGCTGACCTCCGGACTTTGCGCCGGCGCCAGTGCCAGGGGAATCGGCAAGGTATTGGCGTACATCCCGACATCATCCAGGCCAACCCCGGTGTCGGCGCGGCCCGAGACGATCATTCCGAATAACTGGTGCCGTCTGCCGTTCACGGCATTGAGCGCCATGCCCCAAGCCGTTGCCGCGACAGAGGCAATGGTGACCCCGGCACGCCCACACAGACGCACGATGGCCTGCTCAAGCGTCGCGGGCAGACGCCTTTCGATGAGCTGATGTTCCACCGGTTTCAAGGACGGCTCGGCCAGCTTGTCAGCTACGCAGACCGGCACATGGAAAGGCTCGAGGAGCTCTGACCATAGCTGCTGGTCCTGCGGTTTCAGGTGGAATTTTTCCTGATCGGCGATGTAGCTTGAAAACGCATCCGGCAGCGCTGGCGCCCCCGAGAATACTTCGCTCATCAGCGCGAAGATCGAAGCACCATCAAGCACGAGATGGTGCGCACCGAGAACAAACTGATAATCGTTGCCCCCCAGGTGGAACAGATGCAATCGATAAAGCGCAGGCTGATCCAGCTCGAAACCTGTCTGTTTGTCCTGAATGAGGAAGTCCTCGATATGCTTGCGCTGTTGCACTGGATCGAGGTGCAGAAGACTGGTTCGGGACCATCTCAGTGGTGCGTCTTCGGCAACGATACGCACCGGTTGACCCGACGGTGCCAGGACGAACGCACTGCGCAGCAACTCATGATGTTGATGAGCCTTGCGCCACCCTTCTTGCAGCGCTGTGCCGTCATCGGGCAGCACCATGCGGAACGAAAACTGCAGAACGTAAGTCGTGCGATGACGGGTTCGCAGCGACTGGACGTAGATGCCCTTCTGCGCCGGCGACATCTGTTTGAACGATGAGGAATAACCCCCCGCCTGTTGCAGATCCTGCTGTTTGCCGCTGGCGCCGGCTGCGACGCCAGACACCGCAGTTTGGGTTCTGGCCACCTTGAGCAGACCGAGTGTGGTCGGGTTCCGGAAGATGTCCCCCAGGGTAAAGGCATATCCCTGGGTCTTCGCCCGCGCAATGAACTGCAAGGCGAGAATCGAATCGGCACCTTGTTTGAAAAAGTCGTCGGTGGGTTGCAACGCCGGATTGCGCAGCAAATCGCGCCAGGTCTCGAGCAGCACCTGTCCGGCCCCGGTTGCCGTTGCTGCAACGTTCTGTGCGGCGTCTGGCACTCGTGTTTCATTAGCAGTGGCCGTGAGTTTTTTCTTGTCGATCTTGCCATTGGGTGTCTGGGGCAGAGACGACTGAATGCGGAACTCGGACGGGATCATGTGTTCCGGCAAGAGGCCGCGCAAGTCAAGACGCAGCGTGTCGGGATCGATTGCGGCGCCTTCCTGCTCGACGATGAAAGCCGTCAGAAAGGCTCGGGTATGCGAAGTGTTGAGAACCACGGCCGCCTGTTTGATGTAAGCCAGTCGCTGGATGCCGAATTCGACCTCGCTCAGTTCGATCCGGTGACCTCGCACCTTGACCTGATCATCGGTTCGACCGTGATAGTGAAAGACTCCCTCATCATCACAGCTGACGAGGTCGCCGGTCTTGTAGGCTCGCTGGCCGTCGACAATGACAAACGCCTTGGCGGTCAGGTCGGGGCGACCGATGTAGCCCAGCCCCACCGCAATCCCTTCGACATAGAGCTCCCCGACTTCACCCACGGGCAACGCCACCTGGTCAGCGTCACGCACCACCAGCCGGACACCCCGCACCGCCCGCCCGATCGGAATGGCGTGATCGGCAGAAGGCATGCGGGAGATAACCTGGTGGGTCACATCGTCACTGCACTCAGTCGGCCCATAGGCATTGACCAACGGCACATTAGGCTTGGTCGCCAACCAGCGCCGGGCAAGTGAAACGGGCAGCACTTCGCCCGTCGCGACGAGACAGCTCAACCGATCGAAGCGCGCATTCTGCGCATCCAGCGTAATCGCATCCAGAATGGCCAGCAGGTGGCTGGGCACCACCTGCAGAATATCGATTTCGTCGTGCACGATCCGCGCACCCAAACGATCCAGATCCAGAAACTCCGAACGGGTCAGAATTGCCGTACGTCCGGCGCAGATGAGCGGCGCGAGGAATTGCCAGACGGAAATATCGAAACTCTGTGGCGCTGTCTGCGCCACGCTGGGGGCCTTGTGCATCCCCAGGTCTTCGACTTTGGCCAGCAGGTGATTGAGCATTCCCGCGTGATGGACCATCGCCCCCTTGGGCATCCCCGTGGAGCCGGAGGTGAAGATCACATAAGCAAGACTGTCGCCCTTCAGTGCACAGCGCTCGTACGGCGCCCCGCCCTTGAGGTCTTCGAGCCGGGCCGGCATTGTCAGAAGACCAATACCGTCGAACATTAACCCGCTGTCGTGCTCCGCGATCAGCCACCGACAACCGCATTGCTCCAGCATATAGGCCCGGCGGTCCAGCGGCAGGGCGCGATCCAGTGGCAGATACGCGGCCCCAACCTTGAACAGGCCAATCATCGAAACCAGAAATCCGAGCCCCCGCTCCAGACCGATCGCGACAATATCGCCCGGCTTGACGGATGCCGCGCTCAGCCTGCGGGCGAAACCGTCGGATACCTCGTCAAGATCTTGATAGCTCAGGCTGTTGCAGCCATCCGAAGCCGCAATGGCGCCAGGCGCCCGCCGAACCTGGTCGGCGAATAAATCCAGAAAATTGTCCATATCATCCATGTCTTATGGTCTAAATTTCGGTGTCAGGCGCCTTCTCGAAGGTATTTCTTGACCCCCCAGTGCCAAAGCAATCGAGACAACAGCAAGAAGGCCAGGGTCGCCAGTACAGCACCCGCCAATGACCGCCCCGTCGTCATCCCCATCGCTGACTGCGCGGGCACTTCCATGATGAAAAAGACAGGTACTACGGTCATGATCACGACCTGGATCCACTCCGGGTACGCGCCGGACGGAAACCGTCCGGTTGTCAGAAACATAAACAGCAGGTGGGAAATATTGCCGGTCTTCTTTGTCCAGAACGCCAGACTGGCGATGCTGAACCAGACCGAATAAACCAGCGCACACGCCAGCACCATGAAGACGAAGAAAGCGCCGAGCGTCTGCAACGTCAGTTGCCCTTGCGCATGACTACCGCCCAGCATCAGGCCCAGCCCCAGCAGGACCCCGAAAATATGCCACAGGCGCAACTGCCCAAAGGCCAGAATGGTTTGAACATCAACCGGTTTGGACAAGTAAGTATCAATGGACTTGCTGATGATCAACTTCGAGGCAGCCTCGCAGTTGGGCAACACCACCATTTGTACAAAGGAGCGAATAAGGATAAATGCACCATACAACACAATCGATTGCTGTTTATTCCAACCACCAATTGTCTCGACATTTCCAAAGAAAATCTCAATCACAACATAAACGGACAATCCCAGTAGGGCCGTGTTCAACAGGCTGACAAAGACCGGAACACGATCTTTCATATTTGCCTGCAACCTTGCTGTCAGAAGCGCCTTGACTGCGCTCAGGGTCTTCATTACCCGAACACCGAATAACGTTTGACACCTTTGGCCCAGATAAAACGAGCCAACAAGGACAGTACGACGACCAGTACAATCTGAAACAGCAATCCGCTGACCAACTGCTCCCTTGTCAGCTCTCCCATGATGACCCTGATTGGAAAGCTAATAATATAGGGGAACGGCGACCACTCAAGTATCGACTGCATCCAGGCGGGATAAAGTGTCAAGGGTGCAAGCACGCCACCAAACAGTGTAAGCATGTAAGTCAACACCAGATCAAAGGCACTTGCCTGATCGGACCAAAACGCCGCCAGCCCACCAATAAAATAGAGCAGATAGTTTATGGCGAACCCAAGTACTACCCCGAGCAGTGCAGGGAGCAGATAGCTCAGGTGCAAGTATTGGCCCGCCTCGGAAAACAGAAATACTCCGGCCACCAGGAAAAATATGGGAATGACTCTGACCATCGCCGAAGCCATTTCACTCAGAAAGTAATAGAGAGCAATATTGAACGGTTTTAACAGGTGACTGCCGATATCACCCGAGTGAATATCGTTCTCTACTTCTTCAGCAGCCGTACTGGACACGATTTCGCCAACCAGAAACACCAGCGCAAAGTAAGCGGCAAACCTGGCCGGTGTAAAACCCTCCAGTGCCGCATCTTTTGCAATCCCCATCCAGATGACCATCATGAACAACGGCACCAAAGAGGCAAGCACCAATACGAACAGCTCTGCGCGGTGTGCAACTTTGCGGCGAATGGCCGTGCGTGCAACTCCGGCAACTTTCATGGCAAACCCGCTCACGCGACACACTCCCCGGGCGCACCCTTGACCTTGTGCCCCGAATCGACCTGCGAGGCCATGAACAGCTTCAACAGGGCTTCCTCGATCGGTGGATCGCCGATGGAAATGTCGATGACCGGCTGCTCAGCAAGTACCCGTGAACAAACGCCCACGACTTCGGCCGCTGGCACCAGCAGCTCATGCACAAAGCCGTCCGCCGAGCGCACCAGAGCATATCGGCCAAGTGCCGAGGCCATGACGCTTTCGGACATTTCCACGGTGATGATGCGGTGATCCGACATGCGCTTGCGTAATGACTCAAGGGTGTCATCGAAGGATATCTTGCCATCGGAAACGACAACGACTCGCTCACACAGGGCTTCAATATCCTGCATGTAATGCGACGTTAGCAGTACGCTCACATTGCGCTCGCGACTATAGTCCCGAATGAATGAACGAACTATCTTCTGCACGCCAACATCAAGCCCGATGGTCGGCTCGTCGAGAAAAAGCACTTTGGGATCATGAAGTAATGATGCGACCAGCTCACACTTCATTTTCTCGCCAAGCGACAGGGTTCGCACCGGCGCCCTGGCCAGTTTCGACACTTGAAGCAGTTCATCCAGATAACCATAGGTCTGTTTGAACTGCTCATCAGGTATTTCAAATATCTTCTGATTGAGCCGAAAAGTCTCCATGGCCGGCAAGTCCCAGATCAACTGTTGACGTTGCCCCATGATCAGCGAGATTGACTTGAGAAATTCCTTGCTGCGCAGTTGCGGGTTACAGCCCAGAACCGATAGTTGTCCGGCAGTCGGATAGAGCAACCCCGACAGCATTTTCAATGTTGTAGTTTTACCCGCACCATTGGGACCGAGAAAGCCGACAACTTCACCCTGCTTGACAGTAAATGAAATATCGTCGACGGCAGTTTTTTCGGAGGTCGTGGGAGATACAAGATTTTTCAGCCAGCCGAACGACCCTTCCGAGCGCTCTTTTATCCGATAAGTCTTGGACAAATTTCTTACACTAATACAATCCATTGCGTGCGAGACCTTGAAGAAAATGAGCTATCCATTGCGCATATCGTTTCAACGCCGGTTTGAATATCACGCACCGATCGACGTCGTCAAGAAACGTTATTACACATTTAAATTTTTAATTTCCGGCGCCAATTTACCGTTGCGCAATCAACCCCACTTGCAAGCGCCATAGCTTAATGAAATCACACTCGATAAAAGTAGCGCGCAACGCTCTAGTCCGCGCCTTTCTCTTTTTTCAGAGTTTGCCACTGGTTCAGAAATTAATCGTTTGTGACGCCGGTGTCGAGCGCAAAACACACGGTCACGCAAAAGCAGAGTGAAGCTACAAATGAAGGGGAAAAGCCGTACAGAAAAATCCTGCACAGAAAAAATTCAGCCTGTGGATAACCAGCCCCTTCTCCTCCGATTGCGCATCAGTCGGGGAAGAAGGGATCTTCTTTTGCCGATGACTTACGACTGGCTGTCGCCATCGTCATCGTCGGTGTCTGGCTCGTCAGTGGTTGAATCATCATCGTCCTTGCTGCCACCCTGATCCTGATCACCTGGTTCCGATTCGGACTTGGCCAGCAGGATCACACCGCCGTGCCCATGCGGTGCATTAAAACCCTGCTGAGGGCTGGCGGTACTCGCCCAGGCTGCAGACGTACCCAGTGACAGCATCACCAAAACCTTAAGCAACAGCACAATGCGTTGAAAAATGCTCATAGCTGATTCCATCCTTTCGTGGTTGAAGCCTGGAGTGCCGATCCGGCGCTGAATGAAATCTAGTTCCGATCAGCCCGGTTCACCAGATAGGACGCTAACGAGCCCTCGGAAATGCCCCGGTTTGGCAGATCACTTGTGAATAATCGCTATAACCGAATCAGCTAAGCGAAGTAGCGCCTTTGCTGGCGGTCAGCGCTTTGGCCGGGGTCGATGAACGCGTCGCGAGGTAGATCAGGGGCAAGGTCAACAGCGCCAGTGTCGCGCTCGCAAGCCATACGCTGTGCCCTCCAAAGTGCCCATACAACTGACCACTGAGCACTGGCGACAACAACGCACTCGCGCTCCAGCTCATGAAAAACAAACCAAAATACTGGCCGCTTTTGCCACCCTGCGCATGCTGCATGACCAGCACATTCATCGGCGGCATGAAAAAAGCTTCACCCAGTGTCCAGATCACCGTCGACAAACAGACGTAAAACAATCCTGAGCCAAAGGGCAACATTCCCAATCCGACGGCCAGCAACACACAACCCGCCAACAGTTGCCGACGTTGGCCCCAGCGCTCGCCCCAGTGCGTCAGTGGAATTTGCAGCGCCACTACCAGCATCGCGTTGAGCCCGAACTGCCAACCGATGGCCTCGGTGCTCAAGTGGTAGTAGTCGCGCAGATAGTTGCCCAGCGTGCTGTAAACCGTGTCGAAAGCCATCCCCAGCAATACTGCCGCACCCAGCAACCAGAGGAACGCCGTGTCGCGTAACGGCGCGCCGGTGCCTGCCTCGGCTACCTCATCGGGCTCGATTACCGCGCGGCGCCAGGTGGTACGCACAAACCAGAGCAACGCCAGCAGCGTCATCGCCGCACTGACGAAAAACACCCAACGAAAATCCGTCTGCGCCAACACCCCGCCGGCAATACCGGCAGCGGCCATCCCAAGGTTTCGCGCGACCCGGCTCAGCGCTTGGGCGCGAGAGCGCTGAGCAGGCTCGCAATACTCCATGATCAAGCGCTGGTGCAACGTACGGATCGCGCCATCGACGGTGCCGCTGAGCAACAGCAACCCGGCCAAGAGCGGCACCCGCGTCACCAGCCCCAGCAGGATCAACACCCACACGGAAACGAAAAACAGCGCCGCCGTCAGCCGCGCCGTCCGCACATGATCACTGAGCAGCCCACCGAGCATCGAACCGATCAACAGCCCGGCACCGTAAGCCGACAACAGCCAGCCAACGGTCTCGATCGCCAGCCCCAGCTCCTGGCGCAGATACAACGCCATGAACAACTTGACCATGCTGCTCAACCGATTGATGAACAGCAACGCCGCGAGCACCCAGGCCATCAGGCTGAAATAGCCGTTGGGGCGAAGCAGATGGATGAGGTTGCGCGTCATTCCATTGACCTCTCAATAGCGACTGCGTGGACCTGGAACACTAACGGTCAGCGATCCGGTTGTCGCGCTCAAGAACATCGTAACCACAAAAAACAGAGCCGCCCTACACCCCCTGTAGGAACTGCCGCAGGTTGAAATCTTTTGACGTAGCTGTTTCAGATCAAAAGATCGCAGCCTGCGGCCGCTCAATTCGATTGAGTGCTCTCAGTTAGAAAATGGTCGGCTGTCAGGTCGCTTTCGCGAGCAGGCTCACTCCTACAATGGGATAGCATGCAGCTTGCAAGAGATTGGTCGGCTGTCAGGCCGCCTTCGCTGGCAGGCCAGCTCCCACAGTTGGATTGGGTGTGGTCAGTGGGGGATTGGTCGGCTCGTAGGCCGCCATCGCGAGCAGGCTCACTCCTACAATGGGATAGCATGCAGCTTGCAAGAGATTGGTCGGCTGTCAGGCCGCCATCGCGAGTAGGCTCACTCCTACAATGGGATAGCATGCAGCTTGCAAGAGATTGGTCGGCTGTCAGGCCGCCATCGCGAGTAGGCTCACTCCTACAATGGGATAGCATGCAGCTTGCAAGAGATTGGTCGGCTGTCAGGCCGCCATCGCGAGTAGGCTCACTCCTACAATGGGATAGCATGCAGCTTGCAAGAGATTGGTCGGCTGTCAGGCCGCCATCGCGAGTAGGCTCACTCCTACAATGGGATAGCATGCAGCTTGCAAGAGATTGGTCGGCTGTCAGGCCGCCTTCGCTGGCAGGCCAGCTCCCACAGTTGGATTGGGTGTGGTCAGTGGGGGATTGGTCGGCTCGTAGGCCGCCATCGCGAGCAGGCTCACTCCTACAATGGGATAGCATGCAGCTTGCAAGAGATTGGTCGGCTGTCAGGCCGCCTTCGCTGGCAGGCGAAGCCTACAGTTTAGATCGCGTGCACACCCATGCGGCAAAGCCGCCCCACTCAACAGGATGAGCGTTAGCTCGGCTGCAGCTTTTGATCTTGATCTGCTGGCCCCTTCGGCAGGCTGAGTGGAGGGGTTTATCCGGGGGTGGGAGCGCAGCGACCGTTTGGCGAAGCCAAACACATCGAGAGGAGGTGCAGCGAAGCAAACCGGAGGCGATGCCCCCGGATGAACCCCGCAACGAAGGAACCCGAGCCACGGCGAGGGCCGTACGCCGGGGCCCAGCGTTTTGGTTACTTTTTGGCGTCTGAAAAAGTGACTCGCCGTAAGGGCGAAACCGCCACCCGCCCCACCCACTAAAACGGATATACCCCCACCCCCAACAACATGGTCGGCCCAAAGGCCGCCAAGACAAACAGCCCAAAAAAAACCCCCAAGGCATACACCTCAGGGGCTTCAGACAAAACAGCTCAACGCTTAGTGGTGCTCACGCGTCGCACGGAATTTCACATCCGGCCAACGCTCTTCCATCAACGCCAGGTTAACCCGCGTCGGCGCGAGATAGGTCAGGTGACCGCCGCCGTCGACCGCAAGGTTTTCTACTGCCTTGTTGGAGAATTCTTCGAGCTTCTTCTTGTCGCCGCATTCGATCCAGCGCGCAGAGTACACAGTGATCGGCTCGTAGGAGCACTCGACCTTGTATTCCTCCTTCAAACGGCTCGCGACCACATCGAACTGCAGCACACCGACGGCGCCAAGAATGATGTCGTTGCTGCGCTCCGGGAAGAACACCTGCGTCGCGCCTTCTTCGGCCAACTGCTGCAGGCCCTGACGCAGTTGCTTGGATTTCAGCGGATCACGCAGACGCACGCGACGGAACAGCTCCGGGGCGAAGTGCGGGATACCGGTGAAACCGAGGGTTTCGCCTTCGCTGAAGGTGTCGCCGATCTGGATCGTGCCGTGGTTGTGCAGACCGATGATGTCGCCAGCAAAGGCTTCTTCAAGCTGCTCACGCTCGGAGGAGAAGAACGTCAGGGCGTCGCCGATGCGCACGTCCTTGCCGGTACGCACGTGGCGCATCTTCATGCCTTTCTCGTACTTGCCCGAGCAGATACGCATGAAGGCGATGCGGTCACGGTGTTTCGGGTCCATGTTCGCCTGGATCTTGAAGATGAAGCCCGAGAACTTCTCTTCCACCGGCTCGACGGTACGCTCGTTGGCCACACGGGCCAGCGGACGCGGCGCCCAGTCAACGACAGCGTCGAGCACGTGGTCGACCCCGAAGTTACCCAGCGCGGTACCGAAGAACACCGGGGTCAGTTGACCGTCGAGGAATTCCTGCTGGTTGAACTCGTGGCAGGCGCCCTGCACCAGTTCCAGCTGCTCGATGAAACGCTCGTACTCGTCGCCCAGATGCGCGCGGGCTTCGTCCGAATCGAGCTTCTCGATGATCTTGGTTTCGGTGCGTTCGTGACCGTGACCGGCGGTGTAGACAATAATGTAGTCGTCAGCCAGGTGGTACACGCCCTTGAAGTCGCGGTAGCAACCGATCGGCCAGGTGATCGGCGCAGCCTTGATTTTCAGAACGGCTTCGATCTCGTCGAGCAGTTCGATCGGGTCGCGAATGTCACGGTCGAGTTTGTTGATGAAGCTGACGATCGGCGTGTCACGCAGACGGCAAACGTCCATCAGCGCAATGGTCCGTGGCTCGACACCTTTACCGCCGTCGAGAACCATCAATGCCGAGTCGACCGCCGTCAGGGTGCGGTAGGTATCTTCGGAGAAGTCTTCGTGGCCCGGGGTGTCGAGCAGGTTGATCATGTGTTCGCGATACGGGAACTGCATGACCGACGTGGTAATGGAAATACCCCGCTGCTTCTCCATCTCCATCCAGTCGGATGTCGCATGGCGATCGGATTTACGGGATTTCACCGTGCCGGCCACTGCAATCGCCTTGCCCATCAACAGGAGCTTTTCGGTGATCGTGGTTTTACCGGCATCGGGGTGGGAAATAATGGCGAAAGTGCGGCGTTTCGCGACTTCGGCGGCCTGGTTGGTCATGGGAAATCGCCTGGCGGTGATTCAAAAAAGGGCCGCGATTATAGCCCAAGTCGATGCAATAACCGAACCGTTGAGCACATTAAGGGTGGCCAAATGCTGCCCCAGATGGGAACCTTTTAAAGCACGGAGACGTCCATCCCCTGTTACGACATTTCGTCAGGGGCTGAAAAATCAGCAAGTTAGCCTGACGAGGCTGCGCTCATGGCTCGCTTACAGACCGCTTTGCCGGCTCTGAAAAACGGCTACTTTTCGCGAACGACTCTCCCGGCAGCCAGGCATGGCATGCCACTCGGGACTGCGCTCGCCGACTACAAAAAAAGGAGTCCGCCTGTGGCTATCCGCTATGGCAAAGGGCTGATGGGAGGTGCGGTGGTGATCGCGCTCCTGGCCCTGCTGATCCACTGGATCGGCATCAACACGATCGAACACTACCGCGACGATTTGTTGTTTTACCTGCAAGCTCATCTGATTCTCGTCCTCGCTTCAATGCTGGCCGCCCTGGTCGTGGGCATCCCCGCCGGTATCTTTCTCAGTCGCCCGACCATGGTCGGCCGCGCTGAACGCTTCATGCAGATCTTCAATATCGGCAACACCGTGCCACCGCTGGCGGTACTGGCGATTGCCCTGGGGATTCTCGGCATCGGCAGTGGCCCGGCGATCTTCGCTTTATTCCTCGCCTCCTTGTTGCCGATTGTGCGCAACACCTACGAAGGCCTTAAAAACGTTCAGGGTTCGCTCAAAGAAGCGGCCGTCGGCATCGGCATGACCCCGCGTCAGGTGTTGTGGAAAGTCGAACTGCCCAACGCCGTGCCGATCATCGTCGGTGGCGTGCGTGTGGCATTGGCGATCAACGTCGGGACCGCGCCGCTGGCGTTCCTGATCGGCGCCAACAGCCTCGGCAGCCTGATCTTCCCCGGCATCGCCCTGAACAATCAGCCGCAACTGCTGCTCGGTGCCGCGTGCACCGCGCTGCTGGCCCTGCTGCTCGATGGCGTGGTCACCCTCGCCAGCCGTCTCTGGCTGGAACGCGGTCTGCGCCCGTCTTAAGGCTTTTGCGAAGGAATATTTATGAAACGGCTTAGCTTGATTCTGGGTTGCGTCCTGCTGTTCGCAGGATTTGCCCAAGCGACGGAAAAACCGCTCATTCGCCTCGGCGCTCGAGTATTTACCGAGCAGACCCTGCTCGCCGAAATCACCGCGCAATACCTGCGCAGCAAAGGTTACGACGCGCAGATCACCGGTGGTCTGGGCAGCAACCTGGCCCGCAGCGCCCACGAAAGCGGACAGTTGGACATGCTCTGGGAATACACCGGCGTGTCGCTGGTGGCTTACAACCATGTCACTGAAAAACTCGACAGCGCCCAGTCCTACGCCCGGGTCAAAGAACTCGACGCGAAAAAAGGCCTGGTCTGGCTGACCCCGTCGAAATTCAGCAACACCTACGCCCTCGCGCTGCCAAAAAACGTCGCCGAGAAATACCCGCAGATCAACAACATCAGCCAGTTGAATGAAGTGCTGCGCGCCGAGGCCAAGACCAACCATCTGGTGGCACTGGACACCGAGTTTGCCAACCGCTCTGACGGTCTCGACGGCATGGTCAAACTCTACGACATGAACCTGACCCGCAAAAACATCCGGCAGATGGACGCGGGGCTGGTCTACACCGCGCTGCGCAACGGCCAGGTGTTTGCCGGTCTGGTCTACACCACTGACGGCCGCCTCAACGCTTTCGGCCTGAAGCTGCTGGAAGACGACAAGCACTACTTCCCCGACTACACCGCTGCGCCAGTGGTGCGTCAGGCCTACCTCGACGCGCATCCGCAACTGGCCGAGCAACTCAAACCGCTGGCCGAACTGTTCGACGACGAAACCATGCGTCAGCTCAACGCACGGGTCGACGTCGATCACGAAAGCCCATCGAAAGTTGCCGCCGATTTCCTGCGCCAACATCCGCTGAATTAAGAGAGGAGAAGTCATGGAATTCCTGAACGCCTTTTCCCATCTCGACTGGCAGCAGGTGATGCACCTGACCTGGCAGCACATCACCCTCGTCGGCATCGCCGTGACCCTGGCGATTGTCGCTGGCGTGCCGCTGGGTATTCTGATGACGAGGTTTCCGACCCTCGCAGGTCCCTTGCAGGCCAGCGCCACGGTGCTGCTGACCGTGCCGTCGATTGCGCTGTTCGGCCTGCTGCTGCCGTTCTACTCCAAGTTCGGCCAGGGCCTTGGGCCGATGCCGGCGATCACCGCCGTGTTCCTTTATTCACTGTTGCCGATCATGCGCAACACCTACCTCGCATTGACTGGCGTCGAACCGGGTATCCGTGAAGCCGCACGCGGCATCGGCATGACCTTCGGCCAGCGCCTGCGCATGGTCGAGCTGCCGATTGCGGTGCCAGTGATTCTCGCCGGCGTGCGCACTGCCGTGGTGATGAACATCGGCGTGATGACCATCGCCGCGACCATCGGCGCCGGTGGCCTCGGCGTGCTGATCCTCGCTTCCATCAGCCGCAGCGACATGTCGATGCTGATTGTCGGCGCGCTGCTGGTCAGTCTTCTGGCGATCTTCGCCGACCTCCTCCTGCAGTGGCTGCAACGTACGCTGACTCCAAAAGGACTGCTCAAATGATCGAACTTCAAAACCTCAGCAAAACTTTCCAAAGCAACGGCAAAGACGTCAAAGCCGTGGACTCGGTAAGCCTGACCGTCAATGAAGGCGAAATCTGTGTGTTCCTCGGGCCATCGGGTTGCGGCAAAAGCACCACGCTGAAGATGATCAACCGCCTGATCAAACCGACCTCGGGCAAGATCCTCATCAACGGTGAAGACACCACTGATCTCGACGAAGTGACCCTGCGTCGCAACATCGGCTACGTGATTCAGCAGATAGGTCTGTTCCCGAACATGACCATCGAAGAGAACATCGTCGTCGTGCCGAAACTGCTCGGCTGGGACAAACAGAAATGCCACGACCGCGCTCGTGAACTGATGAGCATGATCAAGCTTGAGCCCAAGCAGTATCTGCATCGCTATCCGCGTGAATTGTCCGGTGGTCAGCAACAGCGCATCGGCGTGATCCGCGCACTGGCGGCCGATGCCCCACTGTTGCTGATGGATGAGCCGTTCGGTGCGGTCGACCCGATCAACCGCGAGATGATCCAGAACGAATTCTTCGAGATGCAACGGGCGCTGAACAAGACCGTGATCATGGTCAGCCACGACATCGACGAAGCGATCAAGCTGGGCGACAAGATTGCGATCTTCCGCGCCGGCAAACTGCTGCAGATCGATCACCCGGACACCCTGCTCGCGCATCCGGCGGACGACTTCGTCAGCAACTTCGTTGGCCAGGACAGCACCCTGAAGCGCCTGCTGTTGGTCAAAGCCGAAGATGCGGCGGACAACGCACCGTCGGTGAGCCCGGAAACCCCGGTGGCCGATGCGCTGGAATTGATGGACGAGCATGACCGCCGCTACGTGGTGGTCACCTGTGCCGAGAACAAGGCGCTGGGTTATGTGCGTCGCCGCGACCTGCACCGTCAGACTGGTACCTGCGCGCAGTTCCTCCGGGAGTTCAACGCCACGGCGGCGTACGACGAGCATTTGCGCATCCTGCTGTCGCGCATGTACGAGTTCAATCGTTCGTGGCTGCCGGTGATGGACGCCGAGCGGGTGTTCCTCGGCGAGGTGACGCAGGAGTCGATTGCGGCGTATCTCAGCTCGGGACGTTCGCGCGGGATGAAGACCAATATCGTATCGCCGGCTGAGGCGGTAGTCGCCTGATTACCCGGTAAAAACACACACCCCTGTAGGAGTGAGCCTGCTCGCGATAGCGCAATATCTGCCAATGAAGATGTAGGCTGAAAAAAAGTCATCGCGAGCAGGCTCACTCCTACAGGATCAGGGGTGTTATTAAGTCATTCACAAGACGGAAAAGAATCTCAACACCTGAGAACCGGACAGCATGCCTTGCGCAGCCTTCAAAACCGGCAAAATCCCCCTCACACCCACCTTTCGCCGCCAACGTCGCCGATTTTGACGCCATCGCACTTACCCACGACTTCGCCGACATAATCCGCGAACGTGCAGGTATTTTTAACACTGAAAAATTCCCGGGGAACATCTGCCCGTCATCTCGGTCGGCTACAAAGAGTGATGAACGCGACGCACGTCAGAAGCGTGCAGAAACGCGACATTTTTAGTTGATCTCAGGCCCCTCACGCCCTAAAGTTCGCGCCGAACGTCCATGCTGGAAACGATCCATCCGGCTCAAGTACTGACGACGAGACAGCAAGGCCAAGGGCAGATACGCCCGTGGCCTTTTTGCTTTCGGCGACATGCCTTGGGAAGTAGGCGAACCAAAGTGGGGATACGGAGGACGTTCATTTGCACCCATTGATAATTTTAGTTTGCCAGTAGGAGATCCCAGCATGTCGATCCAGGTCGAAGACTATTTCGCGCGCGCTACATTCGACAAAATGAAGGCGTTCGCCGACAAACAGGAAACCCCGTTCGTGGTGATCGACACCGCGATGATTGCCCAGGCCTACGATGACCTGCGCGCCGGTTTCGAATTCGCCAAGGTCTACTACGCGGTCAAGGCCAACCCGGCCGTCGAGATCATCGACCTGCTCAAAGAGAAAGGTTCGAGCTTCGACATCGCCTCCATCTATGAGCTGGACAAAGTGATGGATCGTGGCGTCAGCGCCGACCGTATCAGCTACGGCAACACCATCAAGAAATCCAAGGACATCCGCTACTTCTACGAGAAGGGCGTGCGTCTGTTCTCCACCGACTCCGAAGCCGACCTGCGCAACATCGCCAAAGCGGCACCAGGCTCGAAAGTCTACGTGCGCATCCTGACTGAAGGCTCGACCACGGCTGACTGGCCTCTGTCGCGCAAGTTCGGCTGCCAGACCGACATGGCCATGGACCTGCTGATCCTCGCTCGCGACCTGGGTCTGGTGCCGTACGGCATCTCGTTCCACGTTGGCTCGCAACAGCGCGACATCAGCGTCTGGGACGCGGCGATCGCCAAGGTCAAAGTGATCTTCGAGCGACTGAAAGAAGAAGACGGTATTCACCTGAAGCTGATCAACATGGGCGGTGGCTTCCCGGCCAACTACATCACCCGCACCAACAGCCTGGAAACCTACGCCGAAGAAATCATCCGTTTCCTGAAGGAAGACTTCGGTGATGACCTGCCGGAAATCATTCTGGAACCGGGCCGTTCGCTGATCGCCAACGCCGGCATCCTGGTCAGCGAAGTGGTACTGGTTGCACGCAAGTCGCGCACCGCCGTCGAACGTTGGGTCTACACCGATGTGGGCAAGTTCTCCGGCCTGATCGAAACCATGGACGAGGCGATCAAGTTCCCGATCTGGACCGAGAAGAAAGGCGAGATGGAAGAAGTCGTGATCGCCGGCCCGACCTGCGACAGCGCCGACATCATGTACGAGAACTACAAGTACGGTCTGCCGCTGAACCTGGCGATTGGTGATCGTCTTTACTGGTTGTCGACCGGTGCGTACACCACCAGTTACAGCGCGGTTGAGTTCAATGGCTTCCCGCCGTTGAAATCGTTTTACGTGTAAGAGCAGCTGCGAGTTTCAAGCTGCTAGCTGCAAGTGAAAAGCCCATGACGTGTCATGGGCTTTTTTGTGTCTGGCTTTGAGATTTGTGGTGTGCTTTCGATCTATACCCCTCACCCCAGCCCTCTCCCCCAAGGGGGCGAGGGGGAAAGGGAGCAGATCGGGGGCTTTTCAAAACCTGAGGTCGACTGGATATCTCAGGTCGGTGTACCAGGAACATCCAACTCGGTCAGTCCCCTCTCCCTCTGGGAGAGGGTTAGGGTGAGGGCTCTTGGCACCGAAGCGCATACCGTCCAGCCAACGCCTGAATCCTCGGATCTACAGCACTCGCCAACGCCTGACTCGCCACCCGCAGAAAATTCAGATTGCCGCCGGCCAAAGCTTTCTCAAGCCAATCGACCGCCTGATCAATCCGCCCCTCATCCGCTAAAACTGCAGCAAAACTGAACTGCCCGCGAAAATCCCCGCCCTCAGCCGAACGCCGATACCAGTCGCGCGCTGTTGATAGATCCGCCGGGCACACCTGCCCTTCCTCCAGATACCGCCCCAGCAGATTCATCGATTTCGCATGGCCCAGTTCAGCCGCGCGTCGATAGAGCGCCAGCGCCTGCAGATGATCCACCGCCACACCGCGCCCGGTCGCCAGCAGATTGGCAAGGTTGTACATCGCCCAATCCAACCCGGCCTCCGCTGCAATCTGATAATGCCGCGCAGCAACCGACGCATCCGCCGCAATCCCCCAGCCATGCTCATGACAACGCCCGAGCATATTGCGCGCCATCAGATGCCCACGCCCGGCGGCGATGCCAAACCAGCGCAGCGCCAGCGCTTGATCCTGCGCAATGCCTTGGCCGTCGAGCAGAATCTGCCCAAGCAAGGCCTGCGCTTCAACCTCGCCCTCACCTGCCGCCAGCAAAATCGCCTGCGCAGCACGGGCCGGACTTTCGCCGAGCATGACTCTGAGTTGTTCGCCGCTGAGGACTTCCTCGCGACGCAGCAGGAAACTCATACCTCGACCCAGCGCCGCAGCAGGTTGTGATAGGTGCCGGTGAGGCGGATCAGCGACGGGTGATCGGGCATGTCTTGTGTCAGTTGCTGGATCGCTCCGTCCATTTCGAACAGCAGCGCGCGCTGGCTGTCTTCGCGCACCAGGCTTTGCGTCCAGAAAAATGACGCGTAGCGCGCACCGCGGGTGACGGCGTTGACCTTGTGCAAGCTGCTGCCCGGGTACAGCATCAGGTCGCCGGCCGGCAGTTTCACTCGCTGGGTACCGAAGGTGTCCTGGATTTCCAGCTCGCCACCGTCGTAATCAGCAGGCTCACTGAAAAACAGCGTGGCCGACAGATCAGTGCGCACTCGCTCGATGCTGCCCTTGGGCTGGCGCACGGCATTGTCGATGTGAAAATCGAAACTGCCACCCGCCGTGTAGCAGTTGAGTAACGGCGGGAATACTTTGTGCGGCAGTGCGGCGGACATGAACTGCGGATTTTTCCACAGCCGTTCGAGCATCGCCGCGCCGATTTCCTTGGCCAGAGGATGGCCTTCCGGCAGCTGCAGATTGTGCTTGGCCTTGGCTGATTGATAACCGGCGGTGATTTTGCCATCGGCCCAGTCGGCCTGCTCCAGAGCTTCGCGAATACGCTGCACTTCGTCTTTGGCGAACAGTCCGGGGATGTGCAGCAGCATGGCGATGTCACCTGATGGCAAAGAGGCGCCAATGGTATTGATTCTTATTGGCTGTGTAAAACCCGCACGACGGATGAATCGGCAAAAACCGTAAGGTCAAATTGTAAAGAATGTAAATTCGTCGCGAATAACAATATTTCGCAATTGATACGAATACCTGTTTACCCTATATTCCGCGACCTCAAATCCTTGGGGAGGGGAAATAAAAATGTCACGTCAATACGCACAATTGCCGGTCAGTTCACCACGTCTGCTCGCTTCGGCCATTGGTGTCGCCATCACCGCCGGTTCCGCTGCAAACATGGTGTTCGCCGCCGAGAAGACCGACAGCAAAGCCTCCGGCAATGCCATCGCCCTGGACGCTACCGCCATCACCGGCCAAGCACAGGACTCGACGTCCTACCAGGTCGAAAAAGCCTCCTCGCCCAAGTACACCGCACCGCTGGTCGACACGCCGCGCTCGGTAACCGTGATCCCGCAACAGGTTTTGAAAGACACTGGCGCCCTGAACATGCAGGACGCGCTGCGTACCGTGCCTGGCATTACCTTCGGCGCAGGTGAAGGCGGCAACCCGCAGGGCGACCGTCCCTTCATCCGTGGTTTCGACGCCCAGGGCGACACCTACCTCGACGGCGTACGCGATACCGGTTCGCAAAGCCGCGAGATCTTCGCCGTCGAAAACATCGAAGTCAGCAAGGGCCCGAACTCGGCTATCGGCGGTCGCGGCGCGGCCGGCGGCAGCATCAACCTGGTGAGCAAGAAAGCGCACCTGGGCAACTCGTTCGACGGTGGTTTCACCTGGGGTTCCGACCAGACTCAGCGCTACACACTGGACGGCAACTACCAGTTCAGCGACACCGCTGCCGGCCGTTTGAACCTGATGAGCCACGAAAGCAACGTCGCCGGTCGTGACAGCGTCGATTACGACCGCTGGGGTATCGCCCCGTCCCTGGCGTTCGGTCTCGGCACCGACACCCGCGTCAATCTCGATTACTACCATCTCGAAAGCAACGACACCCCGGACTCGGGCATTCCGTACACCATTCCAGCCGGTGGTTCGGCTGCACGCACCAAATCCAACCCGGACAAACCGTACTCGGGTGGCGATCACAGCAATTTCTATGGACTGGACGGTCGCGACTTCCGCAAGGGCCGCACCGACACCGCGACCTTCGCCATCGAGCACGATCTGAGCGACTCGCTGACCATCAAGAACACCCTGCGTCACGGCACCAGCATGCAGGACTACATCCTGACCCAGCCGGACGACAGCAAGGGCAACGTCAACAACGGCAGTGTCTGGCGGCGGGCCAACACTCGGGTGAGCAACACCGAGACCACCACCAACCAGACCGACCTGTTCGGCAACTTCTACGTCGCCGGCTTCAAGAACAGCTTCTCCACCGGTGTCGAATACACCTACGAGCAAAGCCAGAAATCTTCGTACAACGTCAACACCGACACCACGCCAGGTTCGCCGGGTAACGCCAGCACCAACTGCACCCCGTCGATGATCGGCGCGTCCAGCGGCTACAACTGCACCTCGCTGTCGAACCCGAACCCGGGCGACCCGTGGAACGGCGCGATCTCGCGCAACTACGCCGGTACCGACACCAAGGCCAACACCTACGCACTGTACGCGTTCGATACCCTGGAGTTGTCCGAACAGTGGCTGGTAAACATGGGCTTGCGTTACGACCATTTCGACACTAAATACCGTACCTACGATGGCTCGGGCGCGACCGTCGTGACCAAAGGCGTCGAGTCCAAGGGCAAGGACACCAGCGAGTTCGTCACCGGCCAGTTCGGCGTGGTCTACAAGCCGGCGCCAAACGGCAGCATCTACGCCTCGTATGCCACCTCCGCCACACCACCGGGCAGCACCCTGGGTGAAGGCATGGACGGCAACCCGTTGGGCGGCACCACCGATCGCAGCGGCAACCTGCTGAGCAGCGACATGGAGCCGGAAACCACCAGGAACTACGAAATCGGTACCAAGTGGGACCTGCTGAACGATCGCCTGTCGCTGACCGCCGACATCTTCCGCACCGAGAAGGACAACGCTCGCGTTCAAGTCGATACCACCTCGTACGAAAACGTCGGCAAGACCCGCGTGCAAGGTATCGAGCTGTCGGCCAGCGGCAAGCTCACCGACAAATGGCAGGTGTTCGCCGGTTACGCCTACATGGACAGCGAGCAAGTGGACGGTGGTGACCTGCCGGCCAACAAAGCCAACAACGGCAACGAGCTGCCTAACACACCGAAAAACAGCGCCAGCCTGTGGACCACTTATCAGGTCACGCCGAAGCTGACCATCGGTGGCGGTGCGTTCTATGTCGATGACGTGTTCGGCAGCGTGGCCAACACCACCATGGTCGACTCGTATGTGCGTTACGACGCCATGGCTGCCTACAAGCTGACCAAGAACGTCGACCTGCAACTCAACGTGCAGAACCTGACCAACGAAACCTACTACGACAAAGCCTTCGCGACCCACTTCGCCAATCAGGCGGCGGGCCGTACGGCGCTGTTGAGCACCAACTTCCACTTCTGACCAACGCTGTAAATGCGGGAGAACCTGTAGGAGTGAGCCTGCTCGCGATGAGGTCGTGTCTGCCAGCGAATGGATTGACTGATCCACCGCTATCGCGAGCAGGCTCACTCCTGCAAAGGTATGCGCCGCAAGATCATGGCCCCGTTCATTCATTTGAACGGGGCCTTTGTGCGTAATCAAAGAAGCTCTCGACAACCCACGGCATAATGCGCGCCGTGATGACACATTTTTGAACGAACAAGGCGAGCGACGTGTTGAAGAAAACCCTGTTCCAGCTGCACTGGTTTTTTGGCATCACTGCCGGGCTGGTGCTGGCCCTGATGGGCATTACCGGTGCCGCCTATTCGTTTCAGGACGAAATTCTGCGGGCGCTGAACCCATCGGTGTTGCAGGTGGAAAAACAGGTCGCCGGCGTCCTGCCCCCAGTCGAGTTGGTGGAACACATCGAAGCGACCTCCGGCAAAAAGGTCGCGATGCTCTGGGTCGAGACCGACAGCGGCAACGCCGCGCGCGTCTACTTCACCCCGCCCAAAGGCGAGCGCCGTGGCGAGATGCGCTACTTCGATCCGTACACTGGCGAGTTCATGGGCGATGCCGTGGGCCAGGATTTCTTCGGCCTGATGTTGCAACTGCACCGTTTCCTCGCCATGGGCGATACCGGGCGCAACATCACCGGCGCGTGCACCCTGATCCTGTTGTTCTTCTGCCTCTCCGGGCTGTACCTGCGCTGGCCACGACAGTGGAACAGCTGGCGCGTGTGGCTGACCCTCGACTGGAAGAAAAAGGGCCGCAGCTTCAATTGGGATTTGCACTCGGTGGCCGGCACCTGGTGCCTGTTGGTGTATCTGCTGCTGGCGTTGACCGGGTTGTCCTGGTCGTACGAGTGGTACAACAAGGGCCTGACCAGACTGTTTTCCGACGCGCCGCAAAACGAGCGCGTGCGCGGTAG
Organism: Pseudomonas sp. P8_229; assembly: GCF_034008635.1. NCBI lineage: Bacteria > Pseudomonadati > Pseudomonadota > Gammaproteobacteria > Pseudomonadales > Pseudomonadaceae > Pseudomonas > Pseudomonas sp. P8_229. Next base: position 3,924,313 of record NZ_CP125378.1, on the reverse strand, counting down.
TCGCGGCCCGGCGCCGGAAGGTCCGGCACCGACCGCCGACTACGCGGCGATGTGGAGCAGCATCTACAGCGCGGCCGGTCCCGGCCTGTCGGCCTACAACATCCGCATGCCGCCAGTGGCCGGGCAACCAGCGACGGTGTTCTACCTGCTCGACAGCTCGCCGCATGATCGCGCGTTGAACCAGATCACCCTCGACCCGGCCACCGGGGTGGTCAAACGCGTCGACCGCTACGCCGACAAGAGCTTCAAGGCGCAACTGCTGACCAGCATTTACGCGCTGCACGTCGGCAGCTATTTCGGCCTCGTCGGACGAATCATCATCACCCTGGCCGCTGTGTGCATGCCGCTGTTTTTCATCACCGGGTGGTTGCTGTACCTCGACCGTCGGCGCAAGAAAAAACAGGTTCAGGACGCACGCAAAGGCCTCGAACAACCGGCCGGCAATGCACCCGGATGGCTGATCGGTTTCGCCAGCCAAAGTGGTTTCGCCGAACAACTGGCGTGGCAGACCGCCGGGCAATTGCAGGCCGCCGGATTGCCGGTGAAGGTCCAGCCGCTGGCAGATGTCAGCACGCAGGATCTGCGCGAATCGAACAACGCGCTGTTCGTGGTCAGCACCTTCGGCGACGGTGAAGCACCGGACAGCGCTCGCGGCTTCGAACGTAAAGTGCTGCGCAACGCCGCCAGCCTCGAGGGCCTGAACTACGCCGTACTGGGTCTGGGCGACCGCCAGTATTCGCATTTCTGCGGCTTCGCCCGACGCCTGCATCAGTGGTTGAGCGAGCACGGCGGCAAGACCCTGTTCGCCCCGGTCGAAGTCGACAGCGGCGACCCGTATGCCCTGCGTCACTGGCAAACCCAGCTCGGGCTGCTCACCGGACAAACGCCGGTCGACACCTGGCAAGCGCCGAGCTACGAAAACTGGACGCTGGTGCGCCGCGAACTGCTGAACCCCGACAGCAGCGGTGCACCGGTTTATCTGCTGGGCCTGAGCGCACCGAACAGCAGCTGGCTGGCTGGCGACCTGGTGGAAGTACTGCCACGCAATTGCGCGTGGGCGGTCGAACACTTCCTCGACGGCCTCGGCATTCGCGGCGAAACCCGGGTGAAGGTCAATGGTCTCGAAGAGCCGCTGGAAGTCGCCCTCGCCTCGCGCCAACTGCCTGAACACCGCGCGCATCTGGTCGGCCTGCACGCGCAGGCGCTGGTCGATGCAATGGTGCCGCTGGCGATGCGCGAGTACTCGATTGCCTCGATCGCCGCTGACGGTGTGCTGGAGCTGATCGTGCGTCAGGAGCAACACAGCGATGGCAGCCTCGGCATCGGTTCCGGCTGGCTGACCGAGCATGCGCCGGTGGGCGGCAGCATCAGCCTGCGCGTGCGCCGCAACAGTGGCTTCCACCTGCCGAACCAACCAGTGCCGATGATTCTGCTGGGTAACGGCACCGGCCTTGCCGGGTTGCGCAGCCTGCTCAAGGCACGCATCGCCGACGGTCAGCAGCGCCACTGGCTGCTGTTCGGCGAGCGCAATCGTCAGCACGATTTCCTCTGCCGGGCGGAGCTGGAAGAGTGGTTGATCAATGGCGACCTGGCGCGACTGGACCTGGCGTTTTCAAGGGATCAGGCGCAGAAAATCTACGTGCAGGATCGCCTGCGCGAATCCGCTGACGAACTGAAAAAATGGTTGGCCGACGGTGCGGTGATCTATATCTGCGGCAGCCTGCAAGGCATGGCCTCCGGCGTGGACCAGGTGCTCAACGACATCCTCGGCGCCGCCGAAGTCGAACGCCTGATCGAACAGGGCCGCTACCGCCGGGATGTTTACTGAGATTACTCACCCTCCTGTGGGAGCGGGCTTGCTCGCGAACGCGGTGTGTCAGCGGAGTCGCTGTCGACTGACATGACGTCTTCGCGAGCAAGCCCGCTCCCACAAGGAAGTTGCAGTGCCGGTTAAATCACACCGGCTGCAACTTCTGCTCAAACACGCTCACCCCATTCAAATCCCGCAACACCACGCTCATCTCCCCGCTCTGCCCTTCGATATTCACCTCACCAAAAAACTGAAACCCGGCAAACGGCGAAGCATTCTGGGTGGGCGGTGCTTTCTGGAACACCACTTCCGGGCCAAAGGTCTTGTCCAGTGGATTGGGCCCGAAACTCCCGGCGTTCAACGGTCCCGCGACAAACTCCCAGAACGGCTCGAAATCCTGAAACGCCGCACGCTCCGGGTGGTAGTGATGCGCCGCGCAGTAATGCACGTCGGCGGTGAGGAACACGAAATTGCGCACTTGCTGCGCCCGCAGAAAACCGAGCAGCTCGGCGACTTCCAGTTCACGCCCCTGAGCCGGGCCGGGATCACCGTTGGCCACTGCTTCCCAGCGCGCAACGCCCGGGCTGACTTCACCGTCCGGCACACCGAGGCCGATCGGCATGTCAGCGGCGATCACCTTCCACTGCGCTTTGGAGTGCTTCAAGCCACGCTTGAGCCAGTCCAGTTGCTCACGCCCGAGGAACGGTTTTGCCGCGCCGAGATTGTCATCATTGGCACCGCGATAGCTGCGCATGTCGAGGACGAATACGTCGAGCATCGGCCCGTAACTGAGCTTGCGATAAATCCGCCCGCCACCGTCGGCCGCCTGCAGGCGCATGGGCGAATATTCCAGCCAGGCCTTGCGTGCACGGCCGACCAGGGTGTGGATATCTTTTTCCTGATAACGCTCGTCGAGCTGCTTGCCCGGCGACCAGTTGTTCACCACCTCGTGGTCGTCCCACTGCCAGATCTGCGGCACTTCGGCGTTGAAGCGGCGGATGTTTTCGTCCATCAGGTTGTAGCGGTAATTGCCGCGATAGTCATCCAGCGTCTGGGCGACTTTGCTCTTGGCTTCGGTGGTGAGGTTGCGCCACACGCGACCACCCTCGGTGGTCAACTGCGCCGGCACCGGGCCGTCGGCGTAGATGGTGTCGCCGCTGTGGATAAAGAAGTCCGGCAGGCGCAAGCGCATGGATTCGTAGATGCGCATGCCGCCGATGTCCGGGTTGATGCCGAAGCCCTGGCCGACGGTGTCACCGCTCCACACAAAGCGAATATTGCGCCGCGCGGTCGGTGCGCTGCGCAAGTGACCGAGCCACGGCTCGCTGGCGACGCCGGTTTGCGCGTCCTTGAAATACACCCGATAGAAAATCGCCTGATCGGCGGGCAGCCCGGTGAGCTCAACCCGGGCGGTGAAATCTGTGCGCGCATCGGCCAATGTCGAGACCACCCGACGCGGGTGGCGAAACTGGCTGCGCGTGTCCCACTCGACCACCATCCGCGCCGGACGGTCGCTGCGGCTCCAGATCATCGCGCGGTCGCCTTGCAGGTCACCGGACTGCACGCCATCCGTCAGTTGTGGCCGATCCTTGACCGAGGCAATCACCGCCGGCGCCAGCCCCGGCATCAACAGACCGGCACCGACCACCTGCATGACCCGCCGACGACCCGGATTGAAATCGCTCATGGTGTTCTCCCTGAAAAAGGAAAACTTAAGCACGGCTGTATGACCCTGCCATGACACCCTCCTCTTGTAGGAGTGAGCCTGCTCGCGATAGCGGTGTGTCAGTCAACATCGATGTCTCTGACAGATTGCTATCGCGAGCAGGCTCACTCCTACAGGGGGAAGGGTGTCAGGCTTTGGCAGGTTCCATCGCCAGCTCCACCGCTTCCGGGCGTTTGACCGTCGCGTAAACCACCGCCGTCAACAAACTCCCCGCGACAATCGCCAGCAGATACAACAGCGCATGATTGATCGCATTCGGGATCGCCAGCACAAACAGGCCACCGTGCGGCGCCATCAGTTTGCAGCCGAAGTACATCGACAGTGCACCGGTCAAAGCACCACCGGCAATGCTCGCCGGAATCACCCGCAACGGGTCTTTGGCGGCAAACGGAATCGCCCCTTCGGAGATGAAACACAGCCCCAGCACCAGCGCCGCTTTACCGGCTTCGCGCTCGGTCTGGGCGAACTTGCGCCGGGCGATGAAGGTGGCGATGCCCAACCCGATCGGCGGCACCATCCCGGCGGCCATGGTCGCGGCCATCGGTGCATAACTCTGCGAGGCCAGCAGCCCCACCGAGAACGCATACGCCGCCTTGTTGATCGGCCCGCCAAGGTCGACGCACATCATGCCGCCGAGCAACACGCCGAGCAGGATCGCGTTGGTGGTGCCCATGCTGTCGAGAAAATGTGTGAGCGCCGCGAGCATGCCGGCAACCGGTTTGCCGACCACGTAGATCATCACCAAACCGGTGATCAGGCTGGCGAACAACGGGATGATCAGAATCGGTTTCAGCGCTTCAAGACTCTGCGGCAAGGCGACGTAGCGACTGATGGCTTTGGCCACATACCCGGCGATAAACCCGGCAACGATACCGCCAATGAACCCTGCCCCCAGCGTACTGGCGAGCAAACCACCGATCATCCCCGGCGCCAGGCCCGGACGGTCGGCGATCGAATAGGCGATGTAGCCGGCAAGCAGCGGCACCATCAGCTTGAACGCGGTCTCGCCGCCGATCTGCATCAGCGCCGCCGCCAGCGTGCCCTCTTCCTTGAACGCGGTGATGCCGAACACGAACGACAACGCGATCATCAGACCGCCCGCCACCACCATCGGCAACATGAACGACACGCCGGTCAGCAGATGTTTGTAGACCCCGGTTTTCTCTTGCTTGGCCGGAGCCTTGCCGTCATTCGCGGCGCTCTCCACCTGACCTTCGGCGAGGGCTTTTTTCAGTGTGGCTTCGGACTGCTTCAAGGCAATCCCGGTGCCGCAACGGTAGATTTTCTTGCCGGCGAAACGCTCGGTGGCGACTTCGATATCCGCCGCCAGCAACACCACGTCAGCCTCGGCAATCGCTGTCGCGCTGAGCGGGGTTTTCGCGCCGACCGAACCTTGCGTTTCGACGTGCAGTTCATAGCCCAGACGCTTGGCCGTTTGCTGCAACGCTTCAGCGGCCATGAAGGTGTGGGCGACGCCGGTCGGGCACGCGGTGATCGCGACGATGCGCGGTGCACGTTGCGCAGCGGCTGCCGGGGCAGCGTCGGCGGCGACGTAAACTTCGGCCTCTTCAGCACCACGGCGCAGAACCGCTTCGACATCCTGCAGCGCTTGCGCCGGGGCTATGCGGAACACGCGCTTGCCGACGAAACGCTTCATGTCGAGATCGCCGGTGACCACCAGCAGCACCCACTCCGCCGCCGCGATGGTCGCGGCCGACAGTTCACGTTCCGGGTGCGCCGCATCCACCACTTCAACGCTGGTGCTCCAGCCCTGACGCTGGGCCGCCGCGTCGAGCAGGCGGGCGCACAGCACACTGGTGACCATACCGTTCGGGCAGGCCGTGACAATGGCTAACTTCATGACAAACCCTCTTATTGTTCTGTCAGGGGACGCACGCGTACGCCCTGTTCGAGCTGCGCCAGTTGCGCCGCATCGTTGATGCCGAAACCGATTTGCGTCACCGCCATCGCGGCAATCGCCGTGGCGCTGCGCAAGGTCTGCTCGGGCGTCTCGGCACTGAGCAAACCGTGGAGCATACCTGCCAGCAACGAGTCACCGGCACCCACCGTGCTGGCGACCGTGACCTTGGGCGGCGTGGCATGCAGCGCCGAACCAACGCTGAACCAGTTCACGCCGTCGGCACCATGGGAAATCACTACGTGCTCGATGCCCTTGGCATGCAGGCACGCCGCGGCCTGCGCTTCGGCGGCGTGCGAAACCACATCGCAATCGAGCGCATCGGCAAGCTCCTCGGTGTTCGGTTTGATCAGCCACGGGCGCGCTTCAATGGCCGCGCGCAAGGCTTCGCCGCTGCTGTCGAGGGCGACTTTCAGACCAAGTCCGTTCAGGCGTTCGATCAGCTCGCGCAACCACTGCGCCGTGACACCGCGCGGCAAACTGCCGGCGACCACCACCGCATCGTGCCCCGGTGCAATCTGCACCAGCCGCTCGAGCAATGCCTGCTGCGCCGCCGCGTCGACCACCGGGCCCGGGCCATTGATGTCGGTGATACGGCCGTCGTGCTCAGCGACCTTGATGTTGCTGCGCGTCTCCCCCGGCACGCGGATGAACGCGTCGACAAAGCCGCGCTTGGCGAACAAGGTTTCGAAGGCTTGCAGATTGTCTTCGCCGAGAAAGCCGCTGACCGTCAGTTGATGCCCGAGGTCCGCGAGCACCTGCGCGACGTTCACGCCCTTGCCGGCAGCATGGGTGTGCATCTCGTCGCTGCGGTTGACCTGACCGGCCTCCAGACGTGGCAGCTCGACCGTGAGGTCCAGCGCCGGGTTGAGGGTCAGGGTGAGAATCTTGGCCATTACAGGGCCTCCACTAATGCACGCACTTCGTTCGCGCTGCCCACGGTGAGGGCATGTTGAGCAAGGGTTTGCGCATGGGTCAGGCTGAGTTCGCGGATGCGTGCCTTGACCTCGGCGATGCTGCGCCCGGACACGCTCAGCTCATCGACGCCGAGGCCGACCAGTACCGGCACCGCCAGCGGGTCCGCCGCCAGTTCGCCGCACACGCCGACCCATTTGCCATGGGCATGCGCGGCGCGCACAGTGATGTCGATCAGTTGCAACACCGCCGGATGCAAGCCATCGGCCTGAGCCGAGAGCGTCGGGTGACCACGGTCGATGGCCAGGGTGTATTGCGTCAGGTCATTGGTGCCGACGCTGAAGAAGTCGACTTCCTTGGCCAGTACCGGCGCCAGCAATGCGGCGGAAGGCACTTCGATCATGATCCCCAGTTGCAGATCAGCGACCGGAATTTCCACACGCAGACGCTCGGTCATGTCGCGGGCCTGACGCCATTCTTCGACGCTGCCGACCATCGGGAACATGATGCGCAACGGCCGGTTGTCCGCCGAACGCAGCAACGCGCGCAGTTGCGCTTCCATGATCTGCGGACGCTGCAACGTGAGGCGAATGCCGCGCACGCCGAGGAACGGGTTTTCTTCCTTGGCGATCGGCCAATACGGCAGCGGTTTGTCGCCGCCGACGTCCAACGTACGCACCACCAGCGGTCGTCCGGCGAGACCGTCGAGGACGCGGCGGTATTCGGCTTCTTGAGTCGCTTCGTCCGGCGCCTGCGGGTGCGCCATGAAAATCAGTTCGGTGCGCAGCAGACCAATGCCTTCGGCGCCCTGCTCTACCGCAGCGGTGACACCGGCGCTTTCACCGATATTGGCGAAGACTTCCACGGCATGACCGTCAGTGGTGTGCGCCGGTTGATGACGTTGTTCGGCGGCAGCCTTGAGGCGCTGCTCACGGGTGTCGCGTTCTTCGGCGGCGCGCTGCAGGGTCGCGGCATCGGCGTCGACATGCAGGCGACCGCGCTGGCCGTCGAGCAGCAACGGCGTGCCCGACTTCAGCAGCAACACCGCAGCGCCGGCGCCCACCAGCGCCGGAATCCCGAGGGCACGGGCGACGATGGCACTGTGCGCGGTGGCGCCGCCGCGAGCGGTGAGAATACCGGCCACTCGGGCCGGATCGAGCCGCGCCACGTCCGAGGGACCAACCTCGTCCATCACCAGAATGTACGGTTGCTCCGGCTCGTTCGGGGTCTGCACGCCGCAGAGTTGCGCCAGCACCCGACGACCGATGTCACGCAGATCCGCCGCCCGCTCAGCGAGCAACGCGTCCAGCAAAGATTCCTGTTGTCTGGCCGCCGCTTCGATCACCGCCATCCACGCCGCTTCGGCGCTTTCGCCTTGCTTGAGGCGGGTGTCGACTTCATCGGTCAATTCCGGGTCGTCGAGCATTTCCTGATGGGTGATGAAGATCTCGCGGATCGCTTTGGCTTTACTGCGTTCGATCAAACCCTGAATGTCGCGGCGCACATCGCTCAGCGCTTGCTTGAGGCGCTCGCGTTCGATGGCGGCGGACTCGCCACGCAACGGGTAATCGATGGTTTGCTGCACCTGAATGTGCGCCGGCCCGATGGCAATGCCCGGCGCCGCAGGAATCGCCTGCAACTGCGCGCCGGACGCCGGGGCGACCAGCACTTCGGCGATATCGGCAATGACTTCGCGCTGCTGGCTCACCGCTGGCAATGGCTCGACTTCTTCACCGAGACCCTCTTCGATAGCGGCCAGCAGTGCCGGCAAGGCGTCGGCAGCGATACTCGGTTCAGCGATCAACTCCAGCACCTGACCGCGACGGGCGCCGAGGCTGAGCAGCTTGCTCAGGCTCTTCACCGACACGGCGCTGTCCTGGCTGTCGACGATGCGCACGCGGATTTCGCCGTCAAAACTCTTCGCCAGTTGCGCGAGGATCTTCGCCGGGCGCGCATGCAAACCGTGGGCGTTGGCCAAGGCGATGCGTGCGCTCGGCCAGTCGGCTGGCAGTTCGCCGCCGAGCACTTCGAGGACCTTGCGGCTGCTGGTGGCGCGGCCCAATTCATGGCCGCGACCTTCGATGAGCAACGCGCACAGACGTTCGAGCAGCGCCTGATGCGCCTCACCCAAACTGGCCAGACAGAACAGACCGCTGAGCGGCTGGCCGAGGTAACGCATCGGTTTGTCCGGGGTGACGAACGCCAGGCCCGGACGCTTGACGGTCTGCTCGCTGTGCAGCCACCACAGGCCATCGCCCAACGGCAGCGCTTCGACTTGCTGCAACACACCGGCAAAGCCGTTGCTCACACAATCGGCCTGCCGCAGCAGACGCGCGCCACGCCAGACCAATTCTTCAAAATCGTCAGCCGACACGCCGAGGCCGATCATCTGCGCATCCAGCGCCAGTTCCTGCGGCGCACCTTGCAGCAGTTTCAGCAGCGCTTGCGGCGAGCTCGCGCGACGCAACGCCTGACCAAGATCGGTTTCGCCGAGGGCACGGGTCAGCAGTTGCAGCAGGCGCAGGTGTTCGTCGGATTTGGCCGCGATGCCGATCGCCAGATAAACGATCTGCCCATCGCCCCAATCCACGCCCTCGGGAAACTGCATCAGGCGCACGCCGGTGGCGAATACCTGATCACGGGTTTCGGGCGTACCGTGGGGAATGGCAATACCTTGACCGAGAAAGGTCGAGCCCTGGGCTTCCCGGGCCTGCAAGCCGGCGAGGTAGCCATCGGCAACCAGACCATCGGCGACCAGGTGATTGGCGAGCAATTGCAGGGCGGCGGGTTTATCCACAGCCGATTGGCCCATGGATATCTGCTCTATAGTGAGCTCGAGCATGCGATCTCCTTTTTGGCGCCTGATGACGCCAGGTATTGTTTTGAATTGTTTGCAGCTTAGGCGCTGTAGGCCATCCTTTTCAGGGGCAGTTTTGGCGGTTTCACGGCAGAACCGGCCAAAGGCGTCTAAAACGTAGAAAATACGCTTGCTGAAACGTTTAATCTAGATTGATCGGCACGTTACTCGATAATGTCTCATCCTTGAAGTCCAACTTGTCGGATGCGCTGCGACAATAGTCGCCTGCCCTAATCGGGTAGGATTGGCGAAAATGTCGGGGCTAGCTCGAAAAAACAAGGAAATACCGGGTTGAAACTCAGTGATATCGCACGGTTGGCCGGAGTGTCCGTGACCACCGCCAGCTACGTCATCAACGGCAAGGCCGAACAGCAACGCATCAGCAACGCCACGGTCGAGCGGGTGCGTGCGGTCGTCGAACAACACGGCTTCACGCCCAACCCACAAGCAGCCGGGCTGCGCAGTCGGCACACGCGCACGCTGGGCTTTATTCTGCCGGATCTGGAAAACCCCAGTTACGCGCGGATCGCCAAGCTGCTGGAGCAAGGTGCGCGGGCACGTGGTTATCAGTTGCTGATCGCCAGCTCCGACGATGCGCCGGACAGCGAACGCCAACTGCTGCAACTGTTCCGCGCCCGCCGTTGCGATGCGCTGATCGTCGCCAGTTGCTTGCCGGCCGGCGACGACAGCTACCGTCAGTTGCAGGCCAAGGGCTTGCCGATCATCGCCATCGACCGAGTCATGGAACCCGAGCATTTCTGCTCGGTGATCAGTGACGACCGCGAAGCCAGCCTGCACCTGACCCAAAGCCTGCTCGACCCGCAGCCCAAACAGATCGTGTTGCTGGGCGCCCGCCCGGAGCTGAGCATCAGCCAGGAACGGGCCGCCGGTTTCAGAGAAGCGCTGGTCGACTTCAAAGGCGAAGTGCTGGTCGAACACACCGAATCCTTCAGCCGCGAGTGCGGCAAGCAGTTGATGGAAGAACTCCTGCAACGTCTGGGGCATTTTCCGGATGCGCTGGTGACCACTTCCTACGTGCTGCTGCAGGGCGTGTTCGATGCGCTGCATGATTTCCCGCTCAAATCCCGGCCGCTGCGTCTCGGCACCTTCGGTGACACGCAGTTGCTGGACTTCCTGCCGTTGCCGGTCAACGCCATGGCCCAGCAGCACCGGTTGATCGCCGACAAGGCGCTGGAACTGGCGCTGGCTGCGGTCGAACAGTCGGAGTACAAGGCCGGCGTGCAGGCCATTGCCCGTACCTTCAAGCAGCGTATTCACCGGAACTGAGCCGTGGAGCTGATCGACAGCCACACCCACCTCGATTTTCCCGACTTCGACGCCGACCGCGCGGCGCTGCTCGCCGAAAGCCGTGCCCTCGGGGTGCGGCGGATGGTGGTGCTGGGGGTCTATGAGGGCAACTGGCAACGGGTGTGGGATCTGGTGCAAAGCGATGCCGCGCTGTACGCGGCGTTCGGTCTGCACCCGGTGTATCTCGATCAGCATCGCCCGCAGGATCTGACCGCGCTGGGCGACTGGCTGACCCGCCTGCGCGGCCATCGGCAGTTGTGTGCAGTGGGCGAGATCGGCCTGGATTACTTCATCGAATCCCTCGACCGCGAACGCCAGCAGGCGCTGTTCGACGCGCAACTGCAACTGGCGGCGGATTTCGAACTGCCGGCGCTGATCCACGTACGCCGCAGCCACGCGGCGGTGATTGCCACGCTCAAGCGCTTCAAACTCAAACGTGCCGGCATCATCCACGCCTTCGCCGGCAGCCGTGAAGAGGCACGCGAATACATCAGACTCGGATTCAAACTGGGGCTGGGCGGCGCACCGACCTGGCCACAGGCGTTGCGCATGCATCGGGTACTGGCGGATCTGCCGCTGGAGTCGATCGTGCTGGAAACCGACTCGCCGGACATGGCCCCCGCGATGTTCCCCGGCCAGCGCAACAGCCCCGCTCACTTGCCGGCAATCTGTGCGGCACTGGCTGAGTTGATGAATATCAGTGCAGAACAACTGGCGGCGGCCAGTACTGCCAACTGCGCCGAAGTGTTCGGCTGGTAATCAGTCGGCGTGGGCCTTGGCCGCGTCGAGGATCAAAGTCATGTGCTGGCGATGGTGAACAAAGCGCAGCAACGCGAAGTACACGAAAAGCACGATCAGCGAAGCGTTCAGTTGTTCACTCACGCTGAGCAACCCGATCCACTCCATGACCAGCGCCACCAGCAACGCAGTGCACACCGTTAACGACGCACTGAAGCGCAACAGTCCCAGCGAATCGAGGGATCTGAAGCGTTTGATCTGTTTCGGGCAGCGCAACTCCAGGCTTTTCTGGCAGTGCGCACAGGTGAACTGCTCGTTGATCGCAATGGCGTTGAGCTGCCATGGTTTGAGCTGCTGCGTAGTCTGGCAATGTGCACAACGGCCCTGGATTCCCAAGGTTGCAACGGACATGAGCGGCCTCCTCGACGCAATCAACGGAACAGGAATACTGGCTCATTAATGACGAAAAGCCAGTCGCCGAAAGAAAACAGGAATTGGCTTACAAGCGTAAGTATCAAAGCATTACAAAATGTTCGGACATCTGCCCTGCTGCCCCTGTTTGAATGAGCCTGTGGTGAGGGGATTCATCCCCGATGGACTGCGCAGCAGTCCCTGATCACTTACAGACATGGGGGACGCTTCGCGTCCCATCGGGGATGAATCCCCTCACCACAGGTTATCTGCCTAAGGGTGGCGCGCAGGCCTCAGACGCGAAATGCGCTGATCAACTGCTTGAGCTCCACCACCTGCGCCGACAGTGCCCGGCTGGCATCTTCCGTCTGATGCGCACCTTGGGCCGTGCGCTCGCCGGCGCGGTTGATCTCGACGATGTTCTGGTCGATGTCGTGCGCCACGGCGGTCTGTTGTTCCACGGCAGCGGCGATCTGCTGGTTCTGATCGACGATCATGCCCACCGCACCCAGGATATTTTCCAGCGCCTGCTGGACCTTTTCCGACTGCCCGACCGTGCCGCTGGCCATCTGATGGCTGACGCCCATGGCTTTCACCGCCGCGCCGACTCCACCGTGCAGCTTGGCAATCATCTGTTCGATTTCTTCGGTCGATTGCTGGGTGCGCTTGGCCAAGGTACGCACCTCGTCCGCCACCACGGCAAACCCACGACCCTGTTCACCGGCACGGGCCGCTTCGATGGCAGCGTTGAGCGCCAACAGGTTGGTTTGCTCGGCGATACTCTTGATCACCTCCAATACGCGGCTGATCGACTGGCTGTCACTGGCCAACTGGTTGATCACCCGCACGGACTGATCGATCTCGCTGGCCAGCGCGGCAATGCTGCCCTGCTGCGACTCGACCAATCCACGACCGCTGATGGTTTCATCGTTGACGCTGTGGGCACTGCTCACCGCTGCCGCCGCGCTGCGGGCCACTTCCAGCGAGGTCGCCGACATCTGGTTCATCGCGGTCGCCACTTGCTCGATCTGCGTGCGCTGCCCCGCCACCGCCTGGTTGCTCTGCGCGGACACATTTTCCACCTGCCCGGCCTGGCGCTCGACTTCGCTCACGGTATGGCCGACCCGCTCGATCAGGTCGTGGATCTTCCTCACGGTGCCATTGAACACTTCGCCCAACTCACCCAGTTCATCACGGCTGTGGGCGACGAAATTGACCGTCATGTCACCGGCCGCGACCTTGTCCATCATCGCCCCCAAGCGCTTGAGCGTGGTGCGGGTCGACGCGTAGAAACCACCGTAGAGATAGAAAATCAGCACAAACACCACCGACAACGCCACGGCCTGCAGGACCATGTGCGTGCGGTTCTGCGCCAGGCGTTGCTGCAATTGGGTATCGAGGAATTTCAGGGTCACGTCGTTGAGCTGGTAGGTCTTGTCCATCAGCCCGGTGACCTGGTCGTAGAACGCTTGCCACGGGGTATCGAGGGTTTCGGCCACCACGACTTTCTCTTCAAACAGTTCGCTGGCCTGTTTGAGAGAGGTTTTGCTGTTGTCGGCCTGGGTACTGAGGTCTGCGCGCGCGGCTTTGCTGGAGTCGAGAGCGTCCGCCAGTTTCAGGGCGTATTCGGCCTGGAGTTTTTCGATCTGCGCCAGCAACTCGTCAAACCGGGTGCTCGACGAACTGTTGAGAAAGCCCTGGCCCAATGAGTACGAGCCGATGGCCCGGCCCTCACCGAGGGTCTGGGTCACGGCCGGTGTAATGTTGGTCACAAGTTCGCTGAGCTGACGGATGTCACCCTGATTGTCGCGGCTCAGACCGGCCTGACTGGCGATGATCTGGCTGAAGATCTGCGCATTGCCGAGCAGTTTGCCGATCATCCCGCTTTTGCTTTGCAGGGAGTTTTCCGCCTGCTGAGCCTTGAACGCGCTGATCATTTCATCGCGTTTGCCGTCAAAAACCTTGATCTGCTCAGGATCATCGGTCATCGCCTGCAGGCTTTGCAGACGCGAAAGGACCGTTTGCTCCAGGCTGCTGATCTGCGCTTCGAGATTGCCGGCCTTGCCGGACTGACCGAGGATGACATCTACTTGTACCAGGTTATTGAGAGTCTCCAGATCCCGGCGCAGGGTCAGGCTACTGCCCAACAGGTCGAGGCTCTGCAACTCCACCCGGGTGCCCTGGAATTCACGATAGGAATCGCGCACCAGATAAAAATTGGTCACCAGCATCGGCACCAGGAACAGCACGCTGATCAGGCTGAACTTCATGCCGAAGCTCAGACGGTTCATCAGCGAGACGGCGGGATAGAGCAAGCTCTTCACTGGAAGTCTCCCTTGGCTTTTCTTGTTTTTATTGGCAGGCGCGGGGCGACAGCAGATAGCCACTATCGGGCGCTGTCTCTGTATAGCTTAAATCGAGGGGAGGTTTTGTAACTTAAGGTTAACGACTACCTGAGTTGACAACTGACCTTGTGGTGAGGGGATGAATCCCCTCACCACCTGAATTTCACCAAGGGATCAGTGAACCAGCACGGTCCACAAGGCAAACCCGGCATACCACAGCACCGCCGCGCGCAGCAGCAGTTCCCACAGGCAATCGAGGGTGTTGATGCCTTCAGGCCCGACCACCGGCGGCGGGATCTCGCCGGCTGCCAGCCCGACCTTGTTGATCAGTTGCGCAGCGCTGATGTTCCAGTTCAGCAGCTCATGCAACATGACCCGGCTGACTGCAACGAAGTTGCCGACCAGAGCCAGACTGGCAGCAAGCAAGCGCACCGGCACCCAGTCCAAGGCATGGCGCAACTGCCCCGCTCTTTCCACCAGCGCCGGATTCTGGCCGTGCTCTTGTGCCAGCGCCAGCAAGCGATAAGCCAGCGCCACCACCGGACCGAGCACGAAGTACCAGAAAATCACCGCGAAGAAGCTCTGATAGGCCTCCCACAACAGATGACCCTGGACCCGATCCAGCAACTGCTCGCCGCTGTCGGCGCAGATGTCCAGATCACGTTTGGCCACATGCGCGGCGGCTTGCAGGTCTTCGCGGCGCCAGGCATCACGAAACGGCCCGAGGCCGCCGAGCAGATCTCCGCGGCCCAAGGCGTAAATCACCACCAGCACATGCACCGGCAAGGCCAGCAAGCCGTACGCCACAGGTTCCAGCACCAGCAGCAACAAGCCGAGCAGCGCCACCGGCAGCAGCACCAGAATCGTCAGCACCAGCCATGGCCGCTGGCCCAGGCGCGCGCTGGTTTCGAGTTTGTTCAGTTCGCGGATCCATCCGCCATCGCGTTGAACCCGATGGCGCAGGGCCGAGAATTTCTCGATCCAGACCGCCAGCAGTAACACCAGAAAACTCATTGTCCTTCCTCTTGTGCCAGGGCTGCGCGGTAACGCGCCCAGTCGAATGCCGGGCCAGGATCGGTCTTGCGCCCGGGTGCGATGTCGCTGTGCCCGCAGATGCGGGCGCCGGTGATAGCCGGAAATGCCGTTTGCAGCTGACGGGTCAGCGTGATCAATGCCTGGTACTGCGCATCGGTGAATGGCAGATCATCGGTGCCTTCGAGTTCGATGCCCACGGAAAAATCGTTACAGGTTTCGCGGCCCTCGAACATCGAGACGCCAGCGTGCCACGCCCGTTCAAGACAGGAGACAAACTGGGTGACGCTGCCGTCACGTTCGATCAGAAAATGCGCCGAGACACGCAGGTCGGCGATCCCTGCAAAATAGGGATGCTCGGTGACATCCAGTCGGTTCTGGAAAAATTCCTGCACCTTGCCGGTGGCGAACTGCGCCGGTGGCAGGCTGATGTTGTGGATCACCAACAGGGAGATTTCGCCCGCAGGGCGTTCATTGAAGTTGGGCGATGGGCAGACCTGCACCCCGTGACACCACCCGCTAGCGGGATCCAACTGCATACCGATTCCTTCAACGCCGACTGTGTTGACGCCCAGTATGCCGTGATCGACCCCCGGCGCGCGATCACTTGCCGCGATTGAGTCGCCGCAGATTGCCGAGCACCGACTCCAGAGCCCGGTCGAACAACAAGGTGTCGTCCAGCACACGTACCGCGCCACGCCGGAACTCGAGGGCCAGGCCGACGCGGCTGCGCTCCAGCACTTTCATCCCGGTGCGATCGACAAACACGTACTTGCCGGTGGTTTCAATAATGGCCGCCAGCTTGCAGCGCAGAGTGTGCTCGTCGTCCTCCTGGAAAGCGACCCAACTGCCCAGGCGCAATTGCTCCACTTGACGCAGCCCAGCGTCATCATGGGCAAGGCCTGTCGGATTCAGGCTGCCCGCCCCCTCGTCGGCGCTGCGCAGGATAATGTGCTGCGACACCTCGACCAACGTCGCTGCGTCGGTCGGGGCCTGCTCGGCAGCGGGTTCAAGTACCCGCACATGCAGCGCTTCGAGCTCGCTGAAAAATTCGCTGGTGGCAAACGGATCGAACGCCGAACTGCTCAGGCCGTCACGCAGTGACTTGAGCAACCCCGGCACCAGCGCCAGCAAACGCGGGCCCGCGTCCGCCTCGTCATGCCGTTGAACGCTCCAGATCAATTGCTCCATGGTCTGCACATCTGCCTGCCATTCAGCGGACTGATCGCCATGCTTGAGGCACGTCAGCAGCAACACCTTGCTCCAGGCATCGCGTACAAACGTCACCACCGACGGCGGCAGGACTTTACCCAGCAGCACCTGATTCAACGCCTGCTCGACGCGCCGGCGCGCCAGTTCGGTTCTCGCCCGTCCCTCTTCGGCATCGCGCAAACGCTGCTCAAGCAATTCGCTACGTCGACGCTCATCGCTGGTGAAGGCCAGGAAGTCGGCGAGCAGTTCGGAAAAGATCGCCGGATCATCGCCAAAGTCGCTCAGCAAGCGCTGCACCACTTGTTCGATGCGCAGATACAGGCTGTCGCGCGCCTCACCGTTGCAATCGCCCCAGCCCATGGCTGCATCGGCGATTTCATTGAGCAGGCGCCGCGCCGGGTGGCTGCTGCGGCTGAAGAAGCTCTTGTCGAGCACTGCCACCTTGAGCATCGGAATCTGCAGACGGGCGATCAGCGCCTTGAGCGAATCCGGCAGGTTGCGATCCTCAAGGATGCAATCGAAGACCATGGCGATCAGGTTGATCACGTCCTCGTCGGCACCGTCGACAATGCGCGACTTGCCACTCCTGACGCTGACCCGCGTCAGCAACTGTTCGAGCTGGTTACGCAGATCGAAGTCGTCCTGCGCCGCCAGTGCCGGTACATATTGCTGCAGGTGCGAGAGCAGGCGCAGCAGGTCGCGAGTGCTGATCGGTTGCGTCGCAACGCTCGGCTCCAGGGTCGGGGCGACGCTGCCACGCACATGCAGAAGCAGCTCCTGCAGCGCGGCGAAGACTTCCTGCACACCTTCGTCGGCGGGCGCAGGCTCATCGCTTTCTTCGCTGCTGATGCTGGCCGCAGCGCGCTCGACCGCCCGTCGTGCCGGTGCCGGCTTCAACTCGGGCAACACGCCGGTGGCGATCAGCAATTGATTGGCTTCGGCGTACAACGGCTCGGTGTCCGCGAGTACATAGCGCTCGAACAGTTTGAGCAGGATCAGCTTGACCTTGATCTCCACGCCCAGGTTACGTCCGGCCTGCAGAAAATACTCGCAGAGCATCGCCGGGCCGAGCGGGTTGTGCTGATCGTCGATGGGTTTGCCAAGCAGCGCGTTGAACCGCGCGGTCAGTTGGTCGAGGGCAAAGCCGTCACGTTTGAGCACACGGCCGACCATGGTCTCGACCGCCACGCTGCGCTCCATGTCATCGGTACGCGGCGCCGAATCCTCGAACATCAGCGAATCGGGCAGCGTCTGCTGTACAACGTCGTACTGGATGAGGGCAACGAAGGCTTCGAAGAACTGCTCGAGAAAGCCACGTTCAATGTTTTTGCGCTTGAGGCGCAGGTCGCGCATGGCTTCGAAAAAGATGTTCTGTTCGACGTCGTTGCGCGCCCGGTCGGCCATCTCGAACAGGGTGTCGTCGGCGTTATCGAATAACTCCTGCAAGCCATGGCGCAGTTGCTGGGCAGCCTTGTCGCGGACCTGAAGCAGAATCACAGGCAGGCGGGCGAGCGGCGAGTGATTCGCCTGATCGGTAGCGGCCTTGTACAAGGGCACTACATTCCCGTCTTTGTGCATCCAAGCCTCCTGAAACGGTGATCCCGCTCGTCGCAAACATCGAGTGCACCGACCACAACACACTTGCCGTGAACCAGCGCAAATCCCTGTAGGAGTGAGCCTGCTCGCGATAGCGGTGTGTCAGTCGCACCAATGTCGCTGCCAGAATTTCGCGAGCAGGCTCGCTCCTGCAGTGGTGAATAGGGGCGTCAGACGAACGTCAAAGCCATGACGTCAAATGCAAGGCGGATTATCTTGCAAAACTTGTCCCGGGCGCTATAGCCGTCAGGGTTTCCCCTATGCCTGCGACACCTTCCAGTGACCACGAAAAACGCCGCTTTGCTCACAGAAAATCGACCAGATGCAGTCAGGCACGCGAGTTCTTGCCTTGGGTTGGCTCCTGCCATGCCCCTATAATCGGCGCACTTAGTTTGTGGAGCCCGTTATGCCGAATCTACGTCTCGCCGATTTGACCGCCGAAATCGAAGCCAACGTGCGCCGTGCGTTGCTCGAAGACATCGGCAGCGGCGACATCACCGCGCAACTGATCCCCGCCGAACGTCTGGCCAAAGCCACCATCATCACCCGCGATGACGCCGTTATCTGCGGTACGGCATGGGTCGACACCGTGTTCCGTCAGCTCGATCCACGTGTCGCGGTGCATTGGCAGGTGCGTGACGGCGAACGGGTCAAACCCAATCAGCCGCTGTTTCATCTGGAAGGCCCGGCGCGTTCGCTGCTGACTGGCGAGCGCAGTGCGCTGAACTTCCTGCAACTGCTGTCCGGCGTGGCAACGCGCGCGCAGTTCCTGGCAGATTTCGTTGCACAGACTCAGGTCAAGCTGCTGGACACCCGCAAGACCCTGCCTGGCCTGCGTCTGGCGCAGAAATACGCGGTGACCTGCGGCGGTTGCCACAACCATCGCATCGGCCTCTACGATGCGTTCCTGATCAAGGAAAACCACATTGCCGCCAGCGGTGGCATCGCGCAGGCCATCGCCGCCGCGCACAAGATCGCGCCGGGCAAACCGGTTGAAGTCGAAGTGGAAAGCCTGGAAGAGCTGAAGGAAGCGCTGGCTGCCGGCGCCGACATCATCATGCTCGACGAACTGAGCCTGGACGACATGCGTGAAGCTGTGCGCCTGAACGGCGGCAAGGCCAAACTGGAGGCCAGCGGCGGGATCAACGAAAGCACGCTGCTGCCGATCGCCGAGACCGGGGTGGATTACATCTCGATTGGCGCGATGACCAAGGATGTGAAGGCGGTGGACCTGTCGATGCGTCTGAGCCTCTGAGGCTGTCGCGCAATAAAAAACGCCAGCCCGATTGAGGCTGGCGTTTTTGTTTCAGACCACCAGATTGTTCATCTCGCAGTACTCGTCCCACTCGACGCCCAACACTTCGGCCGCCTCCTTGTGCAGCACAAGACGCTGGGCCTCGAACTCTTCAGGGGTGCTGGTGTACTTGAGCGTCAACTCCCACGGCTGCAAGCCCTGGGCTTCGGCTTCGTCTTCGAACGCCCACTGGATCTGATCTTTCTGATCGTCGGCGCTCAGGTCCTTGATCTCTTCTTTCAGGTCCGGTACGTCCAGAATGTACTTTTCCAGCGCTTGTTTGTGACGTTGCTCTTGAGTTAATTCGGTCATGGCGTTCTCGCTGATCGTAAGAATGGAGGATGGATCTGGATCATCAAGGATCTCTCTGACGCGGATTGTCCGGCCTTCGGAACCATTCGGGATCATCTGAAAACTGCTAAGCGATGCTCATGCAGGCACCGAATATAGGACGTTTGCATGACGAATTACACGGCTCTTTACATCTCTCTCACAAAAAGTTGACCTGCGGAACATAAATCCGGATTCCAAGTCATAGCGTTGTGCCATATCGGCACTCACTCTCGCTGTTCACAAGGAAAACCAGTGATGCGCAGCTTTTCGAAGATTTGTTCCGTGGTGTCCGCCAGTGCCTTGCTTGCCGCCGTGATGTTGCCGGCAAGCGCCATGGCGCTTGAACTGAGCAACAGCAGCTCCTCCTATGGCGACAAGGTTTCGCTGATTCACAACGATTACGGCAAGGATGTGGTCATCAAGAGCGATATCAGCATCGATGAACTGCAAAAGATGCGTGACACCGTCCGCGACCAGTCACACCAGATTGAAGAGTTCAAACGCAGCAGCGGTTCCAGCTCGAATTCCAGTAGCAAGGAAATCGATGACCTGAAGAACAAGGTCAAGGATCAGGACCGCCAACTGGATACCCTCGGACGCCAGGTCGAAGACCTAAAACGCAACAGCGGTTCGAGTTCGAATTCCGCCAGCAGCGAAATTTCCAGCCTGAAGCAGAAAATCAACGATCAGGATCGCGCCATGGATCAGCTCAAACGTACCGTCGAGGATCTGAGCCGCAAGGTGAAATAAGGGAAGTGGTGCCCGAGACAGGAATCGAACCTGCGACCTTCGCGTTACGAGTGCGCTGCTCTACCGGCTGAGCTACACGGGCGGTGGGCTAAACCTAGCACCGGTCTCGGAGTCCGGCAACTTCACAGAATGTCTCGATATTTCGCAGACAAAAAAATGCCCCGCCGTTTTCACGGCGGGGCATTTTTATTGCGCTAAAGCGGTGGGGTGATTAAACGCCCGAAGCCTTGGCAGCTGCCACGTCTTTGATGGACAGCTTGATACGGCCGCGGTTGTCCACGTCCAGTACCAGCACTTCCACTTCCTGACCTTCTTTCAGGATGTCGGTGACTTTCTCTACGCGAGCGTCGCTCAGCATCGAGATGTGCACCAGACCGTCCTTGCCAGGCAGGATGTTGACGAATGCGCCGAAGTCGACGATGCGCTCAACCTTACCGACGTAGATCTTGCCGATTTCAGCTTCTGCAGTGATGCTCAGAACGCGCTGACGAGCAGCTTCTGCAGCTTCCTTGGTTTCGCCGAAGATCTTGATCGAACCGTCGTCTTCGATGTCGATCGAAGCCTTGGTTTCTTCGCAGATCGCACGGATGGTCGCGCCGCCTTTACCGATAACGTCACGGATTTTGTCGGTGTCGATTTTCATCGCGATCATGGTCGGTGCGTTGGCCGACAGTTCGGTACGCGACTGGCCGATGATCTGGTTCATCTGACCGAGGATGTTCAGGCGCGCTTCCAGGGCTTGGCCCAGAGCGATTTCCATGATCTCTTCGGTGATGCCCTTGATCTTGATGTCCATCTGCAGCGCGGTGACGCCTTTGGCGGTACCGGCTACTTTGAAGTCCATGTCGCCCAGGTGGTCTTCGTCACCGAGGATGTCGGTCAGAACAGCGAATTTTTCGCCTTCTTTAACCAGGCCCATGGCGATACCGGCAACCGGCGCCTTCATTGGAACACCAGCGTCCATCAGGGCCAGGGAAGCACCGCAAACGGAAGCCATCGAGCTCGAACCGTTGGATTCGGTGATTTCCGACACCACGCGAATGGTGTACGGGAACACGTCAGCGGCTGGCAGCATGGCCGAAACCGAACGACGGGCCAGACGGCCGTGACCGATTTCACGACGACCAGCACCACCCATGCGACCACACTCGCCCACCGAGAACGGAGGGAAGTTGTAGTGCAGCATGAATGGGTCTTTTTTCTCGCCTTCCAGGGTGTCCAGCAGCTGTGCGTCACGGGCAGTACCCAGAGTCGCAACTACCAGAGCCTGGGTTTCACCACGGGTGAACAGAGCCGAACCGTGAGTCTTCGGCAGAACGCCGACTTCGATGTTCAGCGGACGTACGGTTTTGGTGTCGCGACCGTCGATACGTGGCTTGCCGTTTACGATGTTTTCGCGAACGGTGCGGTATTCGATTTCGCCGAAAGCCGCTTTGACTTCGCTGGACGAAGGCTGGCCTTCTTCACCGGACAGTTTGGCAACAACCTGATCCTTCAGCTCACCCAGGCGGGCGTAACGATCGGCCTTGATGGTGATGGTGTAAGCCTGGGAGATCGCGTCGCCGAACTCGGCGCGGATCGCGCCCAGCAGTTCGGTGGCTTCTGGAGCCGGAGCCCAGTTCCAGGTTGGCTTGGCAGCTTCAGCGGCCAGTTCTTTAACAGCGTTGATCACGACCTGGAACTCGTCGTGAGCGAACAGTACTGCGCCCAGCATCTGGTCTTCGGTCAGCTCTTTGGCTTCCGATTCAACCATCAGTACGGCGTCCGAAGTACCGGCAACGACCATGTCCAGGCTCGAAGCAGCTTGCTGCTCGTAAGTCGGGTTCAGCAGGTAGCCGGTGCTTTCGTGGAAAGCTACGCGAGCGGCGCCGATCGGGCCGTCGAACGGAATGCCCGAGATTGCCAGGGCAGCCGAGGTACCGATCATCGCAGCGATGTCCGGATCGGTCTTCTTGCTGGTGGAAACGACGGTGCAGACAACCTGCACTTCGTTCATGAAGCCTTCTGGGAACAGCGGACGGATCGGACGGTCGATCAGTCGGGAAGTCAGGGTTTCTTTCTCGGAAGGACGGCCTTCACGCTTGAAGAAACCGCCAGGGATCTTACCGGCAGCGTAAGTCTTTTCCTGGTAGTGAACGGACAGAGGGAAGAAGCCCTTGCCTGGATCGGCTTGCTTGGCACCGACTACGGTCACCAATACGCTGACGTCGTCGTCAACGGTGACCAATACTGCGCCGGAGGCCTGACGGGCGATACGGCCAGTCTCGAGGGTAACGGTCGACTGACCGAACTGGAATTTTTTGATTACCGGGTTCACGGTGTCCTACCTTCTTTGTGGCTCTTGGGGGAACTGGTTTCTTGCGAAATTCTTGGGCAATGTCGGGAATCGGCCCGCTGACTGTCCGGGTAAAACGGTAGTGCAGATAAAACTTGAGGCTGGGAGCCTGCCAGCCACCAGCGGAAAACCGCTGATGCCTGACAGACAACCAACCTCATAGCGCAATCGCTGATTAGCGACGCAGACCCAGGCGGCCGATCAGAGCGCTGTAACGGCTCAGATCCTTGCCTTTCAGGTAGTCCAGCAGCTTACGACGCTGGTTTACCATGCGGATCAGACCACGACGGGAGTGGTGGTCTTTACCGTTGGCCTTGAAGTGACCTTGC
Source organism: Pseudomonas sp. P8_229 (assembly GCF_034008635.1). Classification (NCBI taxonomy): domain Bacteria; kingdom Pseudomonadati; phylum Pseudomonadota; class Gammaproteobacteria; order Pseudomonadales; family Pseudomonadaceae; genus Pseudomonas; species Pseudomonas sp. P8_229. Next base: position 3,901,404 of record NZ_CP125378.1, on the reverse strand, counting down.
AGTTTGTTGATGTTGGCGGTCAGCAGTGCAACTTGCACTTCTGGCGAACCAGTATCACCAACAGCTTGCTGGTAGTCGGCAACGATTTGAGCTTTTTCTTGAACGTCGAGAGCCATGAGGCAATCCTTTTATCAGGAAACTGTTTCAAAAACAGTTTCAACAGGCCAGGGACAAATCCCTGTATCTATAAATGAGTCGTGACCGTGCCTGTTAACAGCCACACTCGCCGGCCCGCTATTACACGGACCGGTTTCCGGTCATTCTGACCGAATCAGTCGACGCGGCGCGATGCGCCCGTCTTCGCTCACTTCACCGATACCGATGAAGCGACCGTTGTGATCCTGTACCCGTACCATGCCGAACTTCGGAGCATCCGGGGCACGTACCGGCTGGCCGTTGAGCCAGTAGAACGCACTCGCTTCGGAGAAGTGCAGCAGCGGCCAATCCTGCAGGCCGCTGTCCGATGGCATCAGGAAGCGGTCGACCGCTTCGTTGCCGCCTTCGGCATGTACCGCTTCCAGCTCTTCGAGAGTGACAGTCTGCGCCAGGGTAAAAGGCCCGGCCTGGGTACGACGCAGTTCCGCGACGTACGCACCACAACCGAGTTGCTCACCGATATCCTCCACCAGGGTGCGAATATAGGTGCCCTTGCTGCAATCCACCGCAAGACGCGCAGTATCGCCTTCGAAGGCCAGCAATTCCAAGCGCGCAATAGTAACAGAACGCGGTTCGCGCTCCACTACTTCGCCTGCACGGGCCAGCTTGTACAGCGGCTGCCCGTCACGCTTGAGTGCCGAGTACATCGGCGGTATCTGACTGATTTGCCCACGAAATTTCGGCAGAACCGCTTCGACATCGGCGCGACCAACGGTCACCGGGCGCTCCTGCAAAACCTCACCCTCGGCATCGGCCGTGGTGGTGGTCTTGCCCAGTTGCGCCAGGGTTTCATAACCCTTGTCGGAATCGAGCAGGTATTGCGAGAACTTGGTTGCCTCACCAAAGCACAGCGGCAATACACCGGTGGCCAACGGATCGAGACTGCCGGTGTGGCCGGCCTTCTCGGCGTTGAGCAACCAGCGAACCTTCTGCAACGCGGCGTTGGAGGTAAACCCCAGCGGCTTGTCGAGCAGGATGATACCGCTGACGTTACGACGGATACGTTTGACCTGAGCCACCGAATTACTCCTTGGTGTCTTCAGGTTCAGCAGCGACCGGGTGCTGATTGTCTTCAGCAACCGCACGCTCGATCAGGGCCGACAAGTGCGCACCACGGACAACGGATTCGTCGTAGTGGAAGTGCAATTGCGGCACGCTGCGCAGCTTCATCTCACGGGCCAGCTGCATGCGCAGGAAACCTGCGGCAGCATTGAGCACCTTGATGCTTTGCGCGATGTCTTCAGCGTTGTCCTGCCCCATCACGGTGATGAAAATCTTCGCGTGACCGACGTCACGGCTGACTTCCACAGCGGTAATGGTGACCAGGCCAACACGTGGATCTTTGACTTCACGACGGATCAGTTGGGCCAGCTCACGCTGCATCTGATCGCCGATACGTTGGGTACGGCTGTATTCTTTTGCCATGATTTGTTACCTGTTACTGCCCCACGGTGAAACCCGCAAGGTCTGAAAGCGGCAAACGCCCGGCCTGACAAATGCCAGACCGGGCGTTGCGTTTAGAGTCCGGGTGATGCGCCGCACATGTGAATGTGGCCGGCCATCACGGCTCCTGAAGTGCGCGAGTTAGAGGCTGCGAGCAACCTGAACCTTCTCGAAGACTTCGATCTTGTCGCCGACTTTGACGTCGTTGTAGCTCTTCACGCCGATACCGCATTCCATGCCGGCACGTACTTCGGAAGCGTCATCCTTGAAGCGGCGCAGGGATTCCAGCTCGCCTTCGAAGATAACGATGTCTTCACGCAGTACACGGATCGGACGGTTACGGTGCACAACACCTTCGATCACCATGCAACCAGCGATCGCGCCAAACTTCGGCGAACGGAACACGTCACGCACTTCGGCCACACCCAGGATGTTCTCGCGAACATCGCTGCCGAGCATGCCGGTCAGGGCTTTCTTGACGTCTTCGATGATGTCGTAGATCACGTTGTAGTAACGCATGTCCAGACCTTCCTGCTCGACGATCTTCCGTGCGCCAGCATCGGCACGCACGTTGAAGCCGAACAGTACAGCGTTGGAAGCCAGTGCCAGGTTAGCGTCGGACTCGGTGATACCACCGACACCGCCGCCGACTACGCGCACTTGAACTTCGTCGTTGCCCAGGCCATTCAAGGCACCGTTCAACGCTTCCAGCGAACCACGGACGTCGGATTTGAGGACGATGTTGAGCGTCTTCTTCTCGGCCTGACCCATGTTTTCGAAGATGTTTTCCAGCTTGCCGGCGTGAGCGCGAGCCAGTTTGACTTCGCGGAACTTGCCTTGACGGAACAGAGCCACTTCACGGGCTTTCTTCTCGTCAGCAACTACGCTCATCTCGTCGCCAGCGTCCGGGGTACCGTCCAGGCCGAGGATCTCGACAGGGATGGATGGACCGGCTTCTTTAATTGGCTTGCCGTTCTCGTCGAGCATGGCACGCACGCGGCCATAGTTCGAACCGACCAGAACCATGTCGCCTTGGCGCAGGGTACCGTCTTGAACCAGAACGGTTGCAACCGGGCCACGACCTTTGTCGAGACGCGACTCAACCACAACGCCACGGCCAGGAGCCGACGGAGTTGCTTTCAGTTCGAGAACTTCGGCTTGCAGCAGAACAGCTTCGAGCAGCTCGTCAACACCAGTACCGACTTTCGCCGAAACCGGTACGAACGGCGTATCACCGCCCCACTCTTCAGAAGTCACGCCGTGAACCGACAGTTCGCTACGGATGCGATCGAGATCAGCGCCCGGCTTGTCGATCTTGTTCACTGCAACAACCAGCGGAACGCCAGCCGCTACTGCGTGCTGAACAGCTTCAATGGTCTGCGGCATCACGCCGTCGTCCGCTGCAACCACCAGGATCACGATGTCGGTCGCCTTGGCACCACGAGCACGCATTGCGGTAAACGCGGCGTGACCCGGGGTGTCGAGGAAGGTGACCATGCCGCGTTCGGTTTCAACGTGGTATGCACCGATGTGCTGGGTGATACCACCGGCTTCGCCAGCAGCTACCTTGGCACGACGGATGTAGTCGAGCAGGGAAGTTTTACCGTGGTCAACGTGGCCCATTACGGTCACGACTGGAGCACGAGAGAACGACTCACCTTCAAACTTCAGGGACTCGGCCAAGGAATCTTCCAGGGCGGTGTCGCTGACCAGGGTCACTTTGTGGCCCAGTTCTTCGGCTACCAGTTGAGCAGTTTCCTGATCAAGCACCTGGTTGATGGTGGCCGGTGTACCCAGCTTGAACATGAACTTGATGATTTCAGCAGCCTTGACCGACATCTGATTGGCGAGATCGCCAACAGTGATGGTCTCGCCGATCTGCACATCACGCACGACAGGGCCGGTTGGGCTCTGGAAACCGTGGGCGTTGCGTTTCTTCAGCTTGGCCTTGCCGCGACCACCGCGACGGAAGCCATCGCTTTCTTCGTCGGTAGTGCGTGGCGCCACGCGTGGAGCCGGCGCTTTTTCTTTGACCGATGCGCGATGCGGAGCGTTTTTACGCTCGCCATCACCACCACCGCTGCGACGATTGTTGTCGTCGGCACGTGGTTTGTCCGGACGACGCTGTTCGTCACGCTTGCGAGTGTCGGCAGCTGGCGCAGCAGCAACAACCGGCGCAGCTTCGCGCACAGGTTCGGCCACTGGAGCAGGTGCTGCAACAGCTTCGGCAGGAGCGCTCGACGCAGCAGCAGGCTGGCGACGCGCTTCTTCTTCAGCGCGCTGCTTGGCTTCTTCAGCCTTCTGACGGGCAGCATTTTCTACTGCGCGACGCTCTTCCAGTTCACGCTGGCGCTCGGCTTCGATTTCTTCCGGGCTGCGCTGTACGAAAACTTTCTTCTTGCGAACTTCTACGCTGATGCTCTTGCTACCAGCCACACGCAGGGTGCTGGTGGTTTTACGCTGCAGCGTGATCTTGCGTGGTTCTTCCACTTTCGCCTTGTGGCTGCTTTTCAAGTGAGTCAGCAGGGATTGCTTCTCACTGTCAGTCACATGTTCTTCGGCGGCGGTGTGCGGCAGACCTGCCTCACGCATCTGCTGCAACAGGCGCTCTACCGGTGTTTTGACCTCATCGGCCAGTTGTTTCACCGTGACTTGCGTCATGCACTTCTCTCCTCAGGCCGCGCCTAATTACTCGAACCAGTGGGCTCGGGCGGCCATGATCAACTTGCCGGCACGATCATCGTCAATGCCGTCGATGTCGAGCAGGTCGTCAATAGACTGCTCGGCCAGGTCTTCGCGGGTAATTACGCCGCGCACCGCCAGTTCCATCGCCAAATCCTTGTCCATACCCTCAAGCGAGAGCAGGTCTTCGGCCGGATGGGCGTCTGCCAGCTTTTCCTCAGTAGCGATGGCTTTGGTCAACAAGCGATCCTTGGCACGAGCGCGAAGCTCGTTGACGATGTCTTCGTCAAAGCCGTCGATGTTGAGCATTTCTTCCAACGGTACGTAGGCAATCTCTTCCAGGCTGGTGAAGCCTTCATCAACCAGCACCTGAGCCAGCTCTTCATCGACTTCCAGCTCGTCGATGAAGTTGCGCAGGATGTCGCCGGTTTCTGCTTGTTGCTTAGCCTGGATGTCCGATTCGGTCATCACGTTCAGGGTCCAGCCAGTCAACTGGCTAGCCAGACGCACGTTCTGACCACCGCGACCGATGGCCTGAGCCAGATTGTCTGCGCCAACGGCGATGTCCATGGCGTGGGCATCTTCGTCAACGATAATGGCCGCCACTTCTGCCGGCGACATGGCATTGATCACGAACTGCGCCGGGTTATCGTCCCACAGGACAATATCGACACGCTCGCCACCCAACTCGCCCGACACGGCCTGGACGCGCGAACCGCGCATACCGATGCACGCGCCCTGCGGGTCGATGCGTTTGTCCTTGGAGCGGACAGCAATCTTGGCACGCGAACCCGGATCACGAGACGCTGCCATGACTTCGATCAGGCCTTCAGCGATTTCCGGCACTTCGATACGGAACAGTTCGATCAGCATTTCCGGCGCGGTACGCGACAGGATCAGCTGCGGGCCGCGGTTCTCGGTGCGGATTTCCTTGAGCAGTGCACGCAGACGCACACCGACACGGAAGGTTTCGCGAGAAATGATGTCTTCACGAGCCAGCAACGCTTCGGCGTTGTTGCCCAGATCGACGATCACGTTGTCGCGGGTCACTTTTTTCACGGTGCCGGAGATGATTTCTCCCAGGCGCTCGCGATAGGCGTCGACCACTTGAGCGCGCTCGGCTTCACGCACTTTCTGCACAATGACTTGCTTGGCAGTCTGTGCGGCAATGCGGCCGAACTCGATGGATTCGATTTTTTCTTCGACGACGTCGCCAACCTTGGCGCCAGGATGCGTTTCAGCAACCTTGGTCGGCCAGGTTTCGATGGCCGGATCGTCGAGGTCATTCTCTTCGACGACCGTCCAGCGACGGAAAGTTTCGTAGGAACCGGTGTGGCGGTTAATTTCCACACGCAGGTCAACTTCGTCTTCAAAACGCTTTTTGGTAGCAGTGGCCAGGGCCAGCTCCAGCGCTTCAAAAATTACGCTTGCCGGTACGCCCTTTTCATTGGATACCGACTCAACAACCAGCAGTACTTCTTTGCTCATCGTACGCCTCGCCTTTCGCAAGCCATTGGATCCGCGGGATCCGCGTCTCAGTCAAAACTGGGAATAATGTTGGCCTTGTCGATCATGTCGATCGGCAACAGGAATTCATGGTCTTCTACCTGCACCACGACGTCCTGCTCTTCTACACCGCGCAGAAGGCCCTGAAAGTTGCGTCGCCCTTCAAAAGGCGAGCGCAGCTTGATCTTTACTTGTTCACCGGCAAATTTTGCAAACTGCTCAAGAGTGAACAGCGGGCGTTCCATGCCAGGCGAGGAAACTTCAAGTGTGTATTCAACGGCGATCGGATCTTCAACATCCAGTACACCGCTGATCTGACGGCTGACAATGGCGCAATCGTCCACCAGCACACCGCCCTCTTTATCGATATAAACGCGCAACATCGAGTGACGACCCTGAGCCGAAAACTCGATACCCCAGCATTCATAGCCCAGGGCCACGACCACCGGGGCCAGCAAGGCCTGCAACTCTTCTAGCTTGCTCGACACCTGAACCCCCTAGTGCATGATATGTGCATGCTTTGCAAAATAAAAAAATGGGCGAAACGCCCATCCTTGAAACGCCGTCGAACAGCGGCGTAGAAAGTGTCCAGCTAACAAAAAGCCCCTTAAAAGGGGCTCCTTAAACTGGTTGCGGGGGCCGGATTTGAACCGACGACCTTCGGGTTATGAGCCCGACGAGCTACCAGACTGCTCCACCCCGCGACAAAGCTGGGGCGGAAGTATACGACCGATCCCTTATAGGGTCAATGTAACCTTCCACCTGCAAGAAAGCCCGCAACAGCGGGCTCTCCTGACTAATTGGTACCGAGAAGGGGACTCGAACCCCTACACCCTATGGGCACAACCACCTCAAGGTTGCGTGTCTACCAATTCCACCACCTCGGCAAAACTACGTTTGAAACCCTTCTTACTTCTGCTCTTGAGCTGGAGGTACGTCAGTCGCTGGAGTAGCCGACTTTTGCTCTTGAAGCACCGGGACATCATCAGAAGCCGGTTGTTGCTTAGGTACTTCCAACACTGCTGGATTTGGCAGACCTGCTTGAGTCAGCTGATGAGCCTTCTCTTTAGCAAAGTAACCTAACCCCAAGCTGGTTATGAAGAAACCGGCGGCAAGTATAGCAGTAAACTTACTAAGAAAGGTAGAGGAACCTTGGCTTCCGAACACAGTATTTGAAGCACCTGCTCCGAAAGACGCGCCAGCGTCCGCACCCTTACCCTGCTGCAGCAAAACCAGAGCAACTACGCCCAATGCACCCAGCAGATGAAAAACGACTACGACTGTTTCCAGCATTTTTTCAGTTTCCCGCGGCGCGACAAATCGCACCGAACTCATCTGCATTCAGGGAAGCTCCACCAATGAGCCCCCCATCGATATCCGGCATGCCGAACAGTTCGACCGCATTGGCCGCCTTCACGCTGCCGCCGTATAGAAGCCGCACACCTCGTGCGACTTCAGAATTCTCTGCCGCCAACTGCTCGCGAATGGCCTTATGCACATCCTGAGCCTGTTGCGGCGTTGCAGTCAGTCCGGTACCAATGGCCCAGACAGGCTCGTAAGCAATGACTGCCTTGGCAAAGGCACCAACACCCAGCTCCTCAATGATGCTGCCCAGCTGACGCCCGACAACCTCAAGAGTTTTTCCGGCTTCACGCTGCTCGAGAGTCTCCCCTACACACAACACCGGAATCAAGCCACATGCCTGTGCCGCTGCGAACTTGCGATTCAGCATTCCGTCTCGCTCGCCCATTATCTGGCGGCGTTCGGAGTGCCCGACAAGCACCAGGGAACAACCTGCATCCACCAACTGACTCGGCGCAATTTCACCGGTCAATGCACCTTGCATGGATTCCACCGCAGAATTCTGCGCACCGACCGAAATCGACTTTCCTTTCAAGCCATCAATCACTTGATTGATATGCAAGCAAGGCGGGAATACCGCGACATCAACACCGCTTGGCAAGGCCAGATGACGAAGGCCGTTGATCAGCTCAGCGACGCTGGCGCGGGTACCGTGCATCTTCCAGTTACCAGCTACCATAGGGCGACGCATGCTGTACCTCGTCGGTCAAAGTGGGCGCAGATGTTACCCAACACAATCATGGCTGGCAAGCCGAATCAGGCAGAAACTTCAGTTACCAGTTTTGCCAGTTCTTCGGCGTAGGTGCGAACCTGAGTTTCATCCTCGCCTTCGACCATCACACGCACCAACGGCTCTGTGCCGGACTTGCGCAAAAGTACCCGACCACGACCGGCCATTGCCTGGGTTACACGCGCACTGGCTTCCTTGACAGCCGGATGCTCGAGTGGACTTTCACCCCCACTGAAACGCACGTTGATCAGCACCTGTGGGCACTTGCGAAGTGCCTGACGGGATTGCGCCAGCCCCTCATTGCGGGCTTTCAGCGCCATGAGCACCTGCAGCGCTGCAATGATCGCATCCCCCGTAGTGGTGTGATTGAAGCAGACGATGTGTCCCGAGTTCTCACCACCCACCATCCAGTTACGTTCCAGCAACTCTGCGATCACATAGCGGTCGCCGACGTTGGCACGAATGAATGGAATCGAGAGATCAGCCAGTGCGAGCTCCAACCCCAGGTTACTCATCAGCGTGCCGACGACACCACCCTGCAATTTCCCGCGCTCGTGAAGATCGCGCGCGATGATGAACAGCAACTCGTCACCATCGACGACTGCACCAGTGTGATCGACCATCAACACTCGATCACCATCACCATCGAAAGCGATACCCAGGTCTGCATGCTCAGCCAACACAGCAGCCTGCAGTTGACCCATATGGGTCGAACCACAGTTGTCATTGATGTTCAGGCCATTGGGCTGGGCCGATAAAACGACCACGTCAGCACCCAATTCGCGAAAGACACTCGGAGCCACCTTGTAGGTCGCCCCATGCGCGCAGTCGATAACGATCTTCAGGCCAGAGAAGCTGGTGCCGGTTGGCACACTGCTTTTGCAGAATTCGATGTAGCGACCGGAGGCGTCGTTGATGCGCGAAACCTTACCGATCTTGCTCGACTCAACCACGGTCATCGGAGCATCGAGCAATTCTTCGATCATCAGCTCCAGCTCATCAGGCAACTTGGTGCCTTTACCGGAGAAAAATTTGATGCCGTTATCGTCATGCGGGTTGTGCGAAGCGCTGATCACGATCCCGGCTTCAGCCTGGAATGTACGCGACAGATAGGCAATGGCCGGCGTCGGCATCGGGCCGAGCAGCATGACATCGGCACCCGCCGACGTCAGGCCTGCCTCAAGTGCGGACTCAAACATGTAGCCAGAGATTCGAGTGTCCTTGCCGACCAGCACCTTGCAGGCGCCCATCTTGCGGAAGGCCATGCCCGCCGCCCAGCCGAGCTTGAGCATGAAGTCAGGGGTAATCGGGTATTCACCGACACGACCACGAATGCCGTCAGTACCAAAGTATTTCTTGCTCATAAGTGCTCCATCATTCTTATTCGGCTGATTCCACGGCCGCGAGCATGCGCACCACGTCTACCGTTTCCGCCACATCATGGACGCGCAATATACGCGCTCCTTTCACTGATGCCAGCGCCGCCAACGCGAGACCGCCATACAGACGCTCGCCCACGGGGCGATTCAGCGCCTGGCCGATCATGCTTTTACGTGAAACGCCAACCAATAGCGGACGACCCAGCGCATGCAGAGCCTCCATATGTTTGAACAAGCTTAAATTGTGCTGCAGCGTTTTGGCGAAGCCAAAACCGGGATCAAGAATGATCCGCTCGGCAGGAATGCCCGCTTGTGCGCATTGCGTCATGCGCTCAGCGAGAAACTCGCCCACTTCCCGAGTTACATCCTGATAGTGCGGATTGTCCTGCATATCACCCGGCTCGCCGAGCATATGCATCAGACAGACCGGCAGGCCAGTCGCCGCAGCGGCATCCAGCGCGCCATCACGGCGCAGCGAACGCACATCGTTGATCAAGCCGGCACCAAGGCGTGCAGTTTCGCGCATCACCGCCGGTGTCGACGTGTCGACCGAGATGACCACATCCAGTTCGCGATTGATCAGCTCAACGATCGGCGCCACGCGCTCCAGCTCCTCCAGCGGCGAAACCGCACGAGCGCCAGGCCGAGTCGACTCGCCACCGACATCGATCAGTGTCGCGCCGGCGGCCACCATGGCTTCAGCATGACGCAAGGCCACGTCCAACTGGCTGTAGCGGCCGCCGTCGGAGAAAGAGTCAGGAGTAACATTGAGAATGCCCATGACATGCGTCCGGGCCAAATCAAGAACCCGGTTGCCGCAAGGCAACCGGGTCAGGGACTGTACAGAAGTCATTTCAAACCTTAAACGTCAGCAGCCGGACCGCCAATCGGCGTTTCAGGACGCTCATCCTGGACCACTGGAGGCGGCGTACCGGTGCCGGTACCACCCGACCAGTCGCGCGGTTCGCGAGGCGTGCGACCCGCCATGATGTCGTCGATTTGCTCGGCATCGATCGTTTCATACTTCATCAGCGCATCCGCCATGGCGTCCAGCTTGTCACGGTTGTCCGTGAGAATCTGTTTCGCGCTGCCGTAGCACTGGTCAATGATACTGCGCACTTCGGAGTCGATCAGCTTGGCCGTCTCACCGGAGAAGCTTGCATTCTGACCACCACCGCCGCGACCGAGGAACACTTCGCCCTCTTCTTCGGCGTACATCAACGGACCGAGTTTTTCCGACAGCCCCCACTTGGTCACCATGTTCCGTGCAATCTGGCTGGCACGCATGATGTCGTTCGAAGCACCGGTGGTGACACCGTCGAAGCCAAGGGTCATTTCTTCAGCGATACGACCGCCGTACAGCGAGCAGATCTGACTGATCAGCGCACGCTTGGAGAGGCTGTAGCGATCTTCTTCCGGCAGGAACATGGTCACACCCAGCGCACGACCGCGGGGAATGATCGAGACCTTGTACACCGGATCATGCTCAGGCACTACGCGACCAACGATGGCGTGGCCAGCTTCGTGATAAGCGGTGTTCTGCTTTTCTTTCTCGGACATGACCATGGATTTGCGCTCGGCACCCATCATGATCTTGTCTTTGGCCAGTTCGAATTCCTTCATTTCGACGATACGCTTGCCGCTGCGTGCAGCGAACAGCGACGCTTCGTTGACCAGGTTGGCCAGGTCGGCACCGGAGAAGCCCGGAGTACCGCGTGCGATGACTGCCGGAGCAACGTCGTCGCCCATTGGCACTTTGCGCATGTGAACCTTGAGGATCTGCTCGCGACCACGGATGTCCGGCAAGCCAACCACCACCTGACGGTCGAAACGGCCCGGACGCAGCAGCGCAGGGTCGAGTACGTCAGGACGGTTGGTAGCAGCAATCACGATGATGCCGTCATTCATTTCGAAGCCGTCCATCTCTACCAGCAACTGGTTGAGAGTCTGCTCGCGCTCGTCGTGACCGCCACCCATGCCGGCGCCACGATGGCGACCGACGGCGTCGATTTCGTCGATGAAGATGATGCATGGAGCGTGTTTCTTGGCTTGCTCGAACATGTCGCGAACACGGCTCGCGCCGACACCCACGAACATTTCGACAAAGTCGGAACCGGAAATGGTGAAGAACGGCACCTTCGCTTCGCCGGCAATCGCCTTGGCCAGCAAGGTTTTACCGGTACCCGGAGGACCGACCATCAGCACGCCGCGAGGAATACGACCACCCAGACGCTGGAACTTGCCCGGATCACGCAGGAACTCAACCAACTCGCCGACTTCTTCCTTGGCTTCGTCGCAACCGGCAACGTCAGCCAATGTGGTTTTCACCTGATCTTCGGACAGCAGGCGTGCCTTGCTCTTGCCGAAGCTCATCGGTCCGCCCTTGCCGCCCGCACCGCCCTGCATCTGGCGCATGAAGAACATGAACACCGCGATGATCACCAGGATCGGGAAGCTGGCCACCAGGAGCTGGGTCCAGATGCTTTGCTGTTCAGGCTGCTTGCCTTCGACCACAACGTGGTTGTCGACCAGATCGCCGATCAGACCGTTGTCCTGGATCGCCGGACGAATGGTCTTGAAGCTGTCGCCGTCGTTGCGTTTGCCGGTAATCACATAGCCGTCAACGGCTACGCGCTCGACCTTGCCATCCTTGACCTGCTGGATGAAGTCGGAATAGTTGAGGGTCTGCGGCTCGTTAGGGCTGGAGAAGTTGTTCATCACCGTCACCAGGACTGCCGCGATGATCAACCACAGGATCAGATTCTTTGCCATATCGTTCAATTAACTACCCTCTGAAGCAAGCTCCGCTACTGGCGCGCGCTTCGCATGATATTCACCGGCCTAACTTACTACATTACCTACAGCTCTGGCAGGCGCCGTCTGTAACCCTTTGTGAAACACTTTCTACACAATATTCGCTTATGCACGCGGGGCGAAATACGAAAAACCTATCACCCCGCCAAAAAACCTCGTTTTACTCACTACGCCCGCGGTAACCCCAAGCCAGCATGTATTGCTCGCGGGAACTGCCACGGGACGAATCCGGCTTGATCATCTGGATCTTGTCGAATTTTTTGCGAGCGTCCTTCAGGTAAACATCGAACCCTTCGCCCTGAAAAATCTTGATCACGAAATTACCGCCCGGCTTGAGTATCCGCTCAGCCAGATCAAGCGCCAGCTCGCAAAGGAACATGGCTTTTGGCATGTCCACTTCAGGCGTACCACTCATATTGGGGGCCATATCGGAAATCACAAGGTCCACCTGCGAATTACCCACGGCTTCAAGGATCCGCGCGAGCACTTCGTCCTCGGTGAAGTCACCCTGGATGAAGTTCACGTCAGGAATGCTGTCCATTTCCAGGATGTCCGAAGCGATTAGCCGCCCCTGACCACCGATCAGCCGGCTAGTGACCTGCGACCAGCCACCAGGCGCAGCACCCAGGTCGACAACGCTCATGCCCGGACGGATCAGCTTGTATTTCTCCTGGATTTCCAGAAGCTTGTAACTTGCACGCGAGCGGTAGCCATCCTTCTGCGCCTGCTTCACATAGGGATCGTTGACATGTCGTTTCAGCCAACCAAGGCTTGTCTTGGAACGCGCCATTGGGCACCTCGATGATAAGGGTCGTGATTAATTGGGCGGATCCACGAACCCTCGGGTAAAATGGCCGCCATTTTACAGAATCCAGACGAAAGGGTCAGATTATGCCGCTCACTCCAGAGCAGAAGAAACAGTACAAATCCATTGGCCACCACCTGAAACCAGTCTTGACTGTGGCTGACAACGGTTTGACTGAAGGTGTGCTAGCCGAACTCGAACGCGCATTGGCGGATCACGAGCTGATCAAGATCAAGCTCAACATCCTCGATCGCGAGTCGCGCTTGGCGCACATTGCAGAACTGTGCAAGGTCGGCAAAGCGGACCTGGTTCAGGTCATCGGCAAGATGGCACTGGTTTACCGCAAGAACTTCAGCGCCAACAAGCAGCTGTCGAACGTTCATCGCTTCAAGTGATGACAAGGGTCAAGGGTGTGCTTCGCGCACCCTGCCACTCCATCCCGGCACCGGTTGCAGCACCAGCACCAGACCGGAAAAGCCCAATACCAGAAAACTGAACTCCTGCCAGCGCTGCGCATCCGGCCAGCCGACACGCACGGCGACAAACATCGCACACGCATACAACGCCATCAGTAATACTTGCCCGCGAAAATCCCGCCATAGACTGGCAAGGCCCTCGGCCTGTACCAGCACCAAAGCCTGAAAAATCACGCATGCGGCGGCGAAACTCACCACCGGCACCGCAAAAGCATCGGCAATCTCATCGATCAGCAACGGCGCCAGGCCAATCTTGCCCAACACCGCTCGCAAACCGAGATGAACCAACCAGAAGCCGCCGACCCACAACATCTGGGCCAGCTGCCAAAGCATGGCGCCCGCACGTAGCGGGCGCCCTCCTTCAGATGTGACGGACTTCGACAATCTCGTACTCGATAACGCCGCTTGGCGTTTTCACGGCGACTACATCGCCCTCTTCCTTGCCGATCAAGGCGCGAGCCAGAGGCGAGCCGACCGAAATCTTGCCGAGTTTGAAGTCAGCCTCATCCTCACCCACGATGTGGTAAGTCACGGACTCATCAGTCTCGACGTTGGCGATTTCGACGGTTGTACCGAAGATCACCTTGCCGGTATGAGGAATAGTCGTGACGTCGATGATGACCTGATTCTGAATCCGGCCTTCGATATCACGAATCCGCGCCTCGACCATGCCCTGCTGTTCGCGGGCGGCATGGTATTCGGCGTTTTCCTTCAGGTCACCCAACTCGCGAGCCGTACCGATGTCCTGGCTGAGCTTCGGACGAACGACCTTGGTCAGATGAGCGTGTTCTTCTTCCAGGGCTTTCGCGCCCTGGACGGTCATTGGGTATTTGATCATGCCTTCAATCCTGCGTGTAGATCCTGCAAGCGGCGCACGGTCTTCTCGGGACCGAACTTCAGCGCTTCACAGATAGCCTCGCCCGCCGCAATGGTGGTAGTGCAGTAAATCTTGTGCTGCAGGGCATTGCGACGGATGGAGTAGGAATCAGCGATCGACTGACGACCTTCGGTGGTGTTGATGATCAGGGTGACTTCGTCATTCTTGATCATGTCGACCACGTGCGGACGACCCTCGGTCACCTTGTTCACGCGGCGCACTTTCAGGCCTGCGGCTTCGATCAGCTTGGCAGTACCGGCAGTGGCGACCACTTCGAAGCCCAAGTTGATCAGATCACGGGCCACGCCTGCAACCAGTGGTTTGTCGTCGTCACGCACGCTGATGAACGCGGTACCGCCGGTCGGCAGCACTTCGCTCGCGCCCATCTGGGCTTTGGCGAATGCTTCACCGAAGGTGTCGCCGACGCCCATCACTTCACCGGTCGACTTCATCTCTGGGCCGAGGATCGGGTCAACGCCAGGGAATTTGGCGAACGGGAACACCGCCTCTTTCACACTGTAGAAGTTCGGGATGATTTCCTTGGTGAAGCCGATTTCCTTCAGGGTCTTACCGGCCATGACGCGAGCGGCGATCATTGCCAGGGAGACACCGATGCACTTGGACACAAACGGTACGGTACGCGAAGCACGCGGGTTGACTTCGATGACATAGATGTCTTCGCCCTGCAGCGCCAGCTGTACGTTCATCAGGCCGACAACGCCCAGTTCCAGGGCCATTTTCTTGACCTGTTCACGCATTTCGTCCTGGATGTGCGCCGGCAGCGAGTACGGCGGCAGCGAGCACGCGGAGTCACCGGAGTGAACGCCCGCCTGTTCGATGTGCTGCATGATTGCGCCGATCACCACGTCTTTGCCGTCGCAGACCGCATCCACGTCCATCTCGATGGCGCAGTTGAGGAAGTGATCGAGCAGCACCGGGCTGTCGTTGGAGACTTGCACCGCATCACGCAGATAGCGCTTGAGCTCGTCTTCCTTGTAAACGATTTCCATCGCGCGGCCGCCCAATACGTAGGACGGGCGCACCACCAGCGGATAACCGATTTTTGCGGCAGCACGAACAGCTTCGTCTTCGCTGCGCACGGTGGCGTTTGGCGGCTGACGCAGGTTCAGGCGCTCAACCATTTGCTGGAAGCGCTCACGGTCTTCGGCGCGATCGATAGCGTCAGGGCTGGTGCCGATGATTGGCACGCCAGCAGCTTCAAGGGCACGAGCCAGTTTCAGCGGAGTCTGGCCGCCGTACTGGACGATAACGCCTTTCGGCTTCTCGACACGGCAGATTTCCAGCACGTCTTCCAGAGTCACCGGCTCGAAGTACAGACGGTCGGAAGTGTCGTAGTCAGTGGAAACGGTTTCCGGGTTGCAGTTGACCATGATGGTCTCGTAGCCGTCTTCGCGCAGTGCGAGGGCTGCGTGCACACAGCAGTAGTCGAACTCGATGCCCTGGCCGATACGGTTCGGACCGCCACCCAGAATCATGATCTTGTCGCGACCGGACGGCGCTGCCTCGCACTCTTCCTCGTAAGTCGAGTAGAGGTAAGCGGTGTCGGTGGCGAACTCGGCGGCGCAGGTGTCAACGCGCTTGTAGACCGGGAACACTTCCAGCTTGTGACGGTGCGTGCGCAGGTTCTTCTCGGTCACACCCAGCAGCTTGGCCAGACGCTGATCGGAGAAGCCTTTGCGCTTGAGTTTGTACATCAGGTCGCGGTCGATAGCGGACAGACCGAGGGTCTTGACCTTCTCTTCATCCTTGATCAGATCTTCGATCTGTACCAGGAACCACGGGTCGATCATGTTCATGCCGAAGATTTCTTCGACGGTCATGCCGGCGCGGAACGCGTCCGCCACGTACCAGATACGCTCGGCGCCCGGCACGGTCAGTTCACGCTTGAGCACGCTCATGCTTTCCGGGTTGCTCAGATCGAGCTTCTCGTCCAGACCGCAAACGCCGACTTCCAGACCGCGCAGCGCTTTCTGCAGGGATTCCTGGAAGGTACGGCCGATGGCCATGACTTCACCCACCGACTTCATTTGGGTAGTCAGGCGTGCGTCAGCCTTGGCGAACTTCTCGAAGGCGAAGCGTGGCAGCTTGGTCACGACGTAGTCGATCGACGGCTCGAAGGACGCCGGGGTCTTGCCGCCGGTGATGTCGTTCGACAGTTCGTCGAGGGTGTAGCCCACAGCCAGTTTGGCAGCGACTTTGGCGATCGGGAAACCGGTGGCTTTCGAGGCCAGCGCCGAGGAGCGCGACACACGCGGGTTCATCTCGATCACGACCATACGGCCAGTGTCCGGGCAGATACCGAATTGAACGTTGGAACCGCCGGTCTCGACGCCGATCTCGCGCAGTACCGCCAGGGAGGCGTTACGCAGGATCTGGTATTCCTTGTCGGTCAGGGTCTGAGCCGGAGCCACGGTGATCGAGTCACCGGTGTGCACGCCCATCGGGTCGAAGTTTTCAATCGAGCAGACGATGATGCAGTTGTCCTTTTTATCGCGGACAACTTCCATTTCATATTCTTTCCAGCCGATCAGCGATTCGTCGATCAGCAGCTCTTTGGTCGGCGACAGATCCAGACCACGGGCGCAGATTTCTTCGAACTCTTCACGGTTGTACGCGATACCGCCACCGGTGCCGCCCATGGTGAAGGACGGACGAATGATGCACGGGAAGCCCAGGGTTTCGAGAACCGCGTTGGCTTCTTCCATGCTGTGGGCGATACCGGAACGCGGGCACGCCAGGCCGATGGACTTCATCGCCTTGTCGAAACGCGAGCGGTCTTCAGCCTTGTCGATGGTGTCGGCATTGGCGCCGATCATTTCCACGCCGAACTTTTCCAGAACGCCTTCGCGCTCCAGGTCCAGGGCGCAGTTCAGAGCGGTCTGGCCGCCCATGGTTGGCAGCACCGCATCCGGACGCTCTTTCTCGATGATCTTGGCCACGGTCTGCCACTTGATCGGCTCGATGTACGTGGCGTCAGCCATGTCCGGGTCGGTCATGATGGTGGCCGGGTTGGAGTTCACCAGGATGACGCGGTAACCCTCTTCGCGCAGGGCTTTGCAGGCCTGGGCGCCGGAGTAGTCGAATTCGCAGGCCTGGCCGATAACGATCGGGCCAGCGCCGAGAATCAGGATGCTTTTAATGTCTGTACGTTTTGGCATGGGTTTGTCACTCAAATCCGCAGGTCAGTCGGCAAGCCGTCTTGATCGATTTCTGAAGTCCCGAAGGGGCCGCCGGTGCCGGGGCCGCCCTCGAGGGGCTTCTCTCTACAGTCTCAAGGCGAACGCTTAGCGTCGCTTGGCCATCTCGTTGATGAAGCGGTCGAACAGTGGCGCGACATCGTTCGGGCCCGGGCTCGCCTCAGGGTGACCCTGGAAGCTGAACGCGCTCTTGTCGGTGCGCTCGATGCCTTGCAGGGTGCCGTCGAACAGCGATTTGTGGATCGCACGCACGTTGGCCGGCAGGGTCGCTTCGTCAACCGCGAAACCGTGGTTCTGGCTGGTGATCATCACGACGCCAGTGTCCAGATCCTGCACCGGGTGGTTGGCACCGTGGTGGCCATGGCCCATTTTCAGGGTCTTGGCGCCGGAGGCCAGAGCCAGCAGCTGGTGACCGAGGCAGATGCCGAACACCGGAATTTCGGTCTCCAGCACTTCCTTGATCGCCTTGATTGCGTAGTCGCATGGCTCCGGATCACCAGGGCCGTTGGACAGGAACACGCCGTCCGGCTTGAGTGCCAGCACGTCGGCAGCCGGGGTTTGCGCCGGCACCACGGTCACGCGGCAGCCGCGCTCGACCAGCATGCGCAGGATGTTCAGCTTGACGCCGTAGTCGTAGGCAACCACGTGATATGGCAGCTCGGACGCTTCGATGGTCGCGTGGCTGTCAGTCTTCAAATCCCAGACAGTGGAGCGCCATTCGTACTTTTCCTTGGTGCTGACGACTTTCGCCAGATCCATGCCCTTCAGGCCAGGGAAGCCTTGCGCGGCGGCAATTGCCGCTTCTTCGGAAATGTTGTCGCCGGCCATGATGCAGCCGTTCTGTGCGCCTTTTTCACGCAGGATGCGGGTCAGGCGACGGGTGTCGATACCGGCGATTGCCACAACGCTGTTGGCTTTCAGGTAGTCGGACAGGGACATCGTGTTACGCCAGTTGCTCGCTACCAGCGGCAGGTCACGGATAACCAGGCCAGCGGACCATACGCGGTCGGACTCGGCATCTTCCGGCGTGGTGCCGGTGTTGCCGATGTGCGGGTAAGTCAGGGTAACGATCTGTTGGGCGTAGGAAGGATCGGTAAGGATTTCCTGATAGCCGGTCATTGCGGTGTTGAACACCACCTCACCAACGGTCTGACCGTCGGCTCCAATGGCTTCGCCGCGAAAAATGCTGCCATCAGCAAGGGCGAGTATGGCTGGCTTAGTCAAGAAGACCTCCCGTAAATAACGCATGAAAGGGCAATCGCAGGTTGTAAAAAAGCGGAGTGACGTATGGACACGTCACCCCGCTTCTTCACTGAATTATTCTGCGCGCTTTTAGTGGACACACTAAAGCTGTAGCTTACAGAAAAAGGCTTTTTTGGTCCACCGCTAAAGAGCCTAAAAGGCCGGAGAATGCGACAGGGCGTCACGCGGTGCAGAAAAACCAGCGCAAACCGGGCGTTTGCGCTGGGTAAAGCAGTCAATTAATGCAGATCAAGCACGTCCTGCATGTCATACAGACCCGGCTCGCGAGCATCCAGCCACAACGCCGCACGCACCGCGCCTTTGGCAAAAGTCATGCGACTGGAAGCCTTGTGCGTGATCTCCAGGCGCTCGCCCTCACAGGCGAACAGCACGGTGTGATCGCCGACCACATCACCACCGCGAACGGTGGCGAAACCGATGGTTTCCCGTTCGCGCGCACCGGTGTGGCCTTCACGGCCATAGACCGCAACCTTCTGCAGATCACGATCCAGCGCCTCGGCGATCACTTCACCCATGCGCAGCGCCGTGCCCGAAGGCGCGTCAATCTTGTGCCGGTGATGCGCTTCGATGATTTCGATGTCGGCATCATCGCCCAGCACCCGGGCGGTCATTTCGAGCAGCTTCAGCGACAGGTTGACCCCGACACTGAAGTTGGCCGCGAAGACGATCGGAATATCCTTGCCCGCCTCGGCCAGCAGTTGCTTCTGCGCAGCGTCGAGCCCAGTGGTGCCGATGACCATGGCCTTGCCGGCCTTGCGACAGAACGCGAGGTTTTTCAGCATCACTTCCGGCAAGGTGAAATCGATCAGCACATCGAACTCTTCAGCCACCGACTCAAGATTGCCGGACAACGGCACACCGATGCGACCCAGCGAAGCCAGCTCACCGGCATCCACCCCGATCAGCGTACTGCCGGGACGAACGATCGCCGCGGTCAGGCCGGTCAGCGGCGCGCGCTGCTGCACGGCCTCGACCAGGATCTTGCCCATGCGCCCGGCGGCGCCCATCACAGCTATACGTCGCATGCCGACTCCTTACAGATCGCCGAAGAAGCGCTTCACACCATCGAACCAACCGGTGGTTTTCGGCGAGTGGCTGTTGTCGTCCGCCAGCGAGCTGCGGAACTCTTCGAGCAGTTCGCGCTGACGACGATTCAGATTGACTGGCGTTTCCACCGCTACGCGGCACATCAGATCGCCCGCACCACCGCCACGCACTGGTGCCACGCCCTTGCCGCGCACACGGAACTGCTTGCCGGTCTGGGTGCCTTCGGGGATTTTCAGTTTGACGCGACCGTCGAGCGTCGGGATTTCCAGCTCGCCACCGAGCGCCGCATCAACGAAGCTGATCGGTACTTCGCAGAACAGATGCTTGCCATCGCGCTGGAAGATGTCGTGCTCGCGCACGTTGATCACAACGTACAGGTCGCCAGTCGGGCCACCTTGAGTACCCGCCTCGCCTTCGCCAGACAGACGAATGCGGTCGCCGGTATCGACGCCAGCCGGCACTTTGACCGACAGCGTTTTGTACTCTTCGACACGACCGTCGCCGTGGCAGGAATCGCACGGATCGGAAATGATCTTGCCCTGGCCATGGCAACGCGGGCAGGTCTGCTGCACCGAGAAGAAGCCTTGCTGCATGCGCACCTGACCGATGCCGCCGCAGGTCGGGCAGGTCGATGGCGACGAGCCTTTCTTCGCGCCGGAACCATCGCATGGCTTGCAATTGACCAGTGTCGGAACGCGGATATTCACGGTAGTGCCGCGCACCGCTTCTTCCAGATTCAGCTCCAGGGTGTAGCGCAGATCGCTGCCACGCTGGGCGCCACCACGGGAACCGCCGCGACCGCCACCGAAGAAGTCACTGAAGACATCGCCAAAGATGTCCGAGAAATTCTGCCCGCCGAAACCGGCGCCACCGCCGCCCATGCTCGGGTCGACACCGGCATGACCGTACTGATCGTACGCCGCGCGCTTGCTCGAATCGGACAATACTTCGTAGGCCTCGTTGGCCTCTTTGAACAGTTCTTCCGACGCTTTGTCATCGGGATTACGGTCCGGGTGATGCTTCATCGCCAGACGACGATAGGCCTTCTTCAGGTCTGCATCGCTTGAACCACGCTCTACACCCAATACTTCGTAATAGTCACGCTTTGCCATAAGTCTTTTGCACTCTTGAGGACGTTCGGCAAACCCCTCCTGAGGATGGCCAAACTCGTTGAGCCCCAATACAGGCCCGGACCCAACTCACGTCAATTCAACGATCCTGGTCTTTGTTTCTTTTGGTACTTGCGGCGCGAAAAGCAGGAGCATTCCCGGCCATACCAGCAGCAGGCAAACCTTGTCGCATGCTGTAAAAATTCGTGTATTCCAGATACGCCAACGCGGGAGCAAGCTCCCGCGCGGCGACATCCTACCAGTCACCGCCGCAAGGCAGTCAACCGGCCGACCAACAACTTACTTGTGGTCTTTGACCTCTTCGAACTCGGCATCGACAACATCGTCAGCCTTTTCAGCTTTCTCGTCGTGCGGCGCCGCGCCTTCAGCAGGCTGAGCCTGTTCGGCGTACATCTTCTGAGCGACCGGAGCCGAGACTTTCGACAGCTCTTCGATCTTCGCTTCGATGGCAGCCTTGTCGTCGCCTTTCACAGCGGCTTCCAGTGCAACCACAGCGGCTTCGATCGCGGTCTTCTCTTCAGCGCTGACCTTGTCGCCCGCTTCGGTAACCATTTTGCGAGTCGAGTGAACCAGTGCATCACCCTTGTTACGGGATTCAGCCAGCTCAGCGAACTTGCGGTCTTCCTCGGCGTTCAGCTCGGCATCGCGAACCATCTTCTGAATTTCTTCATCCGACAGACCGGAGTTGGCCTTGATGGTGATCTTCTGCTCTTTACCGGTCGCCTTGTCTTTCGCGCCAACGTGCAGGATGCCGTTAGCGTCGATGTCGAAGGTCACTTCGATCTGCGGCACGCCACGTGGAGCTGGTGGAATGTCGGCCAGGTCGAACTTGCCCAGGGATTTGTTCTGTGCGGCTTGCTTACGCTCACCTTGCAGAACGTGAATGGTCACAGCGCCCTGGTTATCGTCGGCAGTCGAGAACACTTGCGATTTCTTGGTAGGAATCGTGGTGTTTTTCTCGATCAGCGCGGTCATCACGCCACCCATGGTTTCGATACCCAGGGTCAGCGGGCTGACGTCGAGCAGCAGAACGTCTTTCACGTCACCGGCCAGAACAGCGCCCTGAATCGCAGCACCCATGGCAACCGCTTCGTCCGGGTTCACGTCTTTACGAGCTTCTTTACCGAAGAAATCGGTCACCAGCTTCTGTACCAGCGGCATACGGGTCTGACCGCCGACCAGAATCACGTCGTTGATCGCGCCAACGTCGATACCGGCGTCTTTCATGGCGATACGGCAAGGTTCGATGGTGCGCTGAACCAGGTCTTCAACCAGTGCTTCGAGCTTGGCACGCGAGATCTTCACGTTCAGGTGCTTAGGACCGGTGGCATCTGCAGTGATGTACGGCAGGTTGACGTCGGTCGACTGAGCGGAAGACAGCTCGATCTTGGCTTTCTCAGCGGCTTCTTTCAGGCGCTGCATGGCCAGCGGATCACCCTTGAGGTTCATGCCGCTTTCTTTCTTGAATTCGTCAACGAGGTAGTCGATCAGACGAATGTCGAAGTCTTCACCGCCCAGGAACGTGTCACCGTTGGTGGCCAACACTTCGAACTGGTGCTCGCCGTCAACTTCAGCGATCTCGATCACGGAAACGTCGAAAGTACCGCCACCCAGGTCGTAAACGATCACGGTGTGATCGCCCTTGGCCTTGTCCATACCGTAAGCCAGAGCAGCTGCGGTTGGTTCGTTGATGATACGTTTTACGTCCAGACCGGCGATGCGGCCGGCGTCTTTGGTCGCCTGACGCTGGCTGTCGTTGAAGTAGGCCGGAACGGTGATCACCGCTTCGGTCACAGGCTCGCCGAGGTAGTCTTCGGCGGTCTTCTTCATCTTTTTCAGGATTTCAGCCGAGATTTGTGGCGGCGCCATTTTCTGGCCGTTCACTTCTACCCAGGCGTCGTTGTTGTCAGCCTTGACGATCTTGTAAGGGACCATCTGGATGTCTTTCTGCACAACCTCTTCGTCGAAACGACGACCGATCAGACGCTTTACTGCGTACAGGGTGTTGTGCGGGTTGGTCACTGCCTGACGCTTGGCCGACTGACCTACCAGGATTTCGCCATCGTTGGCGTAAGCGATGATCGACGGCGTGGTGCGCGCGCCTTCAGCGTTTTCAATAACTTTGGCTTTGCCGTTTTCCAGCACGGAGACGCAGGAGTTGGTAGTCCCCAGGTCGATACCGATAATTTTGCCCATGTTCACTCTCCCGAAACTTTGGATTTTTTTGCCGCAGCAGTTGTGGCTAACTGCGGTAATACTTAAACGCTTGACTTCTAAATGGGGGCCTTGCGGCTAATTTCAAGCCTTCTCGTCAATCGAAGGCGAAATTGGCGCCGGCGCCTTGCTGACCACAACCATGGCCGGACGCAACAGGCGACCGTTGAGCTGATAGCCCTTCTGGAACACCTTCAGCACGCTGTTTGGCTCAACATCGGCGCTTTCCTGCATGGCCATCGCCTGATGGTGAACCGCGTTGAACGGCTCGCCATGCGGATCAATCGCTTCAAGCTGATAGCGCTTGAGGGTGTCGTGGAACATTTTCAGGGTCAGCTCGATGCCTTCGCGCATCGGACGGATGCTTTCGTCGTCCGGGTTCGACAGCTCGAGGCCGCGCTCCAGGCTGTCGACGATCGGCAACAAGTCACTGGCGAATTTTTCCAGGGCAAACTTGTGCGCCTTTTCGACGTCCTGTTCGGCACGACGGCGGACGTTCTGCAGATCGGCAGCTACGCGCAGAGACTGATCCTGCGCGGCGGCCAATTGCTCTTCGAGCACTTGTACACGGGTCGCCAGGTCGTCACCCGAAGTCTCGGGCGCCTGATTGGCTTCTGGATTTTGCGTATCTACTGTCTGTTCGTCAGCCATAGAATTCTCCTTTCAATTACGTCCGCGAGCTCGACTCGCGCTTCTGCCCCGATATATGGGGCCGCAAAATCAGGCTTCAAGGGCCTGCAATGATTACCCCTACAAAAAAGTGCTGCATTGTCATTCCCGGCCGGACTAAGCATTTGATCGGATCAAGCGAATCGAGCTAAGCGAAGGCATTGTCAGCCAGAAACAAAACACTGTATAAATAACCAGACCTAAAGCCTGGGAGCGGCCTTTATGCTGGTGCACCTGTCCGTACACAACTACGCCATCGTTGAACATCTCGATCTCGAACTCGATCGCGGGATGAGCGTGATCACAGGGGAAACCGGCGCCGGCAAGTCGATCATGCTCGACGCACTGGGCCTGACCCTCGGCGATCGCGCCGACAGCGGCGTGGTCCGCCCGGGCGCCGACAAGGCCGACATTCTCGCGACCTTCGATCTGGTCGACATCCCTGAAGCCCATGCCTGGCTGGCCGAGCGCGACCTCGAAAACGATGGCCCGTGCATCCTGCGCCGGGTCATCACCGCCGAAGGACGTTCGCGCGGCTATATCAACGGCACGCCCTGCCCGCTCGGCGACCTCAAGGCCCTCGGCGAACTGCTGATCGATATCCACAGCCAGCACGAACACCAGTCCCTGCTGAAAACCGATACCCATCGGCGGCTGCTCGATGAATACGCTGGCGCGACCGATCTGGCCCGTCAGGTTCAACTGGCTGCTCAGCGCTGGCGCCAGACCCGCCAGGAACTGGAGCGCCTCTCCAATTCCGGCGACGAACAACGTGCCCGCCATCAACTGCTCAGCTACCAGCTCGAAGAACTGGAAAACCTCGGCCTCGGCGAAAACGAGCTGGAACAGCTGGAGCAGGAACACAAAAACCTGACCAACGCCGAAACCCTGCTCGGCATTTGCCGACAAGTGGTCGAACAATGCAGCGAGAGCGATTCCGGCAACGTGCTGAACGCGCTGACCGCCAGCCTCAATCGCCTGTCGAGCGTGAACAATTCGATTGGTGCACTGGGCGAGGCCAGCAGTCTGCTGACCAGTGCGCAGATCCAGGTCGAAGAAGCCGTCGGCGAGCTCAATCGCTTCCTCGATAACTTCGATGCCGATCCGGCGCGCCTGCAATATCTGGAAGAACGCCTCGACGCGATCTACACCTTGGCACGCAAACACCGGATCCAGCCGACCGAGGTCGGTGAAATGCAGCAGAAGTTGCTGGATGAAATCGAAACGCTCAACGCCAACGACGAATCCATCGAGCGCCTGGGTGAAGAACTGGCCTCGTACGCCCGCCACTATCAAGAGAAGGCGCGAGAGCTGAGCGATTTGCGGCATCAGGCTGCCGGCAGTCTCGCCAGCGCGGTTGAGCAGGAGATTCAGCGACTGGGCATGCCGGGTGGGCGCTTCACCATTGAGCTGCGCGCCAACAGCAGCGATGAATTGCTACCCAATGGCCTGGAACAAGTCGAACTACTGGTCAGCGCCAACCCCGGCCAGCCGTTGAAGGCACTGGCCAAAGTGGCCTCCGGTGGCGAGCTGTCGCGGATCAGCCTGGCGATTCAGGTGATTACCGCACAAACCTCACGGGTGCCAACGCTGGTATTCGACGAAGTGGACGTAGGCATTGGCGGGCCGACTGCGGAAATTGTCGGCCAGTTGCTGCGGCGCCTGGGTGATCGCGGGCAGGTACTGACCGTGACGCACTTGCCGCAGGTGGCCGCGCAGGGTCACCAGCATTTATTCGTGCACAAGGTACGCGGTGAGCAAGCGACTCACACCGCCGTTTCCAAGCTGAGCAAAAACGACCGTATAGAAGAAGTGGCACGGATGCTGGGTGGCATTGACCTGACCAAGGAGTCTCTGGCTCACGCGAAAAAGATGGTCGTCACCGCCAAGGCCTGACCGGAGGTTACAAGCACGACAGAAAGCACGAAGGCGACCCTTGGGTCGCCTTCGTTCGTTTCGCGAACCTGAAATTCGCGCGACATGCTTACTTTTTCTTGCGTACGTACAGCACCAGATTGTGATCTACCAGATCAACACCGTGCTCCTCGGCAATTGCCTTCTGGAGCTTTTCGATTTCCGGGCTGACGAATTCGACGACTTCACCGGTTTCCACGTTGACCATATGGTCGTGGTGGCCACCGTCGGCCAATTCGAATACCGCGTGGCCACCGTCGAAGTTGTGACGGACCACGAGGCCAGCGGCTTCGAACTGGGTCAGAACACGGTAAACCGTGGCCAGACCGACGTCCTCGCCAGCTTCCATCAACGCCTTGTAGACGTCCTCGGCACTCATGTGACGCTGCTCGGTAGAGTCGAGCATTTGCAGGATCTTGACCCGTGGCAGGGTCACTTTGAGGCCGGCTTTGCGTAGTTCGCTATTTTCAACCATGGTCAGCTTTCTCGCGATGCTGCTTCGCAGCTTCTCTTAATGCGGGTATGATCGGCGTTTACGTTGTCCCAGCCAAGATAGTGGAAGTCGCCCACCGATGCAAAACACCAAGCTCTTGCTAACCAGTTTCACCTTTGTGGGACTGCTCGCACTCGCCGGTTGTTCATTCCCCGGGGTTTACAAAATCGACATCCAGCAGGGCAATGTCGTCACGCAGGACATGATAGACCAGTTACGCCCGGGAATGACCCGTCGGCAAGTACGGTTTATCATGGGTAACCCTCTGCTGACCGACACGTTCCATGCCGATCGCTGGGATTATCTGTACAGCCTGCAACCTGGCGGCGGTGAACGCCAACAGGAACGCATGAGTGTTATTTTCAACTCCAACGACCAGCTTGTCAGCCTGTCCGGTGACTTCATGCCGGGCGTAAGCCGTGACGAAGCCATTCTGGGCAAGGACAGTGGCACCAGCGTGACCGCGCCTGCTACCGAGAACGCCGAGAAGCCGAAGCCGGAACAACCAGCCAAACCAGGTTCCTTGCTGGATCAGATCCAGAAGGACGTGGACGGTGTTGAAACCGTTCCGGTTCCGACGCCTGAGCCACTGGACACCTCGCCGCAATAATTTGCGACGCAATAAAAAACCCGGAAATTCCGGGTTTTTTATTGCCTGCGATTTGACCAACTACTGATTTCGCGCTTTGGCCTCGGCAGCCTTGGCCGCCCGCAAGCGTCGCACCTCTTTCGGATCTGCCAGCAATGGCCGGTAGATCTCGATGCGCTCCCCCGCCTGAATCGGGCGAATCTGTGGATCAGCAACCACTTTGCCGAAGATCCCCAGCGGGCACCCGCTCAAGCCCAGCTCCGGGAACTCAGCGCCAATTCCGGACTTCAGCGCAGCCTCACGCACTGTCGTACCCTCAGGCACGCTGACAGTGCGCAAAACCTGACGATCCACGGCGGCATGCACCACCTCGATCTCGATCACCGACTCAACCATGCATCTGTTTGGCGCGCTGGCAAAACGCATCCACCAGTGTATTCGCCGCCTGATTGAACAACGGCCCGAGGGTCGCACGCACTATCGGACCGGCGTAATCGAACGACAGGTCGAGACTGATCTTGCAGGCCTTTTCACCCAGCGGCTTGAACACCCAGACGCCGTGCAACTGATTGAACGGACCTTCTTCCAGATTCATTTCAATCGACTGCCCCGGCACCAGCGTATTGCGCGTGACGAAATGCTGGCTAAGCCCCCCCTTGGCCACGCCAACGCTGGCGCACATATGCTCAGGCGAGCTTTCCAGCACCTCGGCAGACGAACACCAAGGAAGGAACTCCGGGTAACGCGCCACGTCGTTGACCAGGTCATAAAGAAATTGCGCCGGATATGGCAGCAGCGCTGATCGTTGAATGTGTGTCGTCATGTAAGCGTCACTTCCAGAGCTGGGTGGCAAACACTACAAGAATGCCGATGGGCGCCACATAGCGCATCAAGAACAAGGACAGGGTAAACAGCAGCGGATTACGGATCGACAATTCGTCGCGCACCGCATCACGTCCCATCACCCAACCGGCAAACAGCACGAAGCACAAGCCACCGAGCGGCAACATGATCCGCGAGGTGAAGAAGTCGATCACACCGAAGAAGTCCAGACCGCCCGCCGCACCCCATTGGTAGAGATGGAACAGCCCGCCTTCGTTCACGAAAAATTTGGCTTCCTTCCAGATATTGAAGGAAAACACCGTGCCCAGACCGACGAACCAACAGATGAAGGCCAGCCAGAACGTCACCCAGCCGCGGCTGATTTTGGTGCGCTCAACCAGATAGGCGACCATCGGCTCAAGCAGGGAAATTGCCGAACTCCAGGCGGCAATCGCCACCAGAACGAAGAACACCACCCCCATCAACTGGCCGAAAACCACGTTACCGAAGGCAAATGGCAGGCTGACGAACATCAGGCCCGGGCCTTCGCTAGGGTTCAGACCGCCGGCAAACACGATCGGGAACAACGCCAGACCCGCCACCAGCGATACAAAGGTATCGAGCAACGCCACACCCACCACGGTGCCGGACAGCGAGGCCTCCTTGGTCATGTACGCGCCGTAGATCATGATCGAGCCGACGCCCACGCTCAGCGAAAAGAACGCGTGCCCCATGGCAGGCAGCAAGCCATCGAGGACTTTTTCCGGGTGGAAATCGAACATGAAGTGCACACCTTCCATGAAATGCCCGGTGGTCATGCTGTAACCCAGCAACACCAGCACCATCACGAACAGCAGCGGCATCATGATTCTCAGGCTGCGTTCAAGCCCGGCAACCACACCTTTGGCAATCACCACGGCCGACAGCAGCATGAAAACTGTGTGCCAAAGTGTCAGGCGCCAAGGGTCGGAGATGACATTGCCGAAATAAGCGCCGACCTGCTCCGCCGTGGCACCCTGGAAGTCTCCACGCCCCATGTCGATGATGTAATCCAGCGACCAGCCGCCGACCACACTGTAGAAAGACAGGATCAGCAGTGCCGTGATCATCCCGGCAAAAGCTCCCCACGACCACTTGCCCGAATGCCCGGCCTCCAGCGCCAGCACCTTCAAGGCGTTCGCCGGACTCTGCCGTGCACGCCGGCCGATCAGGGTTTCAGCCAGCATGACCGGGACCCCGATCAGGGCGATGCAGGCCAGAAACATCAGCACGAAGGCGCCGCCACCGTAGACCCCGACCATGTAGGGGAACTTCCAGATGCTGCCCAGTCCCACGGCCGAACCGGTCGCGGCGAATATGAAAACCCAGCGGCTAGCCCAACTGCCGTGGACAGAAACCTTGTCTGTCGACATCGAATATCACGCCCAAGCATCAGAAAAAGAGGCCGCATTGTCCGGGATTCACTCAACCTGCTCAAGCACGCAGCATCACCGTAGCCGAGGACCGTTTATCTCCATATAATGCCGCCCCTATGGCTAAACAGAAGAAACACCCAACAGGGACCATCGCGCAGAACAAAAAGGCGCGACACGATTACTTCATCGAACATCGGTTCGAGGCTGGTCTGGTCCTGGCCGGCTGGGAAGTAAAAAGTCTGCGGGCAAGCAAGCTGCAACTGGTCGACAGTTACGTGCTGCTCAAGGATGGCGAAGCATGGCTGCTGGGCAGTCACATCACGCCGTTGATGACCGCCAGCACCCACGTCATCGCCGACCCGACCCGCACCCGCAAACTGCTGCTCAACAAACGCGAGCTGGAAAAACTCGCCACTGCCGTGCAACAGAAAGGCTACGCCTGCGTCTGCCTGTCCTTCTACTGGAGCAAGCACATGGTCAAGTGCGAGATTGCTCTGGGCAAGGGCAAGAAGGAATACGACAAGCGTGACACCGAGCGCGAACGCGACGCCGGTCGTGAGCTGCAACGCGCCGTGCGCAACAAGGGCAAGGAAGAATAATTTTTCCTGCCTTTAAAGCGTATTCGCAAGCAGGTCGAAACGTCGCACCGTCGCTCCCACCTTGGAATGCATTTCAAATGTGGGAGCGAGCCTGTTCGCGAAAACTATCGCAGCATCAACACACAAACAACTGATCACATCCCCTTGCGCCGCTCCGCCCGGGCCACGCGCTGAACCTCTTGGCGCACTTCCTCCAGCACTTCCTGCACATACAGAATGTGCCGGCTGGAAACTTCTCGCGCCTGTTCCGCACGCCCCTCGACAATCGCCAGGTACAGCTCCCGGTGCTGAGAAATCAGCATGTCGCGAGTTTCCGTACGCTGCTTGTACATGCCGCCAATGTTCGTCACCACGTTGCGCTTGAGCAGATCGAACAGCCCGCGAATGGTGTGCAGCAGCACCGCATTGTGGCTGGCTTCGGCGATCGCCAGATGAAACTTCGCATCCGCCGCGCCTTCCTCCACCCGACTCACTTCGTCATGCCGCGTATAGCAATCCTGCAGCTCGTTGAACGCTACAGTCAGACGCTCGCGATCCACATCGGTAGCGCGCAATGCTGCGTAATAGGCGCACGATGCCTCCAAAGTGTGCCGAAACTCCAGTAAGTCGCGCTGCGCCTCCGGATTGCTCTCAAGCAGCAGTAGCAGCGGATCGCTGAAGGTCGAACCGAGGGTTTCCACCACATAGTTGCCACCGCCCTGGCGACTGACCAGCAAGCCCTTGGCCGCCAGCTTCTGAATCGCTTCGCGCAATGACGGACGCGATACGCCGAACTGCTCGGCCAGCGCTCGCTCAGCCGGAAGCCGCTCACCGGACTTCAGCGTGCCCTCGAGGATCATCCCCTCGAGTCGCTCGACAATATCGTCAGACAAACGGCGCTGACGAATCTGATCAAACCCCATAACTCATTTCTCCACGATCCCGACCGCTCGCCGGGCTCTCTATTCTGGCCTATCAGCGCCCCGTCGACACCTGCCAGACAGCATTTACCCGAGCGGATCAGATGTCATCTGCACCGCTCATTCGACAAAAGTTTCAGGGCGACAAATTGACACACCGATATCAAGGCTTTTACCCTAGCCAACAGCGATTGTAAATTGGTATTACCAATTAACCAAGAACGCTGACAGTGCCTGACCAACAACAATTAGGGGCCACCCCATATGCAAACCTGGCAACAGTTCTATACCCCGCTCGGCAGTCTCGGCGTCTCCGCACTTGCGGCCGTCATTCCTATCGTTTTCTTCTTTCTCGCTCTGGCGGTGTTCCGCCTCAAGGGGCATGTGGCCGGCAGCATCACGCTGGCCCTGTCGATCGCCGTAGCGATTTTCGCCTTCCACATGCCAGTCGACATGGCCTTCGCCGCCGCCGGATACGGCTTTGCCTACGGCCTGTGGCCGATTGCCTGGATCATTGTTGCAGCGGTATTCCTCTACAAACTGACGGTCAAGAGTGGTCAGTTCGAGGTCATTCGCAGCTCGGTGCTGTCGATCACTGACGACCAACGTCTGCAGGTGTTGCTGATCGGTTTCTGCTTCGGCGCGTTCCTGGAAGGTGCCGCCGGCTTCGGCGCGCCGGTAGCGATTACCGCTGCGCTGCTGGTCGGCCTCGGGTTCAACCCGCTGTACGCCGCCGGCCTGTGCCTGATTGCCAACACCGCGCCGGTGGCGTTCGGCGCCCTCGGCATTCCAATCATTGTTGCCGGGCAAGTTACCGGCATCGACGCGTTCAAGATCGGCGCCATGACCGGCCGCCAACTGCCACTGCTGTCGCTGTTCGTGCCGTTCTGGCTGGTGTTCATGATGGACGGCCTGCGCGGTGTGCGTGAAACCTGGCCGGCAGCGCTGGTCGCCGGCCTGAGCTTCGCCGTGACCCAGTACTTCACCTCGAACTTCATCGGCCCGGAACTGCCGGACATCACTTCGGCCTTGGCCAGCCTGATTTCCCTGACCCTGTTCCTCAAAGTCTGGCAGCCAAAACGTACCGCAGGCGCGCAAATCGCCGGCGCCACGTCGAGTGCAGCAATCACCGCCAGCGTCGGCGGCTTCGGCCAGAAGCGCACGACCGTGGCATCGCCCTACGGCCTCTGGGAAATTTTCATTGCCTGGTCGCCGTTCCTGATCCTCACCGTGCTGGTAACTATCTGGACCCTCAAGCCCTTCAAGGCGATGTTCGCCGCCGGCGGTTCGATGTACGCCTGGGTGTTCAACTTTGCGATCCCGCACCTTGATCAACTGGTGATCAAGACCGCTCCGATCGTCGCGACACCAACTGCCATACCGGCCGTGTTCAAACTCGACCCGTTTTCCGCGACCGGCACAGCGATTTTCTTCTCGGCGCTGATCTCGATGCTGGTACTGAAGATCAATTTCAAAATTGGTCTGACCACATTGAAAGAGACCTTCTACGAACTGCGCTGGCCTATTCTGTCGATCGGCATGGTGCTGGCCTTCGCCTTCGTCACCAACTACTCGGGCATGTCCTCGACCATGGCCCTGGTACTGGCGGCCACTGGCGCGGCGTTCCCATTCTTCTCACCGTTCCTTGGCTGGCTGGGCGTGTTCCTCACCGGCTCGGATACTTCGTCCAACGCCCTGTTCAGTTCACTGCAAGCCACCACTGCCCACCAGATCGGCGTCAACGACACCCTGTTGGTGGCGGCCAATACCAGCGGCGGCGTGACCGGCAAGATGATCTCGCCACAATCGATCGCCGTGGCCTGCGCTGCGACCGGCCTGGTGGGCAAGGAATCGGATCTGTTCCGCTTCACCCTCAAGCACAGCCTATTCTTTGCCACGATCGTCGGCCTGATCACTTTGGCTCAGGCCTACTGGTTCACCGGCATGCTGGTGCACTAAACCTACAAACAACACGGAAAAAACCGACGCCGGTTCGTGATGCCGGCGTCAGCAATTCACACCCGGTCTGTAAGGCTGCTGAAAGCCACACGCTCTATATTCAGCTGCCTCAACGGACGGATAACCGGGACCACCCGGAGACACGCCTGATGAGCGAGCTTTTTTACAACGCTGTGCCAAACGCGACCCGCGTTGCACCGCCACTGCCCGAACCTCGGCAGTACCCCAGCGAGAAACCGTCGCGGGTTTACCTTTTCGGGACGTGCGTGGTTGACCTTTTCTACCCCGAAGCCGGGATGGACGCGATCCACTTGCTGGAGCGTGAAGGGATCACGGTCGAGTACCCGCAAGGGCAGAGCTGCTGCGGGCAACCGGCCTACACCTCGGGTTACACCGAGCAGGCGCGGACGGTTGCGCGCTCGCAACTGGCGCTGTTTGCCGGGGATTATCCGGTGGTGGTGCCGTCGGGTTCTTGCGCGGGCATGCTGCGCGAGCATTACGCCGACTTGTTCAAGGACGAGCCGCAAACGTTGAAACAGGTTCAGGCCCTTGCGGCCCGCACCTATGAACTGGCCGAGTTCCTGCTGTTCGTCTGCAAGGTGCAGCTCAAGGACAGCGGCGAGCCGGTCAAAGTCGCGCTGCACACCTCGTGTTCGGCACGGCGTGAAATGAACACCCACCTGCACGGCCGCGAGTTGTTGGCGCAGTTGAGCAACGTGGAGCGGGTCAACCACGATCACGAAAGCGAATGCTGTGGCTTCGGTGGGACATTCAGCGTCCGAATGCCAGATATTTCCGGCGCGATGGTGGCTGACAAGACCAAAGCGTTGAAGGACTCCGGCGCACATAAGGTGTTGAGCGCCGACTGTGGCTGTTTGATGAACATCAACGGCGCATTGGAGAAACAAAAAGAAGCGCTGCGCGGGCAACATCTCGCCAGCTTTCTGTGGCAACGAACCGGAGGTGCGCAATGAGCACTTCCGCGATTATTCCTACGGTCGCCGTAGAAGAAGATTTCCGCACCCGGGCGCACAACGCTCTGGGCGATGCGCAGTTACGGAACAACTTCCGCACTGCCATGGATTCACTGATGACCAAGCGGGCAGCGGCTTTCAGCGATGCCCACGAAAGAGAACATTTGCGTGCCCTGGGCAACTCGATCAGGGCCCGCGCGCTCTCCAAGTTGCCCGACCTGCTCGAGCAACTGGAACAGAACCTGACCCGCAACGGTGTGACAGTGCACTGGGCGGAAACGGTGGACGAGGCCAATGGCATCGTCTTGTCGATCATCCGCGCTCACGAGGCGCGGCAAGTGATCAAGGGCAAATCGATGGTCAGCGAAGAGATGGAGATGAACCATTTCCTCGAGGCTCAAGGTGTTGAATGCCTGGAGTCCGACATGGGGGAATACATCGTCCAGCTCGACCACGAGAAGCCTTCACACATCATTATGCCGGCGATCCACAAGAATGCCGGTCAGGTCGCGTCCTTGTTCCACGACAAACTTGGCGTGGAATACACCAAGGACGTTGACCAACTCATTCAGATCGGTCGCAGCGTCCTGCGGCAGAAGTTCTTCGAAGCGGACATCGGCGTCTCCGGTGTCAACTTCGCCGTCGCCGAAACCGGCACCCTGCTGCTGGTGGAAAACGAAGGCAACGGGCGCATGACCACCACCGTGCCACCGGTGCACATCGCCGTCACCGGCATCGAAAAAGTCGTGGAAAACCTGCGCGACGTGGTGCCGCTGCTGTCGCTGCTGACCCGTTCGGCGCTGGGCATTCCGATCACCACCTACGTCAACATGATCTCCGGCCCGCGCAAGGAGCATGAACTCGACGGCCCGCAGGAAGTGCATCTGGTGCTGCTCGACAACGGTCGCAGCCAAGCCTTTGCTGACAGCGAGCTGCGCCAGACCCTCAACTGCATCCGCTGCGGCGCCTGCATGAATCATTGCCCGGTCTACACCCGCGTCGGTGGTCACACCTACGGCGAGGTTTACCCGGGGCCGATCGGCAAAATCATCACCCCGCACATGGTCGGCCTGGCGAAAGTCCCGGATCACCCGAGCGCTTCGTCGCTGTGCGGTGCCTGCGGTGAAGTGTGCCCGGTGAAAATTCCGATCCCGGCAATTCTGCGCCGATTGCGCGAAGAGAACGTCAAAGCCCCGGACGCGCCGCATCAAGTGATGCGCGGCCAGGGCAGCAAGTATTCGCGCAAGGAACGTTTCATCTGGAACGCCTGGGCGAAACTCAACAGCTCGCCGACCCTGTATCGACTGTTCGGCTTCTTCGCCACGCGCCTGCGTGCACTGACGCCAAACAATGTCGGCCCGTGGACGCAAAACCATAGCGCACCGAAACCCGCCGCCCGCTCACTGCACGACATGGCCCGCGAGCATCTGGCCAAACAGGGAGACCGCTGATGAGCGCCAAGCAAAATATCCTCGCCAAACTGCGCAACAGTCTGACCGGCGCCACACCGATTGCCGACGACTTCGACGTCGATCTGGTGACGCAGCCTTACACCTACAGCGCCGAGCAACGCATCCCGCAACTGCGCAAACTGATGGAAGCGGTGCACACCGAGATCCATCTGACGACTGGCGCAGACTGGCCGGCGTTGCTCGCGCAATTGCTGCGTGACCGTCAGTTGCCGAGTCTGCTGATCGCACCGACTACGCCCCACGGTCAACGCATCACACAACACTGGGCGAACCATCCTGATCTGCCGGCACTGAAATCCTACGAGCGGCCGATGGAGGAGTGGAAAGCCGAGCTGTTCAACGACACCCCGGCCAGCATCACCGGCACCCTCGGCGCCATCGCTGCGACCGGCAGCCTGATCCTCTGGCCAACCCGCGAAGAACCGCGGTTGATGAGCCTGGTGCCACCGGTGCATTTCGCCCTGCTCAAGGCCAGCGAAATCCGTGACAACTTCTATCAGGTGCAACAGGAATTCGAGTGGGCCCAAGGCATGCCGACCAACGCACTGTTGGTGTCCGGCCCGTCGAAAACCGCCGACATTGAACAAGTGTTGGCCTACGGCGCCCACGGCCCGAAAGACCTGGTGGTGCTGATCCTGGAGGACCAATGACGTTACCGGCGACTTTTCTGCGAGATGCGCAACAACTGATCCCGGCCGAGCGCCGTTTTGATGACCCGTTGTCGACCCTGGCCTTCGGCACCGATGCCAGTTTCTATCGGCTGATTCCCAAACTGGTGATCCGCGTCGAGTCCGAAAACGAGGTGGTGGCGCTGCTGAAACTGGCCCAGCGCGATCAAGTCCCGGTAACCTTCCGCGCCGCCGGCACCAGCCTTTCCGGGCAAGCGATCAGCGATTCGGTGCTAATCGTGCTGGGGGATAACTGGAACGCCCGCGAGATTCGCGGCCAGGGCATGCAGATTCGCCTGCAGCCGGGCGTCATCGGTGCACAGGCCAACGCGTGGCTGGCACCGTTCGGACGCAAGATCGGCCCGGACCCGGCGTCGATCAACGCCTGCAAGATCGGCGGCATCGTCGCCAACAACGCCAGCGGCATGTGCTGCGGCACCGCGCAAAATACCTATCACACGCTGGCCGGGATTCGTCTGGTGCTGGCCGACGGTACGCGCCTCGATACCGAAGACACCGCCAGCGTCGCCGCGTTTCGCGAAAGCCACAGCGAACTGCTGGAGCGCCTGGCGACGTTGGGCCGCGAGACCCGCGCCAACGCCGAACTGGCCGCCAGAATTCGCCACAAATACCGTCTGAAAAATACCACTGGCCTGTCGCTCAATGCTTTGGTGGATTTCGACGAGCCTGTGGATATCTTGAGCCACCTGCTGGTCGGCTCTGAAGGCACCCTCGGCTTCATCAGCGCGGTGACCTACGACACAGTGATCGATCACCCGAACAAGGCCTCGGCACTGATCGTGTTCCCGGATGTGGAAACCTGCTGCAACGCGGTCACCGTGCTGAAAAGCCAACCGGTGTCGGCGGTAGAGTTGCTCGATCGGCGCAGCCTGCGCTCAGTGCAGGACAAACCCGGCATGCCGGATTTCGTACAGCACCTGTCGAACAATGCCTGCGCCCTGCTGATCGAATCCCGCGCAGCCTCTTCCTCTTTGCTGCAGGAGCAACTGGCACAGATCATGGCGTCGCTCGCCAGTTTTCCGGTGGAAAAACAGGTCGACTTCACCGAAGACCCCGCCGAGAACGCCAAGCTCTGGGCGATCCGCAAAGACACCTTCCCCGCCGTCGGCGCTGTGCGTAAAACCGGTACCACGGTGATCATCGAAGACGTGACCTTCCCGGTCGAACAACTGGCCATCGGTGTGAACCGCTTGATCGAGCTGTTCGACAAACATTCCTACGATGAGGCGATTCTTTTCGGACACGCATTGGAAGGCAATCTGCACTTCGTCTTCACCCAAGGCTTCAACAACCCGGAAGAAGTCGCACGCTATCAAGCGTTCATGGACGACGTTGCACAACTGGTGGCAGTGGAGTTTGGCGGATCGTTGAAGGCTGAGCACGGCACCGGCCGCAACATGGCGCCGTTCGTGGAACTGGAATGGGGCAGCGACGCCTATCAACTGATGTGGCAGCTCAAACGCCTGCTCGATCCGAACGGCATTCTCAACCCTGACGTGGTGCTCAGCGAGGATCCGCAGATCCACCTCAAGCACCTGAAACCCCTGCCGGCAGCCGACGAGATTGTCGACAAATGCATCGAATGCGGCTTCTGCGAGCCGGTTTGCCCCTCCAAAGGCCTGACCCTCAGCCCACGCCAGCGCATCGTGATCTGGCGTGACATTCAGGCGAAGAAACGCGCGGGTGTCGATACCACCGAGCTGGAAAAAGCCTACGAGTACCAAGGCATCGAAACCTGTGCCGCCACCGGGCTGTGCGCGCAGCGTTGCCCTGTCGGCATCAACACCGGTGAGCTGGTGAAAAAGCTCCGCGCCCGTCACGCCACGCATCAGAAAACCGCGGACTGGATCGAAGGAAATTTCGCCAAGACCCTGCAAGGCGCACGCTTCACCCTGCACGTGGCCAACGGCGCACGGATGCTGCTCGGCGCACCGCGCCTGGCGAAGCTTTCCGCGACCCTGACGCGTTTGTCCAAAGGTCAGGTGCCGCTGTGGACCAACGCGATGCCGCAACCGGAAAAAGCTATGCGTTTCAGCCCGAGCGTTTCCGACAACCGTCCGCGCGTGGTGTATCTGGCAGCGTGCGTATCGCGGGTCATGGGCCCGGCGGCGGGAGACAAGGAGCAGATGTCGCTCTACGACAAAACCCGTGGCCTGCTGGAAAAGGCCGGTTACCAAGTGGTCTTCCCGGAGAACCAGGACAACCTCTGCTGCGGTCAGCCCTTCGCCTCGAAAGGCTACGCCGAGCAAGCCGAACACAAACGTCAGGAACTGATCAGCGCATTGCTCCACGCCAGTCGTGGCGGGCTCGATCCGATCTATTGCGACACCAGCCCATGCACCTTGCGCCTGGTGCAGGACGTGGGAGATGCGCGCCTGGACCTGTACGACCCGGTGCGCTTCATCCGTACGCACCTTCTCGATCGCCTGGACTTCACGCCGCAGGACGCACCGATTGCGGTCCACGTGACGTGCAGCACGCAGCATCTTGGCGAGAGCCAGGCGCTGATCGATCTGGCGCGCAAATGCAGCAAGACCGTGGTCATCCCCGAAGGCATTCACTGCTGCGGGTTCGCCGGTGACAAGGGCTTCACCACACCGGAGCTGAACAGCCATTCGCTGCGCACCCTCAAGGATGCGGTGCAGCATTGCAGCGAGGGGATTTCCACCAGCCGCACCTGTGAGATCGGCCTGACGCAACACGGCGGCATCGACTATCACGGGCTGGTCTATCTGGTGGATCGGGTGACCCGGGCCAAGTCCAGCTGAAGAAAAATAGAACCCTTGCGCGCGACCGTAGTCCACAGAACAGGCCCCGAAAATCGGGGCTTTTCCTCCACTCGGTTGCCCGTCCTGACGGCCAGCGAAGTCTGGATCCCTCAGTTCAAGGAGATACACATGAAACGTTCTGTACTGTTAGGTCTGTTCGTTACTGCCTCGATGCTGGCCTCCACCTCGTTCGCCGCCGGCAAACCTGCCGACCTGTGCGATGCCAATATCCAGACCATCAACAATGCCAAGGGCCAACTGGCCTCGTCGCCAGAACTGAGTCAGCGTGCTGAGGCCAGCGTGAGCAAGGCACAGGCGCTCAAAGCCCAGGGCAAGATCGATGACTGCGTAGCGGAAACCCAGCAAACCATCCTCGAATTGCGCAAAGCCAGCGGCACCAACAACTGATCAAGGCCTCGGCCAACCTTCGGGTTGGCCTTGCCGGCCGTTTGGCGTACACTGCACAGGCTTGTTGCCTCACATGATGTACGAGGCAATGAGTTCGGGGCCGATTAGGATTCGACGCCGGTGACGAAACTTTAGGTGCATGCCGACTTGGTAACAGAAGTCGTAAATCCACTGTTGCAACTACTTATAGTTGCCAATGACGACCAATACGGTGTTGCTCTCGCTGCTTAATTGCAGCTGACAATGCTCCTGGTACCTTCGGGTCCAGCAATCATCAGGGGATGTCTGTAAACCCAAAATGATTGTCATATAGAACAGAATCGCCGTGCAGTACGTTGTGGACGAAGCGGCTAAAACTTACACAACTCGCCCAAAGCACCCTGCCCGTCGGGTCGCTGAGGGTTAACTTAATAGACACGGCTACGCATGTAGTACCGACAGCGGAGCACTGGCGGACGGGGGTTCAAATCCCCCCGGCTCCACCACTTCATCATCTAAAGACGTCCACGGACGTCTTTTTTTGTGCCTGAAACCCAGCAAATACGCGGCTTACAGCGCTTTTGCGGTCTTGTGAGAGTTTTTGAGTTCCAGCCATTCGGGTATTCCAGACGGTATTCCAGTCCGTCCGGTGCTAATCTTTGGAATACCGAATTAGTGCCTGAGGACAATCTCATGCCTGCTCAAAACCTCCGCCTCTCCGATCGACAGCTCAAGGGAGTCAAACCGGCGTCCAAGGATTACGTCCTCACAGACGGTGACGGTTTGCAGCTCCGCGTACGCAGCAACGGCTCGTTGCTGTGGAATTTCAACTACCGCGAACCAGTGACCAAAAAGCGCATCAACATCGGCTTCGGGACCTACCCCGAACTGTCGTTGGCGAACGCACGAAAGATGGCAGTCGATGCGCGGGAGCTGCTCGCCCAGGGCATCGATCCGAAGGTGCAGCGCAATACGCTGAATGAAGCCAAGCGCGCCGAAACGGAACACACCTTCGAGAACGTGGCCACCGCTTGGTTCGAACTCAAGAAGGACTCGGTCACCCCTGCCTACGCCGAGGACATTTGGCGGTCGCTCACGCTGCACATGTTCCCCGATTTGAAGACGACACCACTCACGAAAATCACCGCGCCGATGGTGATCGCATTGCTTCGTCCAATCGAAGCGAAAGGCAGCCTGGAGACGGTCAAACGTCTTAGCCAGCGGCTTAACGAGATCATGACCTACGGGGTGAACTCCGGTCTGATCTTCGCCAACCCACTCAGCGGCATCAGGGCAGTATTCAAGAAGCCCAAGAAAGAGAATATGGCTGCGCTTCCGCCCGAAGAGCTCCCCGAACTCATGCTGGAGATCGCGAACGCCAGTATCAAACGCACCACCCGCTGCCTGATCGAATGGCAGCTGCACACGATGACTCGCCCCGCCGAGGCGGCGACTACTCGTTGGGCAGACATCGACTTCGAGAGGCGTGTTTGGACTATCCCACCGGAGCGGATGAAAAAACGCCGCCCTCACAGCATCCCGTTGAGTGATCACGCGGTCGCACTGTTGGAGTCACTGAGGACTCACAGCGGTCATCGCGAGTACGTTTTCCCGGCCGACAGAAATCCACGCACCCACGCCAATAGCCAGACCGCCAACATGGCGTTAAAACGTATGGGCTTCCAAGATCGGTTGGTCAGCCACGGCATGCGTTCGATGGCAAGCACCATCTTGAATGAACATGGCTGGGACCCGGAGCTCATCGAGGTGGCCCTGGCGCACGTCGACAAGGATGAGGTGCGGAGCGCCTACAACCGAGCCGACTACATCGAGCGACGGCGCCCGATGATGGCTTGGTGGAGTGAGTACATCCAGAAAGCCGCGACCGGCAGCATGCTCGCCTCTGCATACGGCCAAGTCAGAGACAAGAACGTGGTGCCGATCCGCTAGCGCTGTACAGGCGCAATAACGGCGGCGACAGCAACTGAGCGCTCAAGATTCGGGGCAAGCAGCCTCGCTTATCCGCTTCTCAGCACGGGTCCTGCCAAACAGGGCTGCAAAGCCGCCCTGTTTGGCAGGACCTTACTTTGAAGAGCTCAAAGCGACCACGTTGTCCAGGATTTACCACGGAATTCCACCGGTGGATAACCGTTCTTCAAGTCAAAAGTGGCGCTGAATTTCGAACCTTGACCGGGTTTATCCACAGGCGTAAAACTGGCCGTGCAAGAGCTGTCGATGACAGCAACCCAGGTGGCCCGAACCTTGAAGGTCACGCCGCTCTCGTGGTGGTTCTCCCCCAAATGGCGATTCGCATCCGGCAGTTCGCCCGGTCACCTCCCCGGTGATGGATGCCTACTTCAGATCATGGCCCTCGTGCGCCAGACAACACCTCCTACTTCGCTGCCCTGCAGCAACCTATCCGCTTGGCCGAATCTTGCGCCAACCTGTGCCCGTCTCTTTCTTCTGGAAAGAGACGGGCACTTCTAGCACTGCTGCAACCCTGATCGCACATGGCTTTGCGGCATTCCCCCTCGCGACAATCGGCGTGACAAACGCCGATGTCACCAGCAACAGCCATGCAGATGACGGTGCCGCAGACCAGGGAATGGACTGCACCTGACTGACAGTCAGGCATGCCCCGGTCATCGCACCGCTGCGTTCACCCGGCTCAGAATCTCGCGGCACAGGTCTCGTCAGCCAGTGCAGCCTCCACCCGCCCACCGGTAACGGTGCTCAGGAGGCCAGATCATGAGATGCCCTTGCTCCCGGTCGTAAGGAGCCGCCAGTCCTGCGTCAGTGGACACCCTCACAGGTCGCAGGGGCCTTGATCCCTGATAACACTCAGCATTCTTGGCGGGATGACGTGGGGCGAGGATTGGAGCACGGGAGATGAGGTGACCGACATGGCATTGGTGGGTAGACGCGATGGTCGTAATTTCGGCTACGGCAGGCAATTGAGCTACGCAGGGCCGCAGGCGCTAAAGGATATGTTCGGCGGTGGTCATTACGGGACGGTCAAAGCGCACTGTGATCGGTGGTTGGCATTCGTGAAATGGTGCCGCTCCGAGCAGGGGCCCGGCATCAATGACTCGCGGCTGATTGATCGGAAGATGTTGGCCGACTATGCGACGTACCTGCGCGACCAGGTTCGGCGCGGTGACCTCGCCGTCAGCACCGCACAAAACCGGCTATCCAGCGTTAACAGGACCATGGCGGCGCTTCGCGGTGATCAGTACGTGAAGCTGCCAAGTCCGAGCAAGGCGTTGGGAATGCAGCGTACCAGCGTTCGACATTCAGTGCCGCAGGGCCAAGACCGCGAACAGGTTAAGCAGATCGTCGAGGCGCTTTGCAATCTTCATCACATAAGAGCTGCAGCGATCGTTCTGCTGGCGCGAGCCACCGGCATGCGCTTGCGTGAGGCCATCTTGGCTGATCTGCCACGGTTAAGTCGTGAAGCCCGCCACTTAGGCAAGATCAACATCCAGGAGGGCACTAAAGGTGGCCGCGCCGGTGCTTCTGCACCCCGTTGGATAGTGGTGGATGACTATGTTCGCAAGGCTCTTGAATTTGCAGAGCAGGTATCACCAGCAAGTAGCCGCAACCTGCTAGCGCCACACGAAAGCTACCTGAATCTTTTGCAAAAAATCATCCGCCCTGCGCGGGACATGCTGCATGCACACAACCTCAAAGGCTTCCATGAGCTACGAGCGGCGTACGCATGTGAGCGCTATGACCAAATCACCCAACACCGCGCACCTATCAACGGCGGCCAATGTTGCCAGATAGATAGGAACCTAGATCGTGAGGCCCGGAGGCAAATCAGCTATGAGCTGGGGCACGGTCGGATTGATGTGGTCGCAGCCTACGTAGGAGGTCGCTAATGAACAAGCCATTCAATATGGAGCTGTTCCTGGCTGCGGTGCTGACGGGTTCGTACGCAACACGGCAGCGCCATTTACGGCAAGCAAAGCTCATCCAGGCTGAAATTGCAGAGCGCTGGCGGCAAGAAACGCCTTGGGGTTGGCAGAGAAAGCATGTGGCTTGGTTTCTCGAGCATCGCATGAACCACCGCAGTGAGGCTACACGGTATTACTACCTGCTAACGGCCCGACTGCTCGCACGGCGTCTAGAAAAGTCATGGGTTTTCAATCTCTGAGTGACACCGGCTGCTATCGACCCCATGCCAGCCGCTCGTGAAGGGCATCTGACAGCCAAAAGCTACCGTTCAACTATAGCGCCCCTAGCCACCAGCAGCTTGGGAGTGAGTTCAAGCGGAGCCACGGCTCGCGCGAGCGTGGTAATGTGCGCC
Source organism: Pseudomonas sp. P8_229 (assembly GCF_034008635.1). Lineage (NCBI taxonomy): Bacteria > Pseudomonadati > Pseudomonadota > Gammaproteobacteria > Pseudomonadales > Pseudomonadaceae > Pseudomonas > Pseudomonas sp. P8_229. The sequence goes on along the minus strand of NZ_CP125378.1, from coordinate 3,858,344 downwards.
GACCGGAAGCATCTCTAGATTGGTTTTGATTTTTTTACTCATGATGAAATCGTTGACTGGATATAAAACATGTTGAATTTCAACGAGATAGCGAAAATTTTTTCCAGCAGTAACATCAATTCCGTTTCGGAGGGTGATTTCTCTCTTGTCACGAGAGTGGCTAAATGCTATCAAGATAGCTTTGATGATGTCTTTACTGTCGCTAGTGTATTTGAATTTTGTTACAGCCTACTGTGCAGGGAATATCGTAATGAGTACTATTATAAAAACTCTATTGTAAAGAAAATCCTCATCGGTAGACATTCAATAAACAGCTCTACAATGCTTACTGAGTTCCGAGTGGGTGCGAGCAAAGCAGACTGTGTAATCGTAAATGGCATTTCAACATGTTATGAAATAAAAACTGACTATGACAACCTAACTCGACTGAAATCTCAAGTTGATTCTTATCTGAAGATATTTGACAAAGTCAACGTAGTTGTCTCAGCAAAGAATCTCAATTCAGTATTGCACACAGTACCGGAACAGGTCGGAGTTATATTGCTAAACAAGAGTGGTACTTTTCGAGAGGTGAGATCTGCGCAACTTATAGATGCACGGATTGATGTTCGAGTCTTGATGAGATCGCTTCGGCGTGACGAATATGTGGGGCTCGCCGAATCGTTATTTGGCGTTGTACCCAATGTGAGCAATACTGAGATTTTTCGTGAGTGTGAACGATTATTGGCATCTGCCGCCAATGAGAAGGTTCGTACTGCGTTTAGAAAAATTATTCGACAGACCAGGGCTCTGGACAAAGACTTTATACTGTCTTTACCTGCATCCTTATTAGCGGCTGGAGTTGAATTTGGATCAACCCGCAAGGCCCGAGCTGGGCTTGTGGAAAATATGAGTTCCATTTTAAGTAAGGAAGCTTCATGTACTACCCAATTCTCAAAGGCAAACAGTTTGAACTAACCGCACTCAAAGAACTCGTTGGGCATATACCCGCCAGCAATGTATGTCCTATTTTAGAGCCAGTAAATTTAAACCTTGCCCCCCTAGCGACTACCGTCTCCGAATTGACAGCTGCTGGAATCACCTCGTGGGTGGTAATTAATCCGTCTCAAAGCGAATTCGTGACTGGTTCGGGATCAAATATTACGGCATCCCTGAGAACCCACCTTGCAACAGTAGGGACCGGCCAAGGCTCATTCGTCCCATGTATAAAAATACGTGATGCGTCTGATGCGCCTGCCATAGCATTGTTAAGAAGCTTTACCATACCTTTCGTCGCTTATGTTGAAGGTGTTGTTACTCCTGCTCTAGTTGTGGACCTAATGAGAGCCTCTGCTGTGGCACTTAATCCAGATAAGACAGATTTTTCGGTATGGGGAGTTCTTCCAAGAGCCGTCCTCTATCATGATGGCTTTGACAAAAAAACCAGGAACTTAGATTACGGTACAGAATCGTACTATTCAAACTTTCATAATGGGTATAGATCGTTTCCAAATGCTATTGGATTTGGTGATTATACGATTCTCAGCGAACGTCTCGTTGAAGGCGGCGGCCCAGCATTTGTCGTTACCCTGCACATGTCTTATCTTGATCCTTTCCGGTCAAATCAAATGTATGTCCGTCACTTTTCTTCATATTCTGATAATGACAGCCAAAGTGACCCCGGCGGTAAATTTCGTGAAGCTTTAGATTTGCTTATTTCCTATGTATCAACGAACCCAGGAAATTTCGTCAACACTGCTGGCTTGCAAGAATTTATAACTCTTCATGGCACTCGCCACTACCCCGGACTTGGTGTTGTTAAAAAAATATCAATTAAGCATCATATTCAGACGCTGTCATCATGGTAATTCATCCCTCATACTTTCTCACGCCGACTTCTAGCCAACCCTCAGAGGGACTTGTTCGTAAAATCACTCGGAAGGGTTTAAGCGATTTGCTTGCCCGCAATATAACTTTCCGCAATTTAGTCTCCCGCACGCGCGCATAGCTTAATATTAACTGTATCTGTTTTTTATAGTCGTGCAGACTTCTAAAATTTAGCGAAGTCCTGCACGACTCAATCTACTTTAGCGGGCTATGTTCAGTACTATTGTGCAAGAAGTCTCGAACTATACGTTCTGAACAATTACTGATGTCATTCATTCTTTTATAGGCCCCTCCTCATGGAAGCCTATAGAGGGAGGATTTCAACCCACTGAGCAGCTCTATAAGCTCCCGCCTTTCTGGGCTTGTAAGTGCAGCGCTCATTGCCCGAGTTAAACGCTCATGTAAGGCAGCTGTTGGTGCATGCATACCATTAATGGCATAAGCCCGCTCAAGCTCTTCAAACGACAGCAATTCATACGTCTTCAAGCCTTCATCCGAATGAGTAGAGTATTTTGCGAAGCACAATGACTCGGTGCTAATCTGAACATAGGTTAAATGGTTGGAATAAATAAATTCTGGCACCAGAGGATTGATAATAGGAAGTGCTCTTTTGGACACTTTCTTGTCAACCCTAGCTCCTTTCCACTGATTACAATGCACACACCCTACGGTTAGGTTGGAGAGTTTGAAGGCCAGTGAAGGATATTTCGATTTTGGAAGAACATGCTCAATATGCCATGCCCAGCCGTAATGCCCTACCGGGCGACGACAGTACGCGCAACACCCTAAGCATTGTTCAAAAAGTCTTTCCTGCACTTCTTTGCGAATTGTTTTATATGTATTGACTTCGTCTTCGGTGAAATTTACCGTTTTCCAATGAGCGTTTTTCCGAGTAAATGATTTTGATCGGGCTGGCGATGAAAATGCCGACCACGCTTCTCCTCCGTTTAGCTCTTTCGCTCTCATCATTCTTAGTAGTTTCGCTAAGTGCTCCTTTTGATCGGCATTTATACAGAGAGACCTCATCCTGCATCCTTCATTTTTATAGAGTTTACTAGGTCATTTTTTACCAGGACTAGAGCGGCTTCGATCTGCTGTTCTGCTTCCTTGGATAACCCGATCACCGCTCGCAGTTCGTTAAGAAGCTTCACAGCATCACTTTTTTCTATACCACCTTCAGCCACGCTCAGCACAGCATCAGCGACCTCTACACTGACCTCCCTCGTCTGGTAGGGCGAAGTTTGAAAAAATCTGAGCACTAGCTGGTCGTGACTAGCTACTTCTGCAAAGTTATGGAATTTACAAATAACTGAGCCTGCACCTGGCCCGGCATATGTTAAACGCTCACCAGTCTCGTGCTCTCGGTGCAGCACAGCAACCATGTTATCGAGGCTATTACCATCAACCTTGACAGCTTCGCTTATAATCGTAGGTGAGTGAGTTGCAACGACGACATGGAAACGATTAAGTCTTGATAGCAGTTTTTCAAGTGTTTTATGAAAGTCCATCTGCCAGTGAAGATGTAAGCTTATCTCTGGCTCATCGATTAAAAAAACGGCGCCATCGCGCATTACACTTAAAATTTTTGAGAACAACAACAACCTATTTTGTTCACCTGTACTAAGCTCATCAAACCCAATAAACTCTCCTCCAGCCAGCTCAATTCGAAGCGTGAAATCAATATTTAGCTCGAGATAGTTCAGGAGCATAGGGATTTGAGCGTCAGTTAATTGCTCAAACCTTCCATTGCCCTCTGTAATTCTCCGAAGCATCGCAATTGGTCGCGGAGATAATAAACCTAAGTCAGCTGCTCTTTTGGTTATTCTATTACTATCCCTCGTAGCTTTCCCAGGTGGATTAAGAATAGTCTCTATTGACTTCTCACCAATAGAAAAAGACAAATTCATATTCACAGCCTCAAGTAAATATCTTAACAAGCGGCGATCTAGTCGCATAGCCTGAAGAATATATTTAGCAAGCTGTCTATCTATTGCTGAGAGAAACACCGCATTCGAAGAATTTCGAGCCCCCATATATATTACAGTTTTGTGCTCTCCATAAACAAATCGGTCATGGACCGTACTGGCGATGCATGCAACCACTCTATCCGATCTAACCTTCTTTAGCCGCTCGGCGAGTTCTCCTAATATTCTACTCTTCCCAGTACCATTATTGCCGATCACATAAGTGTATTGGCCTGACTTCTTACCTCTAGTGGAAGAATTCAGGCGATTTAGTATAGTCTCAACAATTTCAGTCGTAGAGTAGCCGTTATCTTTCTGCATAATTCCCCTAAACGAGCGGTTTCTAGCCCACTCAGCCTCTCCTGAACATCAACTCTCGCCTAAAATTGAACCATACTTCCCAATTAGAGAGCAACTCTAAAGAACTCAATGCATTCACGCTTTGATGGGCATTACAAACACCAGACCGACAAGTTAATTATTTAATTACCTGACAGCTTCAGCTATTGGATTATCGAAGACTACTCACCGAATGGCAAGTGGCTCTGCCCACGGAAAGTGCTGTTGAGGTGATTATTAAGCAGGTATTGCAATCATTCAGTCCGCTTGTACCAGGAGGCGGTGAATTTTCTTGAGTGCCATGTCGGCGCGGATGCTAGGGGCGTTTGAATCAGCTATAAACTCATTCAGAAGCTCATACATCCTTTATTGGCGGATTTACCCCTCTCGCCAACAACTGTGGGTTGAACGCTATTGGTTAAGACTGACCGCTTCTGGCCGTGAACTGCCATCTGCAAAGAGCAGCTAAGAGTCGAAAGCGGCCTTCTACCAACCATAGTTTTGGGTCGTTTACTGTCGATTACCATAATTGGACTGTCCACCTATCTTGCAAGCACGAATGGCTGCCACGCTCAATGCAGATAGCGAACACTGGCAAGCAATTCTTGCCGGCAGCCAACATTTGAGAAAACACGCAAAAAAATCTGCGAAAGCAGAAAAAACTCTTACAATCCAAGGCCGGATTTCCTACACATTTCCCCCCACTGATGCCCAAGAGATAGCCCCGTGAGTGACTCAGACAGCTCATCCGCGCCACTGGTTGACGTAATGAAGCTTGCCGCATCCCTTCAGCAGTTCGCAGATGATCGCGACTGGCAGCAGTTCCACTCCCCCAAAAATCTCATCCTGGCTCTCACTGGCGAGGTAGGAGAGCTGTGCGAGATTTTCCAATGGATGAGCGATGCCGATTCGATCTCCGCCGCAACAGACCCCGAAATCGGCCAAGCCGTTAAGGACGAATTGGCGGACGTATTGATGTACCTGGTTCGCCTGAGCAGCGTACTCGGCATTGACCTCAACGAGGCGGTGACACGAAAACTCGCCTCGAATGGCCAGAAGTACCCCGTGGATAAAGCCAAAAGCAACAGCAAAAAGTACGACCGACTCTGACCACCCCGAATCTAAGGACAACCCGTGATCGTTTACGCTGCGACCAAACAGCAATTTCTTAAAGACAACGATAACGATGATATCGAGGAGGTGATCCTCAGGCATTACAAGGAAGCTACCGGCAAAAACGTTGGCACCTCGGAAATCAGGTCGTGGCAAGGATCTCTAACGTACATGGCCAAGGTCCTTAGAGATGAGGGCCTGCCGAGCGACGCAGGCCTGGCCATCGAATTGCACATTCCGCAGTCGTCGAAGCGAATCGACTTTCTACTCACCGGTCGCGACGAAAACCAGGCAAAAAAAGCCGTACTGATCGAATTGAAGCAATGGAGTAAGGCCAACGCCACAACCAAGGATGCCATCGTCAAAACGGCCTTGGGTGGCGGCCTCATTGAGACCATTCACCCGTCCTATCAGGTATGGTCATATGCAGCGCTGCTGGAAGGCTTCAACGAGGCGGTGTATGACAAAAGCATCGAAATCCGTCCGTGTGCCTACCTCCATAACTACGTCAGCGACGGCATCATAGACTCAGCTCACTACGAGCCCCACATCAGCAAAGCTCCGCTGTTTCTGAAAGGCCCGGAAGAGCTCAGCAAACTCAGGAGCTTTCTGAAAAAGCATATAAGTCATGGCGACAACAAAGAGGTTCTTTACGAGCTGTCCGCTGGAAAAATTCGCCCGTCCAAGGCGCTAGCCGATGCCCTCGGTGGGCTGATGAAAGGCAAACCAGAGTTCGTATTGATTGACGATCAGAAAGCAATTTTTGAGTCGGCGCTGGCAGCGGCAAGCGAGGCCTCGGACCAAGCACCCAAGGTGATGATCATCGAAGGTGGACCGGGCACCGGGAAGACCGTTCTGGCTATCAATCTGCTCGTGAAGCTCACCGAATTGAAGCTGATGAGCAAATACGTCTCCAAGAACGCAGCCCCGCGCAAGGTCTACGAGAGCAAACTGGTTGGCACCATCAAGCGCAGCCAATTCTCGAATTTCTTTTCAGGCTCTGGGGCATTCATCGACACTGAGCCCAACACATTCGATGCGCTTATCGTGGACGAAGCTCACCGGCTGAATGAGAAAAGCGGGCTTTATGGAAACCTTGGGGAAAACCAGATCAAGGAGCTGATTGATTCAGCGAAATGCTCAATTTTCTTCATTGATGAAGACCAGCGTGTAACCTTGAGCGATATCGGCAGCAAGCAGGCGATACGCGCCTTTGCAAAAGCCAAGGGTGCTGTGGTTGAAGAACACGTGCTGTCTTCGCAGTTTCGCTGCAGTGGTTCTGACGGTTACCTAGCATGGCTGGATGACACGCTAGGCATTCGCTCGACGGCAAATCCGACGCTTGAGACTCAAGAGTACGAGTTTAAGGTGTTCGACTCACCTCAGGCGATGCATGAAGCAATCAACGAGAAAAACCACGGAAACAAAGCTCGTGTGGTCGCGGGCTATTGCTGGCCTTGGCTGAGCAAGAAAGACTCCACCGCTGCTGATATCGTCATTGGTGACTACAAACGCCAATGGAACCTGGATCAGGATGGCAGCCTATGGATCATCGCTGAGAACTCCATTGAGCAAGTTGGCTGTATTCATACCTGCCAAGGTTTGGAAGTCGACTACATCGGGGTGATCATCGGGCCAGACCTAATCGTACGTGACGGTAAGGTAGTGACATCCCCGGACGAGCGCGACAAGCACGATAAATCGATTCGCGGCTGGAAAAAAATGATGAAAGAGCAACCTACCCTGGCGAAAAAAGAAACAGACCTGATCATCAAAAATACATACCGAACTCTGATGACACGTGGGATGAAGGGTTGCTACCTGTACTGCACCGACAAAGAGACTGCGCAGTACTTCGAGAGTCGGCTTAGCCAACACAGCAATCATTGACGGTATCGTTTGCTAGGGACCCCTGTACCTGCGAGTGGGGACATCGTACGCGCAGGGGCAACAATCAACGGCGCGACCATTTGCTTGATAGATTCAATCCCGATTCGTTTCTGGGGACGGAGCTCAAAAAGCACCGTCCATCGGAATCCAGACCACGTAGCGTTCCAACTGGTATTCCAAGCAAGTTGACCAATCAATTATTAACTTGCAAAAACAGATAGATACCGACTTGTTTCAAATTACCCCGGCCCACCAAATGATCAAACAAAGACGTCCAAGGACGTCTTTTTTTCTGCCTGAAATCCATCCCCCTATCGTTCGCCCCCCCTCGACCGTTAAAACCACGGCCACTCTCCAGGCACTGGCGCTATCACTTGATCCCTCGGGAATAAACGTTCAAAGAGCCGGACTCATCTGAACAAAGAAATCACTCCCTGATTGGCATGGCAACTTAGCCCGCCACCTCTATCGCATCATCACCCGCCAGATGCGCCCTCACCGCATCAATTGCCTCACGTATTCTGGTCGTAAAAATCGAATGCTCACGGTGAACCATCACCAGACGCTCGATTGTTCGCGTCATGGCGACATAGAGCAAACGGGCTTCGTCCGCCTCTTCTTCGCCCGTTTTGGGCATTTCATGCAATGCGGGGATGATCACCAGACCAAATTCCAGCCCCTTGCTAGAGTGCATGCTGACGACTTTGACCGCATCTGCACCGCTGTAAAGTTCGCCGCGGCCTTTGGCGAAACGACCGGAGACAAAAGGAATTCCTGCATACGCCAAATTCTTTTCGATCTGAAGTGCCTGGGAGGAAGTGCGATAAACCACGGCCATATCTTCCAGACTGCGCCCTTTGTTTTGTTCATCGCGAATCCGCTCAACGATGCAGTCGCGCTCCTGCCGCCACGTCGAGCAATGGAGCAGTTCGGGGATCGGGCCGCGTCGTCCAGCGCTTTGAGGCGCGACGATCGGAACATTGTCTTCCTGAGCATCACGCGCATTCAGGAGGTCCAGGGAGAATGCTCGGGCCACCGACAGCACCTCCAGGGTATTTCGATAGTTGAGGCGCAGAATGGTGGTTCGCCCTGGCGCCTGGATGCCGACGCTGGCGAAGCTGAACTCCATACCGCCCTTGCCAGCCTTACCACGATAGATGGCTTGTGCATCGTCGTAGAGCACCAATAAAGAGTTGATCTGCGGATCGAGCATTTTGACGACCAGTTCAAACCATTCAGGTTGGAAGTCATGCCCCTCATCGACCAATATGCCGCCATATTGCCCTTTGGCAATGAGTCCGCTGGCGACACCCTCGAATACATGGTGCTCAAGAAACGCCTTGGCCTCCTCGGGGGTCAAATCTTTACCAGGCAAATCAGCACCCGCTGCTTTCAACAGATCCCAGCACCAACCATGAAAGTTGCGCACCGACACTTTGTTGCTTAACCCGTGAGCGGTCAGTACTTGCTTTAACCGTCCAGCCAGGGATTTGTTGTAGCACAGGACCAAAACAGGTTTGCTCGACGTTTGCGCCAAGTATACGCAACGATATCCCAGGATCATCGTCTTGCCGCTACCTGCGACGCCGTGAATGACCCGGTGACCTTCACCCATGGAACGAGCCAGTTGCTCCTGCTGCAAGTCCATGACCTTGATGAAGCTTGGTACCGGTGCGTCATGCGCACTGAACAGTCCGAACTGACCGGGTGATACATTCACCCGCACTTCCGGAAACAGGTGATAGCGCACGCGATCAATTTGAGCATCGGTGAGATGGCAAGGAAACCGCTGGACAAACATGTCAGTCAGACGCTTTTCAAACTCTTGGTTATCCACCGTTTCGGTCATTTCGTCGCGGCAGATGACCCGATCAGCGCTCATTACCTGAGCGAGCCCCTCACTTTGAAATTGCTTTCGGGTGATCTCGGGCAACACCACGCCCCAACTGTAGGGCATCAATAAATTGCCCTCGCGGATAGATCCGGGCGGTTGTTTCAAGGCAGGGTCTTTCTGAAGTAGATTCACGGCCTCAAAGGTATTGATGCGCGCCTGCTCTAGCGGGTTGGCAACACTTTTCAGCTCACCTTCGACAAGTATGCTGACCTGGGTCACGCTCATGCTTTTGATGATATCGATCTTCCAGTCCTTGACCTCCAGCACCAGGATTCCTTTCTTCGGGTGCATGATGACAAAGTCAGGTCGTCGGGCCTTGAGACCGATGGGTACATCGAACCAGGAGAGCCAATCGTCCGTAAGTTTTTTCTCCAGACGTTCTGCCAAACGCCGCTCACCCGGAGTATCAAACTGGCAAGCGGATCGAGAAGGAAAGAGTAAAGCCATATCGTGTGCCTAATCCCTGGAACAAGAACGATGCGATCAAAGTGAACGCAAGCGAGGGCCCATAACGATCCGAGAAGGGCCCGATAACTTTCATTTTGTGAATGTGAAGCTCAGCCTTGGAGCAGCATCACGTGATGCCGCCTATCCCGCCCCGGCTACCCTGTGTGGAAGGCGTTACGCACACTCCGACGGGCCTGAATAGTGCTTTACTCAATGCCAGGGGGGGTGATGGCATTTGAATGCTACCTGACGCAATATCAATTTGCCACCCGATGAACGCTGGCCTTTCCCGGGGCTTTTCAGGCTTCAAGGGATGGCCGGGACAACGTTGCAAAGCCAAAAAAAGGCCCCTATGACCACCCTCCAAACCCGCATGAAGCAAGGCAAGAACGCCCGCAAGCTTTGCTCGCGCAGCGCCCACGCCACCACCGGAAAAATGAACCGCGATCCGATCCCGCTGATCAAGGCCTCCAGTCAGGGCCGCGTCGCCTCGTTGGTGGAACTGCGTTACGGAAGGATGCTGGTGTCGCCCTTCACCTTCTTTCGCGGTAATGCGCTGGTGCAGGCGCATGACTTGTCGGGCACGGCGAACATGGGGCTGGTCGGGCCGATCTGTGGGGATGCGCACTTGATGAACTTCGGCGGGTTTGCCACGCCCGAGCGCAATCTGTTGTTCAGCGTCAATGATTTCGACGAGGCTCACCCCGGGCCGTGGGAGTGGGATGTGAAGCGTCTGGCAGCCAGTTTTGTGATCGCCACCCGTGATTTGCGCCATGGTGATTCGGTTCAGGAAGAGGTGTGCCGGCAGATGGTCGGCGCCTATCAGGCGACCATGCTGGAGTGCGCCGAACAGAGTGCGCTGGAAACCTGGTACGAATCGATCAAGTACGAAGACTTGCTCGATCAGGCGCGCAAAAGTGCGCTGGAGCATGTGCAGCGTGCCGTCGATAAAGCCGAGCGGCGTACTCACGCCGAGTTGCTGCCGAAAATCAGCGAGCGCGACGCCAGCGGGCGGCTGATCATTCGCGATGACTTGCCGGAAATTTTCCACCTGCACAAGAACACCACGCTGCTCGACGCCGATGATGACTGGTTGCGGCTGGCGGACTGGCGACCGTTGTTCGACACGTTCATGCGTGACTATCGAACCACGCTGCAGGCTGACCGGCGTGAGTTGCTGTCACGGTTTCACGTGCAGGACATGGCGTTCAAGGTGGTGGGGGTCGGCAGCGTCGGCACGCGGTGTCTGGTGGCGTTGCTGACCGACGATCAGGAATTTCCGTTGTTTTTGCAGTTCAAGGAAGCGCGGCGCTCTGCGCTCGCCGATTATGTGAAAACCAAATCAAAGGTTCGCCATGAAGGTCAGCGTGTGGTCGAAGGGCAACGCCTGATGCAGTCGGCCAGCGATCTGTTTCTCGGCTGGACCACCGGACCCAGCGGTCGGCATTTTTATGTGCGGCAATTGCGCGACATGAAAATTTCCGCCGAGCTGGAAACCTTCGACGCCGAAACCTTCGCCGCCTATGCCCGGGTCTGCGGTCGCGCACTCGCCCGCGCTCACGCCAAGTCCTCGGGCAATGCGGCGCTGATCAGCGGCTACATCGGCAAGGGCGATGCCCTGGCCGACGCGCTGTTCAAATACGCACGCAGTTATACCGCGCAGAACGAGCGAGACTTCGAACGCTTTCAGCAGGCCTGTCGCAAGGGACGGCTGACGGCACGTTCGGAAGCCGATTTCGCTGCCGATCACTTGCCTTGAACCGTTGGATGGACAGGTGGCCCAAGATCTTCCATTACGTTCGGCCCTTGGCGCACCGACCTTTACCAGGATAACGCCTGTGCAATTTGATCTGCCTCGGTCCTGGATCGACCACTGTCAGTGACAGGTGCGCGCAACATTGACCGGTGCTCGTTGCGATCGACGATCCAGAAGGCCATTTTTGTCGGAGTTTTACGTGAGACGTCGGTGACAGGGTCTGCGCTGGAGGAACCTTGTGCTTCCGGCAGCGGCGACACCTCGAACTCCCACTTGTGGCCCGTTGCCGGTGCGGCGCCATGCACGGCGGACCTGGGTGAAAACGTTGTCTTGTGTAGGCCTGCGGCTTGCAGGTTCAGGTTTTTCGACATGAACGAACGCAGCGTCGACTCCAACTCCTGATCAGAGGACACAGGCATGCCCACTGTCAGGCCGAGTTGTGCCCCGGTCTGCAGGTTTTCGTAGTAGAACCGCCCCTGTGTGTCCGGACGCAAACGGTAGTCGCCCACGCGCAGGGGCAAATGCACACCTTTGCGGTTGTTGACCAAAGCGTTTTCATCCTTCGGAACCGCCCAACCCAGCGTTGCATCGCTTTCCTGCCATTCGATGAGTTTGCGATTCAGGGCAACAGCGTCCTGGCTTCGGCCCTGTCGATAGGCGATGTCGGCGCCGTGGTCCAGCGCACTGCGATAGAGGATTTCATTGCTGAAAGTCTCCTCCCAGGCGGGCACGGCCAAACCCAGCGCCTGGCGAGCGGCGTCGAAGTCTGCACGCTGGTATTGGGACACGCCAATGTAAGTCTGCAACAGCGCAATTTCTGCCGAAAAATGCGCATCGGGCAACGCCTGTTTCGCCAGCTCAGCCGCCTTGGCCACACCGTCCTCAAGGGACGCAACCACCTCAATATCGCGGATCTGCCGGGCCATCGGACGCTCACGAAACAGCGGCGGAGCACTGTGCCAATTCAATGCGCAGAACAGTTGACGCATTTGCTCGGCCGCCTGGGCCTCGTCCCGCAATCCGAACGTGATGTCGATGTCCATGCGCCAATCACCACGATAGGTCAGCCAATGCACATTGATGCATTCCTCGCCCTCACACTCCGATGGCTCTCCCCGCTTGAAGGCTGTCAGGCCGTCGAAGGCGAGATCGGGCATTGCCACTTCCAGTGCGTTTGGCGTATGCCGCTCCCGGTAAGCACTCAATTGTGCCTGGCGCTCGGCTGCGCTCACCTTGCGCTGATCTTCGTCATAAGACAGGGAAATCTCGGCGCTCAGGCGGCCGCCTGGCAACGCCTGCGTGTAAAGAACAAGGGTATGGGAATCGCGCTTTTCGGCTGGCTGGAACTTGGTCAACTTCCACTGTCCCACCGTAAGTGGCATCGAGAAGTCAGCGAGGTTGTATCGCAAGCGCGGCTCATCCGAAGACAAGCGCCACTGACCCGGATCGGGTCTGACGACAGCGAACAGCTTTTCCTGCAGGCGTGCTACGTGTGCTTTTTCACCCGCCATCATGCTCGCTTCGATCGCCCGACCCAGCATGCTCGTGATACGCGGGTCGCGCCTGTTCGACCTTGCCATGGCGGCAGTTTGTTGTTCCCAGTACGCAATTTGCTCTTCAGCCGCTCGGCGGGCCTCGTCGTACCTACCCTGTTTGTGGAGTAGATCAACGAGCAAGTCTCCTGCTTCAAGCTCAGTGAAGTCGAAGGCGCCACCGCTGCCTTGTCGGCCGGCCTCCATGGCCGCTCGGGCAGAGACCGTGGCCTGCGTCAGTGAACCTTCGCGGCTCAGGCGCTGAGCTTCGCGCATCAGCCCGGCAGCGTCTGGCGGCCGAACTTGCGCTTGAACTGTCGGTACCGCCCAGGCGCCGCTGCTCGATGACAGCAGCCACACTGCCGCAACCAAGACCAAGGGGATGGCGCGATTGAACATGCTTTCTACTCCGTGTAGAGAAATCTTCCGGTTTACGACGCGCCTTCTGCGTCTCAGTGGCGCTCACTGGGCAACTTGCGAAGAAAACGCCATGACATTCGCGGGACTTCACGTCAGCCCGCAAAAGCGCCGCGACATTAGTTCGGCTGCAAAACATTATCAAATAAGATTTCGGTGATCCTTTGATCCGTGATGCCAAGGATAAAAGCTGTCGCTGCAGAAACTCTTGAGTGAAATCTATTCGCCGTCACTCGGAGATCTTCCGACAAACCAGATGAATTTTTCTTCACTGCTCCACTTGCGCCAAAGCGGTACAGTCCGCTCGCTCATTCAAGAAACTACGGTTCGCCCGCGCTCTCCCGCGGGCTTTTTTTTGCCTGGCGTTTGCCGCCGAAGCGATACACCCAGGTGTCCTGCACGCCATGCAGTGGCGTTTGTCGCACCTGCGGGTGAACCCTGATCAGCGCAAACCCCGTCGCTTCAGCCAGACGCTGACTGCGAGTGTTGGCCGACGAGGTGGTCAGGTAAAAGGTGAACTCAGGCAGACGCCTGACCAGTTGCTGCAGCACTTCGCGCATGTAGCCCTTGCCGGCAAACGCACTGCTGGCCCAATAACCGACGACATAGCGCTTGCGCCGACGCGGCACCAGGCCGATGCAGCCAACGATGGCGCGTCCGTCTTCAGTCACGATGAATAACCGCCGCTCACCGGACTCACTGGCGAAATCATCCCGCGCTCGCAACATCGACGACAGCGCTCGCTCTTCGCTGGTGTGTTCGACCGCCCACTCCAGAAAGGGCGCATGCTCGCGGTAACTGGCGTTCAGCGCCTCGCGCACTGGCGTGACCAGGGCTGGATCCGGGGACCGAACGCTCAGCGCCAGCCCGTTCACCGTCAATGCAAATTCCATTGCTTGCTCCTCCAATTGCAGAAATGCCGTACTCGATACAACCCTGTGCACTCAACCAAAGAAATGTACAGGGCGCCAGTGCGGTTAATGCCGATCAGTTAAGCGAACTCAATGCTCAAAGCAACGAAGATCAATTGTGGGAGCGGGCTTGCTCGCGAAGACGTCGGCCCAGCAAACATTGATGTTGACTGCCCCACCGCTTTCGCGAGCAAGCCCGCTCCCACAGGGGATCAGCGCTTAATTGATCGGCATTAGCCAGTGCGGTTTGTTTTTTTCCACCCTCTGGGCAATCCTGTCCCTCGACCTTGCCAACCGGAGCGCCCGATGTCACTGCTGAGCCTGCCCTGCCAACGCCTGACGCTCGCCATCCTGGCCCCGGATCAGGCCGAACTGGAAAGTGATTTCTACCGCCGCAACCAACGCCACCTCGCGCCCTGGTCGCCGATCCGCACCTCCGAATACTTTTCCACCGAACAGATTCGCCGACGCCTCGAGATTCAGGCCAGCGCCTACGAGGCCGGGCTGGCCATGCATTTCGCCCTGCTGACGCCGGACGGCCAACAGATGATCGGCGCGTGCAATTTCAGCGGGATCATTCGCGGCGCGTTTCAGGCCTGTTATCTGGGTTATCACATTGACCACGCGCATCAGGGCCAGGGCTTGATGCAGGAAGGCCTTGAGGCCGGCATCGGTTACATGTTCGATACGCAGAACCTGCACCGGATCATGGCCAACTACATGCCCGGCAACGAGCGCAGCGCACGCTTGCTGGAGCGCCTGGGTTTCGAACGCGAAGGCTATGCCAAGGCCTACCTGAACATCGCCGGCCGCTGGCAGGATCATGTGCTGACGGCGCTGGTCAATTCGTTGTTCGAAACACCGGAGAAGCGTTGGTCGCGCCAATTGGCGTGAGTTTCACAATTTGTTAAGCATTGGCGAAGTATGCTCAAGGCTCCTGCCCTTTCCGGTTGCCTGAAACCCATGCCGCGTACCGCCACTTCGCTGTTTCTACTTGCCGCCCTGCTGTTCTTTTTCGCCCTGGGCAACCACCAGTTGCAAGGCTCCACCGAGGCCCGGGTCGCCGGGATCGCGATGGAAATGCACCTGGACGATGACTGGGTGACGCCGCGCCTGTTCGGCGAGCCGTTTCTGGAAAAACCGCCGCTGAGCCTGTGGCTGGACGCCGGCGCCATGCGCGTATTCGGTGTTTCGCCGTGGGCGGTGCGGCTGGCGTCGGCGGTAGCCGGGCTGCTCAGCGTGATGCTGCTGTACGGCATGCTGCGCCGCTTCGGGCGCCCGAAAGCGCTGGCATGGTCAGCGGGGATTCTGCTGGCGACCATGGCCAGCTACTGGAGCAACGTGCGCGGGGTCGGCGAGGATGCGCTGCTGGCACTCGGCGTGACCACGGCGCTGCTGGCGTTCTTTCAGGCGCAACGCGCACCGAACGCGGGCAACTCGCTGCTGTTTATCGCCGGGATCGCCATCGCCACGTTGAGCAAGGGCGTGCTCGGACTGGCGATGCCCGGGGTGGTGATTTTCGCCTACCTGCTGGCGGACAACCTGATCGACAAACGCTTGAAGATCGGCGCCTGGCTGCGTCCCGGCCTGCTCACGGCGGTGGGCCTGATTCCGTTGCTGATCTGGCTCGCCGTGCTCTATCAGCGCGGTGGCTCGCACGCCGTCGCGGAAGTGCTGCTGACCAACAGCGTCGGTCGCTTCAGCGGCTCGTTCGTCGAGGCTGGGCACTACGAGCCGTTCTATTACTACCTGGCCAAACTGCCGGAAGCGTTCCTGCCGTGGAACATCCTGGTGTATCTGGGGCTGTGGCATTTCCGTAAGGAATTGAAGGCTAACCGTTACCTGCTGTTTTTCAGCCTGTGGATCGTGGCGCAGTTCATCATGCTGACCCTGGCCTCCAGCAAGCGCACGGTGTACCTGATGTCGATGACCCCAGCCGCTGCGGTGATCGCCGCCGAATATGCGCGGGTGTTGTTCGATCGCTTGCAGGCGCATGAAACCGCCAACCGTTTGATCGGAAAAGTCGCCCGCCATCGTCAGGCGATTGCCGCTGGTTTGCTCACGGTAGTGATCGCCAGCTACCTGGGCGCCGCGCAGTGGGCCTTGCCCAATGCCGACAAAGAGCTGTCGTTCCTGCCGCTGACCGAACACATTCAGACCCTGCAAGCCAACGGCCAGCAGGTCGCGCTGTTCCAGGCCAATGAACGGGTCGGTGGCGCCAGCGTGTTCTACACCCAACGTGTGCTCAAGGGGCTGGATACCGACGCGCAACTGCACGACTTCCTCAGCGCCTCGCCCTCCAACGTCGCGGTGATCTCGGCAGACAGCGAACCGGTCGCGCCGCTCAAAGTGCTCAAGACCATGATGGTCGGGCGGCAGGCGTACTACTTCGTCGGCTACTGACGTCCGTCGCGCCAGGCAATAAAAAACCCGCCGAAACTGGCTAATGCCGATCAGTTAAGCGCAGATCCCCTGTGGGAGCGGGCTTGCTCGCGAAAGCGGTGGGGCAGTCAACATCAATGTTTGCTGGACCGACGTCTTCGCGAGCAAGCCCCACAATTGATCGTCGTTGCTTTGAGCACTGAGGTCGCTTAACTGATCGGCATTACCGGAACTGGCGGGTTTTGTGTGTGCTGACGGGATGGAAACGCGTCAGTTCATCGGCTGGTCACTGAGTGCCAGTCAGCGGCCTCAATGAAGCCAAGCATGCGCGGGGCAGCCTTGTTCGCAGCGGACACGAACAGCGAGGAGCCGTATCCCGGGTCCGAGATCGGTGCATCCAAATCTTTTTCCAGCTCCGCCATGCATTCGCTGTGGGTCACCAGGATCAGATTGCGTCCCGGGAGCTTGTGCGCCAGCGCTTCCTGCAAGATGCGGCCCTTGCAGCTGATCAGCCAGTCTTCGCCGGTGGCCGCGCGGTTGAACATGTAGCCGGCGGTCTGCACGGTGCGCAGCATTGGGCTGTTATAGATATCGGCGTTGTTCAGGCCCAGATGCTCGAACTGCGCACCGACACTGACTGCAACACTGCGTGAGCGGTCGGTGATGCCGTCATCACCGCTCAAGCACGGCGCCGGGGAGTGGTCGCAGCGCTCGACGTGACGCACCAGCACAATCATGTCGCCCTTGGCCCACCCGGCCGCCAGCGCCTTGACACCGGACACATTGCCATGGGCCAGGTCCGGCACCGCCGCCGGGGCGAGCAGCCACAAGGTCAGCGGAATCACCAGCAGCAAGGCGCCGAGCACGACCCAGGTATTGCGATATCGGGTCAATCCGCTCAGGGAGATCGAGCGTTTGACACCGAACAGACTCAGTCTCAATTCCACATCGGGCCGCCTCGCCGGCATGCATCACAGTCAATACGATGCGGTAAGGGTAGAGAAGCGCACGTAAGTGGTCGGTGAAACGCATGTGAAAAAAGTCTTGAAGAGCCTTTGTTACAAATTCCGACGGACAAAATCCTTTCAGCTCTCGTGTTTGCGGCCGATACAGTCCTGCTAACACCCTTGCTGGCTCAAAAAAACAACAATCTTCCAGCCTGACCGACGATCAAGAAGCTCTACGTTCCTGGAGGAATTGTGATGAATAGCTGGTTCGGCAACATCAGCGTGAACATGAAATTGGGTCTGGGCTTCGGCCTGGTACTGGCCCTGACCTGCGTCCTCGCCCTGACCGGCTGGACCAGCCTCGGCGGTCTGATCGACCGCAGCAACTGGATGAGCGACATCACTCAGCTCAACGCCGGCCTGACCAAGCTGCGCGTGGTCCGCCTGCAATACATGCTGACCAACGGCGACGAAACCGCCGCGCAGAACGTACAGACCACCCTCGAAAGCTTTGCCGCGCAACAGCAAGCGCTGATCAACAAGTTCAAGAGCCCGGAAAACGTCAAACTGCTCAAGGAACAGGCAGCGACCATTGCCCAGTACCAGACGTCGCTGAACAAGATGCGCAACGCTTACCGCACCGGTAACAGCGCGCGCGACGTCATGAGCACCAATGCCGAGACGGCTTACAACCTGATCGAGTCGATCAGCAACCGCGTCCGTCAGATGGACATGAGCGAGCAGCGTTTCGAGCAGTTCCAGGCCATCACCGAAGCCAAGGAAGCGTTCATCCTGGCGCGCTATGAAGTGCGCGGCTACACCGCCGCCGCCAACGCCGAAACCGAGCAGAAAGCCGTCGGCCAACTGGACGTGGCGATTGCCAGCCTCAAGCAACTGAACGTGCATTTCGCCGCGACCCAACAAGACGCGCTGCGTCAGTTGGAAACCGCCCTGACCAACTACCGCAGCGCGCTGCAGGCGTACAAGAACGCCAACAGCGAATCGGTGCAGGCACGTAAAGAGATGACCGATCAGGGCGCCGCCATCGTCACCACGAGCGAGCAGCTGTACCAGATCCAGCTCGACCGTCGCGACATCGAAAGCGCCCAGGCCCGTACTTTCCAGTTGATCAGCACCCTGTTGGCGCTGTTGGTCGGTGTGATTGCCGCCGTGATCATCACCCGTCAGATCACCCGTCCTCTGCAAGAAACCCTGGCCGTGGTCGAGCGCATCGCCAGCGGCGACCTGACCCAGAACGTCGCGGTCACCCGCCGCGACGAACTCGGCGTGCTGCAACAAGGCATCGCACGCATGGGCGTGACCCTGCGCGACCTGATCAGCGGCATCCGCGACGGCGTCACCCAGATCGCCAGCGCCGCCGAAGAACTCTCGGCCGTGACCGAGCAAACCAGCGCCGGCGTGAACAGCCAGAAGGTCGAGACCGATCAGGTCGCCACCGCGATGCACGAAATGACTGCCACCGTGCAGGAAGTCGCGCGCAATGCCGAGGAAGCCTCGCAAGCCGCTGCCGCCGCTGATGGCGAAGCCCGTGAAGGCGACAAGGTGGTGAACGAAGCCATCGCGCAGATCGAACGTCTGGCCAGCGAAGTGGTGCGTTCCACCGAAGCCATGAGCGTGCTGCAACAGGAGAGCGACAAGATCGGCAGCGTCATGGACGTGATCAAGGCCGTGGCCGAACAGACCAACCTGCTCGCGCTCAACGCCGCCATCGAAGCGGCGCGTGCCGGTGAAGCCGGGCGTGGTTTTGCCGTGGTGGCCGACGAAGTCCGTGGCCTGGCCCAGCGTACGCAGAAATCCACCGAGGAAATCGAAGGCCTGGTCGCCGGTCTGCAGAACGGTACTCAGCAGGTTTCGGCCGTGATGAACAACAGCCGCGTCTTGACCGACAGCAGCGTGGCCCTGACCCGCAAGGCTGGCCTGTCACTGGAAAGCATCACCCGTACGGTGTCGAACATCCAGTCGATGAACCAGCAGATTGCTGCCGCTGCCGAACAGCAAAGCGCCGTGGCCGAAGAGATCAGCCGCAGCATCATCAACGTGCGCGACGTGTCGGAACAGACCGCCGCCGCCAGCGACGAGACCGCCGCCTCCAGCGTTGAACTGGCGCGCCTGGGCGGTCAGTTGCAACAGATGGTCAGCCACTTCCGCGTCTGACCTTCGCTTTGCGGTGAATAAAAGATCGATTCGCGAGCAGGCTCGCTCCCACAGGTACGGCGTTGATCACAGATTATGTGAACAACGCCAATCCCCTGCAGGCCTTCGCCGGCTCGCGATGGCGTCAGTCCAATCCCCCCCCAGACTCACAGCCCCGACGCTCCCGCCTCACACGGACTAATCACTTCCATCCCTGAAAGCTGAAAGTCCTTCACATGTCGAGTGGCAGTGGCAGCAATAGCATCAGTAACTTCAGGTCATTTCACCCATGCCATCGATTGCATAAGTGACATCGACCTTGAAGTACCTGCCGTCAAACTGATCTGTGGTGAACGTCAGTTTACCGTTGATCCTGACTTCAGCCGGCGCATGGTTCTGCAGCACCACGACACCTTGGCGAGCAGGATAAACATGGCCACCCAAAGTATTGGAATACCAGATTCTTTTGACTTGTCCTCCATCCTTCGGGAATTCAAAGGTGCCACTTGGCTGGTCTTTATCAACCAGGTTGAAGCCCATGCCTATCTGCCTGGGCGAGGTCATATCACCATAGACTTGCATGTCTTCGTAATCGAGTCGCCCCACTCGACTCGACACAAAATCGAATGTGGCAATCAGCTCATTATCAGTAAGTCGATATTCTTCGATCCGGCCCTTCATGGTGCCATTGACGGCCATGATGCGTACCTCCCGTTGACTCTCAACCGAATGGTTGGAATCGGCTAAGCATGCAACAGGCCCCTTCATAAAAGACCTGTCATAAATGACAGGTCTTTAGACTCGATAGCAATTAAAGCGCTCGTAATAGGCTCATTCTGGATTACCGCGTGCCGCGCTGGCGCAACGCCGACGGCATGAAATACGCGTCTTCCGGCACCGGTTGCGAGAAGTCCACGGTGGAGGCTTCTTCGTTGTCGAGGTTCTGCACGTAGTATCGGCGCGCCTGCAAGTCGTGGAACACGTCCAGTGCGCTCCAGGTGGTTGGCAGGTCGTAGAAGTTTTTCAGATAGGCCATCGACACCCGCCACAACTCCCCTCGCCCATCGTATTGATCGACCAGTGCCGCGCCCCAGCTGTCCTCGTCGAGAAACAGCACGCGCTTGGAATAGATATGCCGCGCACCCGGCTTGAGGTTGCCCTCGACCACCCACACCCGGTGCAGCTCATAGCGGGTGAATTGCGGGTTGAGGTGGCCGGGGGTCAGCAATTGCGCGTACTTCACGTCGGGGCTGCCGACCTTGTAGTTGTTGTAGGGGATGTAGATTTCCTGCTTGCCCTTGAGCTTCCAGTCGTAGCGATCCGGCGAGCCGTTGAACAGGTCGGTGTCGTCGGCGGTGCGCAGGCCATCGGACGAGGCGATCGGCGTGTCATACGCAAGGTTCGGCGCGCGGCGCACCCGACGTTGGCCGGCATCGTAGACCCAGGCCTGACGCGGGTCCTTGAGCTGATCGAGCATCTCGTGCACTAGCGCTGCGCCACCGGCCAGTCGCGCCGGGCTTTTCACGAAGGCGAGGTAATAGAACAGGATGTTTTTCAGGTCGGCATACTGGCCGCCCGGACGATAGAAATTGAACAGGGCTTCCTGCTGCGAGGTGACCAGCGCAAAGCTGCCGTTGCGCTGCACCGGGGCTTCGGACGCGCGGCGCACCACGTAGATGCCGCGATAACGGGTGATGTGGTTCCACAGCACTTCGACGCCATCCTTGGGCACCGGGAACGGCACGCCGCCGTAGGCATCTGCGAACCCACTGCCGCCCTCCAGCAGCTTGGCCGACGTCGCGTTCTTCAAGGTGTTGTCGTACAGCCACTGCGGTGCCGAACCCGAACGACGCGACGGATAGATCGGCATCTGGAACGTGTCGGGGTAGCTGTTGAACAGTGCGATCTGCCCGGGGCTGAGGTGCGCCTTGTACTGATCCAGATTGGCCTTGGTGATGGTGAACAGCGGTTTGTCCGCCGCGTATGGATCCGGGTGGTGTTGACCCGGTTTGTAGCCGGCCGGCGCCTGGGTAATGCCACCGGTCCAGGCCGGAATGGTGCCGGCAGCGTTGCCGGCACGCTCGGCGCCCATGGGCGTGAGGGTGGTTTTCAGTTGTTCGGCTTGTTGCGGGGTGATCGCGGCGAGGGCGCTGCCGGCGGTCAGGCCCAGAACAAGCGCCAACATGGTTTTGCTGAGTCGTGATGGGTAAAACATGATCGATCTCCGAGATGGGAGTGAGGTCTGAAAATCACCGCAAGTCCCTTGTAGGAGTGAGCCTGCTCGCGATAGCGGTGTGTCAGACAACATCTACTGCGACTGAAAATCCGCTATCGCGAGCAGGCTCACTCCTACAAGGGGTGCGCCTGTGTTCTGGATATCAAAGGAAGTACTTGAGGTTGAACCCGACGTTGTCGCGGTCGCGAATGCCGTTGTTCTGCCCGCCGCCCCAGAAGTTGGTGTATTGCACCTCGGCTTCGAGCTTGTTCTGGTAGTTGGCCTTGATCCCCAGGGTGTAGGCCTTGCGCCCGTCGATGGTGTTGCCGGCCTGATAGCTGTTGCCCTTGAAGTCGTCCTTGTAGACGACGTAAGGCGAGACGTTGACCCCGGCGTACACGTCGTTCCAGGTGCCGTTGAACATCACCGTGTAGCTGTAGGAGTTGCGGTTGACCTGATCGTCACGATCACCGCCGGACACATAGGAGGTGTTGCCGGTGCCCGCGTAGTAACGCGTGCTGCCGTCGTAGGCGGTGTATTGCAGGCTGCTGCCGCGCAGGTGCTCGGAGGCCAGTTCGAAGATGCCGAACATCGAGTCGAACGACAGCGTCGGGCCGAAGTTGTAGATGCTGCCCAGCGAGGTGTTGAACGCTTCGACGCGTTCGGCGTTGTTGATCTGGCTGTCGAGGGTGACCATCTGCCCGCCGACATTGATCGCTTTGCCGGTCACCGCTGTAGCCGCGCCGTTGGCCAGGTCGCCGATCAGATCGTTGGTCGCGGCAATGCCGATCGGCAGGTTCGGTCGATAGGCGATCTCACCGAACACCGAGGCCTGGCCCAAAGTCGTGTTGAAGCTGAAGCCGTACATGCGGATGTCCTCGGCATAACGCCGATGCGCCTGGATGTTGCCCATCACATCGGCAGTCGCCAGACCGTTGGCCAGCGCCCCGGCCTGGCTGCCGGCAACGCTGGACAACATGTTGGTCAGGGCATTCATGTCAATGCCCTTGTAGCCACCGAGGTCAGCGGCGATGGTCGGTTCCTTGGCGTGGTAGTTGACCAGGTAGAGGCCGAACTCGGTGCTGTTGAGTTGCTCGGCGATGTAGCGAAAGGCGAAGCCGAACTGACCGTCATTGCGCGCGTTGTAGTCCTTGCCGATCGACGCCACCTTGAGCGTGTTGCCGTAGGCCGGGGTCACGCCGTTGGCGTACAGGCCGGTGCTTTTCAACGCCGGGCCGAGCAATGGGTTGTTGCCCAGTGCGCTGTACAGACCGATGACGTTGCCGAAGCCCGGCACCGGGGTATCGAGCGCCGTGCCGCTGAAGTTGTTGTAACCGGTGTTGCCGCCATCGGCGAACAGGTCGGTCTGCGAGTAGAAAGTGCCGACCGGGTCGATACGGGTTTCCTTCCAGTTGGTCTGGTAGAAGCTTTCCAGGGTCAGCGAATCGCTGAGGCCGATGTTGAAGCTCAAGGCCTCCACCGGCATCAGCACTTCCTTGACCTCGGCGCCCGGCAAACGGTACTTGGCGGCGTCCACCGGGTTGGTGGTGTTGATCCCGCCGCGATAGAAAATCCCCTCGCCCCAGTTGAACACCTGACGCCCGACCCGTGCGGTGACCGGCATCTGCGCCACGTCCCAGTTGCCGTAGACATAAGCGTCGAGCATCTCGATCCGGCTGCCGGCGATGTCGCGGGTCTGGCTGGTGAAGCGATCGTCCTGCGGGTAGCTCTGACTCGGCTGCGACGGGTTGTTGTTGCGGTAGTAATCGTTGCGCTTGTCCATCAACTGCGTGTCGTAGAACGCGGTGCCGCGCAGGAACATTCCGTAGTTCTGGTAGTTGGCCTCAAGCTCCGAAGTGATCTTGTACACCTCGGAAACCAGCCCGGTGTCGAAGTTGCGATTGCCGTCGTTGGTGTTGACGTCATCGTTGTTCTTGTCGCGGCCCTGCACCCGCCACAAACGGCCATAGGACAGGGTCGTGTCGATCGAGCCGGTGACCTGATTGTCCAGCACGCTGAACTCCTTGGCCTGCACGCCATCGACTGCGCACAGTTGCAGCAGCCCTGCCAGACCGACGCCGGGGAGCACTACGCCAGACAGGCGAAATCGAGCTTTCATGATCTGTTCCTCTTTCCCTGGTTTTATTGTTGTGGGGTGCATGACCGCTATGGCGGGGGCGCCAATCCGGCGCTGACATAAATCCGGCTGTGCGCGCCGAAGTGCCCGAGCAATTTGAACAACTGCTGATTGAGCGCCGGATGCTCGAACGTCTCGCGCTGCAGCTGGTTGCCGCTGCTGAAATCGCTGGTCACTGGCGTCGCCTCCAGCCATTGACCGATGGCTTCATCGAACGCGGCGGAGTCCTCGACCGACTCGGCGCTGACCACGTCTCGCAGGTAGTCCACCGAGTACGGCGGATACTGTTTGTCCTCGGCCACATCGGCGTAGGCATCGAGCATCGGATGCGGCTGACCGGCACGCAGCAGGCGTCGCAGCCAGGTCGCCTGATACTTCTCGATTTCCATATGACGGGTGGCGACGCGTTCGATGGAGGCTTGTTTGTCATCCGCAAAACCGGCCAGCGCCTTGCCTTCCAGCAGCAACAGACTGGGCAGTTCGACCCCGGGCAGCGGCTTGGCGTGATACGGCTGGGTCAGGTCCTGCACGTGGTGCACGCCCCACCCGAGAAAGCGGCAGCCCCAGTAAGGATGGCCAGTGGCAAACGCCAGTCGCGCCAGGCCCAGGTACTGATAGGCGCGCCAGTCCGGCCAACTGCGCTGGAGGAATCCGGCGGCGGCATACACCACCGGGCTTTCATGGAAGAAGCCCATGTGGAACGGCGCCTGCGAGCTGTATTGAAAACGCGCATCGCCGAACGGCTGCGGACCGAAGCCATACAGCGCACCAACCTCGCCGGGGTTATCGCTGAACAGGTTGATGTCATGACCGTAATCCGGCTCATCGGCAGCGCTCGCCAGCACCGCCAGCGGCGCGACTCTCTCGCCATTGGCCACGCGGATGAAACGCTGGCGATTCCACGGCGATAACGTCTGCTCGACCATCACCTGATCGGCCGCCAGGTGCTCACGCTCGGGCAGGTCCTGACCCGGCAGCGGCTGAATGACCATCGCCAGATGAATGCGCGGATTGAGCCGCAACGCGGTGAGAAAGGCGTGGCGCAGATTGTCACCGGGCACAGCGGGCAGCTTCAGGTTGTCGGGGCGCGGCGGGTACTGGGCGAAGTGCTCACGGGCGAAGCTTTCCTGTTGCTCCAGCAGAGCCACCACGGCCGGATACTGATCGGCAAGAAAGCGCTCCAGCGGCTCAACCTCTACCGGCGGCGCATCACGCAAGGCCGGCAGCGCCTGCAACGCCAGATAGCTGCCCACCGTGTGGTTCGACCAGCCCCACGCTGTCGGGGCCATTGCACAAAGCAGCAACAGGAGAAATGTCAGCTTCATTGCTTTTAGTTCTTATTGGATGTGCTGTGGGGGTTGAGCCTAACAACCGCCCCCGGCACTGACACTGTCCAATCTCACCAGAAAAAGTCTCCGATAGCGCCACATGAGAATCGTCACGCCCCCCCTGTAGGAGTGAGCCTGCTCGCGATAGCGTCGTGTCAGTCAAAAACGTGGTGGCTGATACACCGCCATCGCGAGCAGGCTCACTCCTACAAGGGGATTGGAGGTGTTTCTTCAGGCGGGGTAACCGGTGATTTGGCGGATGCTCTGGTACAACGGCTTGAGCTGGCGATACATGCGCAGATACACGTCTTTGTATAAACGTTCGTAGACTTGCTGCGCCTCGGGTTGCGGGGTGAATACCGTCCCGACTCGGGTCATTGCAGCTATCGCTGCCGGGAAATCCGCATACAGGCCCAACCCCACCGCGCAGCAGATCGCCGCGCCCAGCCCGGACGCTTCATACACATGCGGACGCTCCGCCGGCAGACCGAAAATGTTCGCCGTGAGCTGCATCGCCGCATCGCTCTGCGAGCCGCCACCCGCCACCCGCAGGCGCTTGACCGACACCTTCGAGCGCTTCTCGATTTTCTCCATGCCCTGACGCAAGGCATACGCCAGTCCTTCCAGAATCGCCCGGTAAATATGCGCGCGGGTGTGCACATCGCCGAAGCCGATCATCGCGCCTTTGGCCTCGACACCCGGCTCACGAATCCCCGGCGACCAATAGGGTTGCAGCATCAGACCCATCGATCCCGGCGGCACCGCGTTGACCAGCGCATCAAACAGTTGCTCCGGCTCGATGCCCTGCTCTTTCGCCTGCTGCATCTCGCGCAGGCCGAACTCGTTCTTGAACCAGCTGACCATCCAGTAACCGCGATAAATCATCACCTCGCAGTTGTACTGATCCGGCACCGCCGACGGATACGGCGGAATCAGCGGGACGATTTCCAGATAGCGCGAGCGCGTGCTGGTGATCGTCGCCGTAGTGCCGTAGGACAGGCACACGGTGCTCGCATCGACCACGCCGGAACCGACCACCTCGCACGCCTTGTCGGCGCCCGCCGCAATCAACGGCAAGCCTTCGGGAATCCCGGTGTGGCGGCTGGCCTCAGCGCTGATGTAGCCAAGGGTTTCGCCAGGTTTGTGCAACGTCGGTAATTGCTCCGAACGCACTGCCAGCGCTTGCCATTTCCAGTCACTCGGCGCGGCCCATTTCAGACGTTTGAAATCGAACGGCAGGTAGCCGACGCAACAACCGACCGAGTCGACAAAGCGTCCACACAGACGATGGGTGAGAAACCCCGAGAGCAGCAAAAACTTGTCGGTCGCCGCCCACACCTCAGGCTGATGCCGCGCGATCCAGTTGGCCTCGGCCTGGGCGCGAAAATAATCCACGGTGGCCTGCGCACCGACCAGTTTGAACAACCAGCCCCACGGTCCCTTGATCGCGCCCTCGACTTCGCTCTGGCGCTGATCGAGCCACAAAATCGCCGGACGCAGCGGTTTGCCCGCGGCATCGACATTGATCACCGTGCCGCGTTGAGTGGTCAGCGAGACGCCGGCAATCTGCGAACGATCAATCCCGGTTTGCGCCCACACCTGCTGGCAGGCCTCGCCGAGTTTCGCCCAGTAGTATTCCGGATCCTGCTCGGCCCAACCCGGCTGCGTCGAGTAATAGGCCTGCAACTCGACCTTGCCTTTGCCGAGCAGATTGCCCTGCAAATCGAAGAGCAATGCGCGCACGCTCTGGGTGCCGTTGTCGATTGCCAGCAGGTAACGCTTGTTCGGGTGGTTATCCATGGAGCTCTCTTCAAGGGGCATCAAGGCGTGGCATCCGGCAAACCGTGATGGCGTTGCCACAACGCCCGGTAACGCTGCAGCTCTTGCTGCCAGTGTGCATCGTCCCAGCCCAGGCGTGGCTGGCAGAGCTGGCGGATGGCGGCGAAGTGATCTTCGCCACCGCGCGCCAGCAACAGGCCCAGACGGGTGCGGCGCAGCAGCAGGTCATCGAGGTGCAGGACCATTTCCGCTTCACAGGCAAAGGCCAGTTCCGCCCACAGCGTATCGGTGTTGCCGACAGTGTCGTGCCCCAACTCGGCGACCAACTGAGCCAGCCTCGGCAGGTCACGGCCGTGTCGTCCAGCAAGACGTCGCCACTGTTGGGGGCTGAGTCCGGGGATTGTCAGCGGTCGTACGGCAGCAAAAACTGGCGCAGCATCATCCTCGAAAGGGCGACCGAGCATGACGGCACACGCCTTGAGCACTTCGATGGCTTGCGGGCGAAATGTCGTCAGTTTGCCGCCGGCCAGGGTCACGCAACCCGGCTCCTGCCACAGCACGTGCTCACGGGTTTCATTCGACGGTTTGCCTTGATGTTCACCCCCCGCGCTGCCTACCACCGGGCGCACGCCCGACCAGGTCGACAGCACATCGGTTGCCGTCACTTCGGCCCCGGGAAATTGTTGCCTGCAAGCCGCCAGCAGATAGTCGAGTTCTTCGGCGCTGATGCTCGCGCTCTGGTCCAGATCCTCGCGATGATCGAGGTCGGTGGTGCCCACAACCGTCGCCCCTTCCCAGGGAAAAACGAACACCGGCCGACGGTCGCGCTCATGCAAAAAAGTGAACGCCTGCGCCACTGGCAGACGCCAACCCGGCAGCAGCAAATGACTGCCGCGCAATGGCCGAAGTTGTCGCGGTGACTCAGGCAAACGCAAGCGCTCAGCCCACGCACCAGTCGCTACCGCCAGCACGCCGCAACGCAATTGCAGCGACCCACCGGCTTCGCAGTCCTCTATCTGAACTCCACACACTCGCACGTCTTCGCGCAGCAGATGCTCGACGCGCACTCCGTTGAACACCACCGCGCCATCGGCCCGCGCTTCGCTCAACACGCGCATCACCAGCCGTGCGTCATCGGTCAATGCATCGACAAAACAGGTGCCGCCAAGCAGCTCGTTTTCCTTCACCCCCGGCGCCAGAAAGCGCAGTTGCTGCGCGTCATGAAAACGATGGCTGCGCCGTCCGGCCAAGGCGTCGTAAACCGACAACAATCCACCGAGCACACGCGGCCCGGGAAAGCCTGCGCGATAGTGCGGCATCATGAAACTCATCGGTTCGACCAACCCCGGCGCTTCGTCGAGCAGCCGCTGGCGCTCGCGCACCGAATCGCGGGTCAGGCGCCACTGGCCCTTGGCGATGTAACGCAAACCGCCGTGGACCATTTTCGACGATCGGCTGGACGTGCCCCAGGCGAAATCCCGTTGTTCCAGCAGCAGGCAGCGCCAGCCACGCCGCGCTGCTTCGCGCAGGATGCCGGCACCGCTGATGCCGCCGCCAATCACGATCAGGTCCCAGGTTTCGGCACCCAACGTTGGCAGAATTTGCTCGCGCCACGCGGCGTTCCAGTCCGGGTTCATGGTGGTCACTCCGGCAACAGCGTGCCGGGGTTGAGGCGCCCGGCCGGATCGAAGTGTTTGCTCAGCGCCTGCAAGGTGTCCATCGCCAGCGCGCCTTTTTCGCGCAGCAGGTACGGCGCATGGTCCTTGCCGACGCCGTGCTGGTGGCTGATGGTGCCGTGGTTGTCGACAATGGTCTGGCTGGCCGCATGCTTGAGGGCCTTCCAGCGCGCCAGCGTCGCGGGATAGTCCGCCGCCGGGCGAAACACGTAGGTGGTGTAGATGCTCGAACCTTCACCGTAGACGTGGGACAGATGGGTGAACACGTGCACGCGTTCGCCTTCGGCGGCCAAGGCATCGCGCAGGCTGTTTTCGATGAGGTTGAGCAGATTGTCGACGTTGCTCCAGTCGGTGGCGGTTTCCAGGGTGTCGACCACGTAACCGGCGTTCCACAGGTTCTCGCGCAGGTAAGGGAAACGGAAGCGGTTCTGCGCCCATTTCTTGCCGAGCAAGGTGCCGGTGAACACGCCGCCGAAGGCCTTCAAATGCTGCCGGGCCTGGGTCAATGACAGCGCGTTCTGCCGACGATTGCCGGTCACGCCGAAGGTCAACAGGCACTTGCCGTCACCCGCGCCGCGCAGGCTCAGGTATTTCTCCAGCCAGGCGATTTGCTGCGGATGCCCGGCCAGCGCCAGTTGGGTTTCGGTCTCTACCGCGTTCGACAAGCGCAGCATCGACAGCGGCACCCGCGCCTGCGCCAACTGGCGGATCGCTTGCAAAGCTTTGCTCCAACTGGGCAGAAACACCCCGTAGAAACGCTCATCGGCGGGCAGCGGACTGACCCGCACTTTGACTTCGGAAATGATCCCGAAACGGCCCTCGCAGCCGAGTACCACTTCGCGCAGATCCGGCCCCGCCGCCGAGGCCGGGAAAGTCGGAATGTCCAACGGCCCGGCAAAGGTTTCCAGGGTGCCGCCAGCGAACAATTGCTCGATGCGCCCGTAGCGCAACGACTGCTGGCCACTGGAGCGACTGGCGACCCAACCGCCGAGCGTCGACAGTTCCCACGACTGCGGGAAATGCCCCAGCGTGTAACCCCGGGCGCGCAGCTGACTTTCGACCTGCGGGCCACTGGCACCGGGGCCGAACGTCGCCAATTGGCTGGCCTCGTCGAGGTCGATCAGGCGATTCATCCGCGCCAGCGACACCGTCACCACCGGCCGCGCCGAATCCGGCGGATTGATGTGCCCGGCCACCGAGGTGCCGCCGCCGTAGGGAATCAGGCACAGGTCCTGGTCATGGGAGAGCGCCAGCAATTGGCGGATCTGCTCAGCGGTTTCCGGGAAAGCCACCGCGTCGGGGTAATTGCCCAGCGCGCCTTCGCGCAGCGCCAGCCAGTCCGGCAGGCTCTGGCCGCGGGCATGCAGCAGGCGGTCATGGGCGTCGACGCTGTACAACGCGTGCTGCGTCAGCCGCGAGACCGGCAACCGCGCCAATGCTGCTTCCAGCGTGGCATCGGGCAGCGCGCGCCCGGCCCCCAGCCGTTGATGGAGAAAGCTCGCGCCCTGGGCCGGTAGTTCGACCACCGTGGTTGCATCTCCCCAGCCGTTCCAGCGTCGCATGCGTATGTCCTTCTTATGCAGTCTGATCAGTGATGTGGCAGGCCTTCATACTAGTCAGCGGCCGAAAAGTGTCACGGTCGCATCCGGCCAGTTCGAGTAGCCAATTGAGTCAAACGTCGCGCAAGTGCCAGCCATTTACTTTAGCCGGGGTTTCAAATTACCTTTCAGGCATTCATTCGCTCACGCAGGCCTTGATCAAGGGATTCGGATCATGCAATCGCTCGGCTTCACCTCGGTTCCGCCGCTGCTCAAATACGTGCGCCATGCCGAACAACTGGGCATGGCCATCGAGCCGGCGTTGGCGGCGGCCGGTTTGCAGGCGCCGCAATTGAGCGACAACACCCTACGCCTGCCGGGAGAGGTGCATGAGCGCCTGCTCGATTACTTCTGCGAACACTCGGGCGATCCGCTGTTCGGTCTCAATGCCGCGAACTTTGTGCTGCCCAATTCCTGGAGCGTGCTCGGTTACATCACCATGAACTGCGCGACCCTGGGTGAGGCCATGAGCCGGATCATGCCGTTCGAAAAGCTGGTGGGCGACATGGGCGTCAGCCGCGCCGAGGTGCAGGACGACCATGTGCACCTGATCTGGACCTGCCGCTACGAGCGCCCACGAATCCGCCGGCATCTGGTGGAAAACGTCCTCGGCTCCTGGCTGCAATATGCGCGCTGGATCGCCGACACGCAGATGTCGCCCGCCGCCGTGTGGCTGGAACACCCACGCCCGGTGGAAACCACGCAGGCGCAGTACGAACAGTTTTTCGATTGCCCCGTGCTGTTCGAGCAACCGTATTCAGCACTGATCGTGCCGCTGCCGTATCTGCAATTACCGCTGCGCCAGGCCGATGCGCAATTACTGCGCACTCTGGAAGAACATGCGATGGGTTTGATGGCGACGCTGGAGGATGCGTCGCTGGAACAGCGGGTCAAAAGCATCCTGCGTCAGTTGCTCAAGGAAGGCTTGCCGCGCAAGGAACAGGTGGCCGAGCAGCTCGCCGTGTCGGTGCGCACGTTGCAACGCCAGTTGCATCAGGCGGGGACGTCGTATCAGCAGATACTGGATGATCTGCGCCAGGAGCTGGCCGAGCATTACCTGTTGAACAGCACGCTGCCGATTCAGGACATTGCGCAGTATCTGGGGTTTACCGAGCCGAGGTCGTTTCACCGCACGTTCAAGAGCCGGCGCGGGATGCCACCGGGGGAGTTTCGGCAGATGCATCGGGGGTGATAGTGCCGGCCTCTTCGCGAGCAAGCCCGCTCCCACAGGGGATTTAAGTCGTACACAAAATCCATGTTCGCTGACGATCGAATGTGGGAGCGGGCTTGCTCGCGAAGGCGTCAGTAGCCGCACAACTTCCCACAGATAAATCGCAATGACTGGGCCGCGACTTTTTCAGCTCGATTCAGAGACTGATCGCGTTGGTAAACACCAGCCGATTACCAAACGGATCCGCAATCGTCATGTCCTGACTGCCCCACGGCATCGCCTGAATCCCCGGGTGCGAGAACTTGTAATCCTTGGCCAGCAACTGCTGCTGAAACGCCTCCAGCTCATCGGTCTCGATGCGCAACGCCGAACCCGGCGTCGCATCGCCATGATGCTCGGACAAATGCAGCACGCACTCGCCACGCGACACCTGCAGATACAACGGGCAACTGGCCTCGAAACGGTGCTGCCAATCGACCTTGAAGCCGAGGAAGTCGACGTAGAATTCCAACGCCTTGGCTTCATCGAAGATCCGCAGGATCGGGGTGGTTTTGCCGAAGCTCATGGGGTGCTCCCTGACTGATTGGCCCCACAGTGTAGACGGGGTGGATGTCAGCAATTCGGCCTGCTGGTGGCTTTCTTTAGTTGCAATATGCCATCAGTGTGACGCACTCCGCGAAACGTCAGCGAAAGTTGTCGCGCAAATCCCCCTGCCGCGCCAGAAACCGCCCTTCCCTGCGACCATTCGCCTGCCCATCGCTATAGCTCAACACGCCATTGACCCACACCCCATCAATCCCCTGCGCCGCCCGTTGCGGATCATGGAAATCCGCCACGTCACGCACGGTCGCCGGATCGAACAACACCAGATCCGCCCAGTGCCCTTCACGAATCTCGCCGCGCTCCGTCAAGCCAAAGCGCGCCGCCGACAGCCCGGTCATCTTGTGCACGGCGGTGTGCAGCGGAAACAGCCCGACATCGCGACTGAAATGTCCGAGCACCCGTGGGAAAGCGCCCCACAGGCGTGGATGCGGGAACGGGTCTTCCGGCAGTCCGTCAGAGCCGACCATCGACAATGGATGCGCGAGGATTTTTCGGACATCCGCCTCGTCCATGCCGTAGTACACCGCGCCCGCCGGTTGCAGGCGCCTGGCCGCTTCGAGCAGCGGCACGTTCCATTCGGCGGCGATGTCGATCAGGTCGCGGCCGCTGACTTGCGGGTGCGGCGTCGACCAGGTGATGGTGATGCGGTGGGCATCGGTGACTTGCTTCAGATCCAGCGTCGACGAACTCGCCGCGTAGGGATAACAATCGCAGCCCACGTGCTGGGTTTTCGCCGCTTCCTCCAGCGACGCCAACAACTGCGGACTACGCCCCCAGTTACCGACACCGGCGCATTTGAGGTGGGAAATGATCACCGGGGACTGTGAGTGACGGCCGATGCTGAACGCTTCATCCATCGCCTCCAGCACCGGTTCGAATTCACTGCGCAGATGCGTGGTGTACACCGCGCCGAATGCAGTCAGTTCTTCGGTCAGTTGCTTCACTTCGTCGGTGGAAGCATTGAACGCATTGGCGTACGCCAGGCCTGTGGATAAACCGAGCGCACCCGCTGCAAGGCTTTCACGCAATTGCTCGCGCATCGCGCCGATTTCGCCTGGCGTGGCGGTACGGAACAAGTCGTCGAGGTGATTGCTGCGCAGCGCTGTGTGGCCGACGAGTGCGGCGACGTTCAGCGTGGTGTTCGCCGCTTCGACCGCCGCGCGGTAATCGCTGAATCGCGGGTAAACGAACGCTGCCGCCGTACCCAGCAGGTTCATCGGATCCGGCGGATTGCCTTTCAAACTGACCGGCGACGCACTGATTCCGCAGTTGCCGACAATCACCGTGGTCACACCCTGGCTGAGCTTGGGCAGCATCTCTGGCTGGCGGATGACCACCGTGTCGTCGTGGGTGTGCACGTCGATGAAACCCGGCGCCAGCGCGCGCCCGGCGGCGTCGATTTCTTCCGTGGCACGGGCATCGTGCAGGTCGCCAATGCGCTCGATGCGGCCGTTGAGAATCGCCACATCGGCGCGGTAGCCGGGCGTGTTGCGGCCATCGATGACCAAGGCATCGCGAATCAGCGTGTCGTACAGCATGTCAGTCTCCCAGCGGCAAGTGATCATCGCCGCCACGGTATTCGTCGAGGGCGAGTTTGATCCGCCGCAGACGCTCTTGATTGTCTTCAGGATTGGCCAGCGCCAGCTCGGTGGCAAGCACGTCGATGGCCAGCAGCATGCCGTAGCGCGCCGCTGTCGGTTTGTAGATGAACGAAGTTTCCGCGCCTTGCAGCGGCAGGACGATGTCGGCCAGTTCGGCCAGCGGCGAGTCGGCGCGGGTGATGGCGAGGATGCGTGCGCCGTAGTTGCGCGCCAGTTCGACGGTCTCCAGCAGCTCCGGGGTGATGCCGGTCAGCGAGCAGACGATCAGCACTTGTTCGGCATTCAGGCTCGCGGCGGTGACGCGCATCATCACCGCGTCGTGACACACCGCAATCGGGTAGCCGAGGCGCACCAGCCGCACCTGCAATTCGTCGCTGCACAGGGTCGAGCAACCGCCCATGCCGAACGCATGAATCATCCGCGCCTGGCCGAGCATTTTCACCGCATCGGCGAAACGTGATTCGTCGAACCCGGCCAGATGCTGGCGCAGCGTGGTTTCGATATCGCCGACAATTTGCCCGTAAAACGCCGACTGCTCAGGTGTGCCCGCCGGATCGAGAAAACGGCTGCCGACGCCGCTGGCCTGAGCCAGTTGCAGGCGCAGATCACGCAGATCGCGGCAGCCCACCGTGCGGGCGAAACGCGACAGTGTGGCGGTGCTGACTTCCGCCCGTTGCGCGAGGTCTTCGAGGCTGGCGCTCGCGGCAAAACCGACATCGTCGAGCATCAGCCGGGCAATACGCCCTTCGCCGGCGCTGAAGGAGTCCTGACGGGCGCGGATCTGATAAAGGATGTCCATGGCGGCTGGCTCCGGTTACAACAGGTAGGAAAGGCCGACGGTCAGACCGAAAGCGACCAGCGAGATCAGCGTCTCGAGCACGGTCCAGGTCTTGAACGTCTGCGCGACCGTCATGTTGAAGTATTCCTTGATCAACCAGAAGCCACCGTCGTTGACGTGGGAAAAGATAACCGAGCCAGCGCCGGTCGCCAGCACCAACAGCTCCGGGTGTGGATAACCCAGACCAATGGCGACGGGTGCGACCACGCCGGAGGCGGTGGTCATGGCCACGGTCGCCGAGCCGGTGGCCACCCTCATCAACGCGGCGAACAGCCAGCCCATGATCAGCGGCGACAGGTGAAACTCGTGGGCCAGACCGACGATCTGATCGGTGACACCGGCATCTACAAGAATTCGGTTCAAACCGCCGCCCGCACCGACCAGCAAGGTGATGCTGGCGGTCGGCGCCAGGCATTCGTTGGTGAATTTGAGGATCGATTCACGGTTGAAACCCTGGGCGATGCCCAGCGTCCAGAAACTCAGCAAGGTCGCCAGCAACAGCGCGATCACCGAGTTGCCGATGAACAACAGGAACTGGTTGAAACCGCTGCCCGGCGTGGAAATCAGGTTGGCCCAGCCACCGATCAGCATCAGCACCACCGGCAACAGAATGGTCGCCATGGTGATGCCGAACCCCGGCAGTTTGTCACGCGGTTCGCGGTCGAGGAATTGCTTTTCCAGTGGGTTATCCGCCGGCAGTTGAATGCGCGGCACGATGAACTTGGCGTACAGCGGCCCCGCGATGATCGCCGTCGGAATGCCGATAGCAATCGCATACAGCAAGGTCTGCCCGACCGACGCCTGATAGGCCTGCACCGCGAGCATCGCCGCTGGGTGCGGCGGCACCAGCGCATGCACCACCGACAGGCCGGCGACCATCGGCAAACCGACCATCAGAATCGACACGCCCACGCGCCGCGCCACGGTGAAGGCGATCGGCACCAGCAACACAAAACCGACTTCGAAGAACAACGGCAGGCCGACCAGAAACGCAATGCACACCATCGCCCAATGCGCGTTCTTTTCGCCGAACTTCTCGATCAGCGTGCGCGCCATCTGCTCCGCACCACCGGACTCGGCCATCATCTTGCCGAGCATCGTCCCCAGCGCCACCACCAGCGCAATATGCCCCAGCGTCTTGCCCACCCCGGTCTCATACGCCCCCACCACACCCGATGGCGGCATCCCCGCCACCAGCGCCAACCCGATGGAAATCAGGGTGATGACAATGAACGGATTGAGCCGGTAACGGGCGATCAACACGATCAGCGCGATGATGGCAACGGCGGCATAAACCAGCAGCCAATAGCCGAAGGAAGGCGTCATGCGGTACTCCTCGAAAGGGTCACGTTCGAATGGGTTGTGAAACTCATAAATCATTTCGAGATCGAGTTTTCAAACGCAATGAAAGTAATTTTCGTTGAGAGGCAAGGCG
Organism: Pseudomonas sp. P8_229; assembly: GCF_034008635.1. NCBI lineage: Bacteria > Pseudomonadati > Pseudomonadota > Gammaproteobacteria > Pseudomonadales > Pseudomonadaceae > Pseudomonas > Pseudomonas sp. P8_229. Next base: position 3,822,351 of record NZ_CP125378.1, on the reverse strand, counting down.
TGTCGCTGATGGGTATGTCTTGTCGCGATTAATGAAAATCGCGGGGCTGGATTTTCATGGCTCTCGGACAAACACAAGTCCTGTGGGAGTGAGCTTGCTCACGAAGGGGCCGACACATTCAACATTTCTGCCAACTGATCCACCGCTTTCGCGAGCAAGCCCGCTCCCACAGGTTGATTGCATTTCTTCAGCCAGAATGCGGTTCACCTGCAGGCGAAGGCCTACAGTCTGACTGCATTGCGTCAGTCAGAATGCGGTCCACCTGTAGGCGAAGGCCTACAGTCTGATTGCATTGCGTCAGTCAGAATGCGGTCAACCTGTAGGCGAAGGCCTACAGTCTGATTGCATTGCGTCAGTCAGAATGCGGTCAACCTCTGGGAGCGGGCTTGCTCGCGAAGGGTCCGACGCATTCAACATTTCTGCCAACTGATCCACCGCTTTCGCGAGCAAGCTCGCTCCCACAGGTATTGTGGTGTTCGACGAGTTACACCATTTCGTTACGAATCCATTCCACCACCGACGTACGCTTCGGCGCCCAGCCCAGCAGTTCGCGGGCGTGTTTGCCGCGGACGCGGCTGTTGGAACCGAGGCCGTAGTTGGCCATTTCATAGCCCCATTCGGCTTCGGCGTCTTTCAGCGGCCAGTCTTGCGGCTCGCCGAGGTTCAGCGCCTGGGCCATGGCGGTGGTCATGTCGATGAACGAGGCTTCACCGCTTTCGACGAAGTAGAAGGTGCCCGGCACGTTCCTCGTCAGCGTCAGCAGGTACAGGGCGACGACGTCTTCGATGTGCACGTTGGACCAGATGTTCTGACCACTGCCGACATGGCGCACCACACCGCTCTTGCGTGCCTGTTTCAACAGTCGCGGCAATTGCACGCTGTCGCGATTGACGCCCAGGCTGTGGCCGTAGATCAGCGTGTTACAGATCACCGCCGAGTTCACCCCGTCCCGCGCTGCCGCGAGGATCAGGTTGTCGATCGCCACGCGGGCAGCTTTGTCGGCGGTCGGTTCCGGCAAGTTGTCTTCGAAGTAGATGACGTCGCTGGATTTGCCGCCCGAAGCATCGCCGACGATGCTCGAACCGCTGGTGTGCAGGAACACTTTGTCAGACCCGCGCAAGGCACCGAGCAAGGCTTGGACGGCACCGCGATGATCGCTGCTGGCGGCGTTGATCACCGCATCGGCAGCGTGGGCCTGTTCGGCCAGCAGCGTGCTGTCTTCGAGGGTGCCGATGACCGGGGTGATGCCCAGCGCTTTCAGCTCATCAGCCTGTTCGGCGCTGCGCACCAGACCGGTGACTTGATGCCCGGACTTAACCAGACCGGTAGCAATCGAGCCGCCGATAAAACCGGCGGCGCCGGTGATGAATACGTTCATGGAGAAACTCCCTGCGTGAATAAGTGATGCAGCGAGTATCAACCGGTAACCCGGGTGGAAAAACCCGCACTCGCCCAATTCACTCTTGCGCAGGGATCACGAATCAGCCTTTGAAATCGGCGCTGGCGTAGGCCGCGAGTTTGCTCTGGATGAAGTCGAGGAAGCACTGAATGCGCAGCGCCAGTTGCGAGTTACGGTAGTACACGGCGTTGATCGGCTGGCGATACCCACTATTGAACTCCGCCAGCAGCACCTTGAGACGTCCGGCGCGGATGTCGTCGATGGTCATGAAGTGCGACAGGCAGGCGATGCCCTGCCCTTCCAGCGCCAGATGGCGCACAGTCTCGCCGCTGGAGGCGCTGATCGCCGGGGTGATCGGCCAGCGGTCACCGTGCACGTAACGCAGCGGCCACTGGTTGAGGCCTTCGTTGTGGGTGAAACCGAGGAGGGTGTGTTCGCTCAGCTCCGTGACTTGCTGCGGCGCCCCGTGCTTCTCCAGATACGCCGGACTGGCGACGATCAGCAGCGGACTGCAACCCAGCGACCGCGCATGCAGCGTGGAATCGGCAAGGGTGCCGATGCGGATGGCGACGTCGGTGCTTTGTTCCAGCAGGTCGATGATCAGATCATTGCTGTTGAGTTCGAGCTGGATGTCCGGGTACAGCCCGCGGAACTCGTCGATGTACGGCACGATGGCGTGCAGCATGAAGGGTGACGCGGCGTTGATCCGCAGGCGTCCGGACGGGGTTTGCTGGCGCGACGACAGACGCTCTTCGAGGGCGTCCATCTGATCGAGAATCAGCTTGGCCTGCTCGAAGAAATACTTGCCCTCCTCGGTCAGGTCCATGCGCCGCGTGGTGCGGTTGATCAGCGTGGTGTCGAGCTTCGCTTCCAGCCGTGACAACGTGCGGCTGACCGCCGAAGGGGTCTGGCCGACCTGTTCGGCGGCGGCGGAAATCGAACCGCACTCGATCACGCAGACGAAAATCTGCAACTCATCGGATCTGGCTTTCACGGGCGTCCCTTAATTGATCGACTGCACAAATCCATTGTGGAGAGAGAACACCCCTGTGGCGAGGGGATTTATCCCCTCACCACAGTTAAAACCCTCACCAGATAAAATCACCTCAAGCCTTGAGACCAAACACCTCTTTCAGATGCTGCTCATACCGCGCCACATCGTTCTCGATGTCCGGACGCTTCATCACGTCCACACAGAGGAACGTCGGCAAACCGCTCATGCCAAGGAACTCGTTGGCCTTGTGAAACGGGAAATACACCGCGTCGACACCCTTGGCTTCGAAGAAGTCGGTCGGGTCATCGAAGGCTTGCTGTGGCGCGTTCCAGGTCAGCGACAACATGTATTGCTTGCCCTGGATCAGGCCGCCGCTGCCGTACTTCTGCGACGCATCGGAACGGGTACGGCCATCGCTGGCATAGAGACTGCCGTGGCCTTCGGTGAAGACTTCGTCGAGGTACTTTTTCACGGTCCACGGCGCGCCCATCCACCAGCCCGGCATCTGATAAATGATCACGTCGGCCCAGAGGAATTTGGCGACTTCTTCCGCGACGTCGTAGCCCTCGTCGATAGAGGTGGTTTTGACATCCACACCGCCGCGATCGAGCACGCTCAGCGCGGTTTCGTGCAGGGTGGCGTTGTAACGACCGTCGGAGTGGGCGAATTTCTTGCCGCCATTGAGCAACAACACTTTTTTCATGAGAACGCCTCGCGCAGCCATTGGGCTGGAGAAAGATGGGAACAGGAATGGCGTCAGGTTAACGATCCATCTCGCGCGGAATAAGCCGCGTCGGCGCAAAATACATTTGATCAAAAAGCACGAATCGAATGCCGATTGTTGCAATAGCATTCTCGGCCATCTGCATTTGAGGAGTTGTTTTGATGAGTGAACGCCACGGTTTCATCCTGCACGCCAAGACCCGCCCGGAGAAAGCCGAGGCTTTCGAAGCGCTGTTTCGCGCCTACGTCGAACCGAGCCGCGCCGAACCCGGCTGCATCGAGTACCACATGCTGCGCGACAAGGAAGACCCGACGCTGTTCATCTTCTACGAGATCTGGGAAAGCCAGGCGCACCTGGACGTGCACTCGAACCTGCCGCACATGCGGGAGTTTTTCGACAACCGCATGGCGTATCTGGAGCGTGATTTCGATATCCGTCGGATCGACATGCTCAGCGCGTCGTCGGCTAACCGCTGATCAGCAGATGGGCACCGAGCGCGCCCAGTCCGAGAAAAAACACCCGCTTGAACAGCACGGCGCTGATCCGCTGGCGCAACCATTGGCCGAGCCACATGCCCAGCATCGCCGGGACCAGCGCCAGCAGCGAGGCACTCAACTCGCCACCGCCCAGCGCACCGCGCCAGAACAGGCCGCCGGCCAGCGCCAGGGTCGAAACAGTGAATGACAGGCCCAGCGCCTGCACCAACTGATCACGGTTCAAGCCCAGCGCTTGCAGATACGGCACCGCCGGAATCACGAACACGCCGGTGGCCGAGGTGATGATGCCGGTGATCACCCCGCACACTGGACCGAGCCACGACTCATGCCGAGGGCGGAAGTGCAGCGTCGGCAGCAGCAACCCGCTCAACGCATAGAGCAGCAATGCCGCGCCCAGCCCGCGCACCACCCAATGCCCGCCTGCCATGCCGATCGCCAACGTGCCGACTGCGGTGCCGAGGAAAATCATCAGCAGCATCGACCACAGGCGTTTGATCAGACCTTTCAAGTGCCCGCCGAACGCCAGTTGCCAGAGGTTGGTCAGCGTTGCCGGAATGATCAGCAATGCTGCTGCCTGCGACGGTGCCATAGCCAGACCGAGCAGGCCCATGGCGACAGTGGGCAGGCCAAGGCCGATCACGCCCTTGATCAGGCCGGCCATGATGAAGGTGACCATGACCAGTAAAGACAAGGCCATACCGAGGTTTTGATAGAAGTCTGCGAGTGTGTTCATGGTGCTACTGTGCACCTGGGGTGGCGGGTTGAAAATCTGCCATATACTGAGACTGCCTCTGCCAGTGCAAGAGGCTGAATGATTCATTGAAGCGGCCGGCCTCATCGCGAGCAGGCTCACTCCTACAGGTTTGTGTTCACCACCGATCCAATGTAGGAGTGAGCCTGCTCGCGATAGGGCCAGTCCTGCCCCTACAAAATTTGAGGCTGCCCATGCACTTCGACCTCACCGACCTGCGCCTCTACCTGCACATTATCGACACCGGCAACATCACCGCCGGCGCCGCCCGCAGTCATCTTTCGCTCGCCGCCGCGAGTGCGCGGATCCGTGCCATGGAAGCCTCGCTGGGCACTGACTTCCTGCAACGCGGGCGCCGTGGCGTGACTCCGACGCCCGCCGGCAAAGCACTGGCGCAACACGCGCGAATCCTCCTGCAACAGGCCGAACGCCTGCAGCAGGATCTGGCTGACTACGCCCAGGGCGCCAAAGGTCAAGTACGCCTGTTGTGCAACACCACGGCCATCACCGAATACCTGCCGGAAGTACTGGCAGACTTTCTGCGCGACCATCCCAACCTCGACATTGATCTGCAAGAGTTGCCCAGCGCCCGCATCACCCACGCCCTGCGGCAAGGCGCGGCCGATCTGGGAATCGTGTCCGACGCGGTCGATACCCACGATTTGCAGACCGTGGTGTTTCGCGCCGATCCGCTGGTGCTGATCGTGCCGCACGGCCATCCGCTGGCCGCAAGCCTTTCGCTTACCTTCGCGCAAACCCTGGCCCATGACTACGTGGCCCTGGGCACCGACAGTGCGCTGGCGATTCATCTGGAGGAACAGGCGCTGCACGTCGGTCAGCGCATGGCGATCCGGATTCGCGCTGACGGTTTCGATGGCCTCATGCGCATGGTCGCGCGCGGGGTGGGACTGGCGATTGTGCCCCGGGTAGCGGTTGAGCGCTGGCCCTCGACAGACACGTTTACCTGCGTGCCGCTGGACGACGCCTGGGCCAACCGCACGCTGCATCTTTGTGCGCGCAATTTCGCGCAACTGCCAGCCTATGCCCAGGCCCTGCTGAATGCGTTGACGCCTTGACTCTACCGCTAGGGGCAGACTCTAAGCTGTGAGCTTCTTTTCAGGAGTACACACGATGAGCAAACGAATGCTCGTGATTCTGGGTCACCCCTCCAACGACAGTTTTTGCGGAGCATTGAGCGATACCTACGTTCAGGCGGCCAAAGACGCCGGGCATGACGTGCGTCTCATGCGCCTGGATGCGCTGGATTTCGACCCGGTCCTGCACGAGGGTTACAACAAGATTCAACCACTGGAGCCGGATCTGCTGCAGGCGCAGGCCGACATCACCTGGGCCGAGCACCTGACCTTCGTTTATCCGATCTGGTGGGGCGGAATTCCGGCCTTGATGAAGGGCTTCCTGGATCGCATCTTCCTGCCCGGATTTGCCTTCAAGTACCGCGAGGGCAAAGCCTTCCCGGACAAACTGCTCAAGGGCCGCACGGCACATTTGCTGGTGACCATGGACACGCCGTACTGGTACTACAAATGGTTCTACGGCATGCCGGGACTGCACCAGGTACGCAAGACCACGTTGGAGTTCTGTGGCATCAAGCCCATCAAGACCCTGACGTTCGGTCCCATGATCGGGTCCAAACCCGACCAGCGCGACAACTGGCTGGAGAAGGCCCGGGCCAGCGCCGCGTTCTGATCCAGCCGCACCTGTTCACCTGACGGCGCAGCCGACGCCGTCAGTCCCTCCACGGGCTCTCACCGAGCCCGTCCGTCAGCTGTGCGCGTCATTTACGCAGAGTTGCAACCTACCGATGCTATTCACCCTATAATCGCCCGCCGATCAGGCCTCAAACCTGGTCCCGCTACGCCCTGTTTGATCATCGAGACGGATCTTTATGTATATCGGCAAAGCCGCCCAGCTGTCGGGCACCACAGTCAAAAGCATTCGCCATTACGAGGAAATCGGCCTGCTGCCGCAGCCCAAGCGTGAAGGCAAATACCGTATCTACAGCCAGGAGAGCGTCGAAGTGCTGACGTTCATCAAATGCGCCCAGCAATTGGGCTTCAAGCTCAAGGAGCTGCAGGTGATCCTGAACAACTACCGCGGCGACGAATTCCCGTGGGACATGGCCGAGCATGCCATCGCCCAGAAAAAAGCCGAACTGGTGGCCCAGATCGGCGATTTGCAGCAGTTGTACGATGGTCTTGAAGCGTTCGAAAACAATCTGCACGAAGCTCGACAGGAATGTCAGTTCGAGCGCATCGCCCGGCAGGGGGAAAAAAACCCGGGCGCTACGCTGAACTGAAAACCCTGTTGCGGCGCATGACAGGGTTCGCCTGTCGTATCAGGGCCAGCGGCCCCGGCGTATCAGCGCTCAGCCCGCCACTGTCTCGCCGACCACAGGTTGCCCTTGAGCAGGTCGGGCAACCGGCGCAATCGCCGCAAAGAACCACGGCGACACCAGCGTCACCAGGACAATGGTCATGACGCCGCTGGAAAACAGTGCCATCGCCACCAGCGCCCCCAGGTCGACAATCGGCTTGAAGTCGGAAAACAGCAGCGCCATGAAGCCCACGGAGAAGATCACCACGTTGATCACCGTCGAGCGGCCAACGCTGTGCATGGCCTGCAGGATGGCCGCATCGATTTCGATGCCCTGCTGCACCAGCAACTTGATGCGCGACAGCAGGTGCACCGCGTAATCGACCACGCCCACCACCAGGAACGTCACCAGCGTCGTGCCGATGTTCAGTTCGATGTTGAACAGGAACATGAAGCCGTAGACCGTTACCGAGGTGGTCAGCAAGGTCAACATGCCGAGGATGCCGAGCCGTACCGACTTCAGCCAGTACATCATCATCAGCGTGACGACCAGCAACGCCAGGGAAAAGCTCAGGACCTGGCCCTGGGTAATCTCCTGCAGTACGCCGGTCCAGATCAACGGCGTGCCGGCGTGCGTCACCTCCAGGTTGGCCGGTTTGTTCACCAGCAGCCAGGCGTCGAGGCGATCGAGCATGCCCTGATAATCACTGGCGACCGACGAGGTCATGGTGTACAGCGTCAAGGCCTTGGAGAAGTCGGCGTTGAGCACATTGTTCAGGTCCGAGCCACCACCGTTTTCGAACAGCATCACGTGCTGCTCGATCAGCGAATTGCCCGGCACTTCAAAACGCTCGACCTGCCCGTCGTCATTGACTGAGGTCACCTTTTCCATGGCGTTGGGCACGCGCAGGTAATCAGGGTTCATGTCGTTGAGCACCAGGTTCATGCGCTTGACGTAGGTGGCCAGCGAGTAGCCGTAACTGACGTTCGGTTGTTGCTTGATGAAGTGGTCGAGCTTGTCGATGAACTGCACCACTTCGGTGGTCAGCACTCCGCGCGGTTCCTTGCTGTCAATCGCGATCCAGCCCGGCGCCGTGCCCGCGACCTTGGCGTGGTTGATGAACTGGTCCGACACGCGGATATGACTTTGCGGCTTGAAGTAGGCGATGCCCGAGTCTTCGATATCGACGCGGAAGGTGAACACCGTGGCCAGCGCCAGCAACGGCAGCATGACCATGAGAATCGGTTTGCGAAAGCGGATCATCCAGGCGCAGAACGCCACCAGATAACGCGAGATGATCGATTCCTTGTGGGCCTCGACCTTGGCTTGCGGCGCCTGATCCTTGCCCCAGATGGAAATCCACGCCGGAATCAGCAGCAGCGAAATGATCAGCGCCGCCGTCAGGCCGATGGACATGAACACGCCGAAGTTGCGGATGCTGACGATGTTGTTGGTAGTGGAAATCATGAACGTGGCGATGGTCGTCACCGTCGTCAACACCACCGGGACCACCATCAGGCGCTGGGTTTCGCGGTTGGCCTCGCGGTTGCTCTTGCCGGCGCTTTTCTGCTCGTAGTATTCGGCCATCACATGGATGGCGTCCGAGCAGCAGATGGTGAACAGAAACACCGGCAATACGCTGGTCAACAGATCGAACGGCACCCGCAACAGCGCCATCAGGCCCAGAGTCCAGATGGTGCAGAACAGGATATTGAACAGCGGCAACAGCACGCCCAGCGGCTTGCGGAAGAAGAACATCAGCAGCAGGGTGATCAGCAGAAACACGATCGGAAACAGCACCGCCAGGTCATGGTCGATGATTTCCTGCTGGGCCGCGATGAAGATCGGCATGCCGGCAATGAAGATCTCGTCCTTGTACTCGGGATGCTCGGCCTGATACTGCGCAACGATGCCGCGCACGATCTGATAGGCACGCAGTTGCGCCTGGGCGTCGTCCTGTTTGGTGCCGAGTTCGGCCACCAGCATCGCGACTTTCTTGTCCTTCGACACTACCCCGTCGACCATCAGCTCGTTGCCCATGATCTGCGACTCGACCACCGCCGGGTCCATGTCGTAGGCGTTGAGGGTCTTGTGGATCAACAACTCGCCGTCGTCGGTCAGAACGATGTTTTCCAGATCCCCCATCGAGGCCATTTCGCGGATCGGGTTGATCCGCTCGGCGAGGAAGGTCAGGAACAGCTGATCGTGCGAGTCCCAGTTCTGGCTCTGTGCATGGTCACGCAAGGCCTTGGCCTGGGCGTAGTCGTTCTGGGAAAAACCATCCTCGAGAATGTCCCGGGTCAAGAGCTGCGCGCGGCTGTCATTCGGGTACTTGCCGACGATTTGCGCCAGTTGCTCCTTGTCGGCATCGTTGGCCAGAATCATCTTGCGCACCGACTGCGACATCGAAAACAGCGCATTGAGCGTCTGCTTGTTGAAGACCGTCTGCGGGTTGTTCAGCGCCACCATCACCGAGTCGAACGTACCGGTGAATTCACCCTGCAAATCTATGATGGTCTTGCGCGCCGGATGGCTTTCCTTGAGCAGATAAGGGTTGGTGTCCGAAACCAGCGCGCCCAGCGTATAGGTGAAATACGCGGTAATCGCCACCAGCAGGAAAACAATCGCCCGCGCATAACGCTCGACGAAATTCAGATATCTTTCCATGATCATGTGTTCCAGGGTCGTCGGGAGCGGCGCTTAGCGGGCAGACACGGAAAATTCCGGCAGGTCACCGGTTTTCAGGCCGCGCTTGATCGCGGTCTGGGTAAACAGGCGGTCTTCCAGCGGGACGTTGTACTGCAATTGGTTGAAGCGCATTTCCGAGCGGGTGCCATCGATGAAGTGCTCGGTTTCGCTGAGCACGACGCTGTCGATCGCGTCGATGGTTTCGACCTTCTGCGTACGCATCTGCTTGATCAGCACGCCTTTGACGTCGAAGAAGTCCTGGCGCATGACCAGGAAGTTCTGCTTGTCGATCCACACCTTGAGTTTGTTGTAACCGGTCTTGGCCAGTACTTCAGGGGACGCCGGTTCACGCTCGATCACGTAGCAATCGCGGCCCTTGATCTGCTCCTCGCCGACGAGTTTCTGCGAGTAATCCTTGACCCGGATCTTGTCCAGGTCGGCATAGGAATACTCGCTGCCCATGAACGAACCGCGCTTGTCGGTGGTGGAGATCCGACGGGTCTGGCGGCTGACCGGCAGGTACATCCACTGGCTGTCTTCCAGGCCCAGGGCTTCGTGGGGGTTTTCGATGTGGAACGCAACATCGCGCACGTCGGTTGGCGCGGAGAAATACATGCTGAATTTGTCGCTGTCCGGGTAGTCCTTCTGCAGGTAGGTGAACTCACGAACTCGGGTATTGCCCTTCTTGTCGTGGAGAATCAGCGACACCTGGGACATGAAGCTTTTACCGTCATTGCGGTCGCGCACCTGGCGAACGATTTCATCGGCATTGCTGCCATCGGCAGCGCTGGCGCAGACGCCAGTGAGGATCAACGCGGTGGCGGTCAGGCTTTTCAAAAGTGGCAACATCGCAATTCCCTTTTCGTCGGATAAGTACATTGATTGGCGCCTGCGCCACCGGCGGCAGGCAGGCGTCACGGGTTAAAACAGATAGCCGGCCGACAGCCGCACTTGATCGCGCTTGCTGTACTCGCCGAAGGCCCTGTCGGGCTTGCCGAAGAACACGTCCACTTCCAGCCCCAGCTTGATGTAGTCCACCGGTTTGTAGGTGAAGATGCCCTGCAACAACGCGTTGTCCTTGAGCGGCGGCGAGGCGGCCGCCACCAGTCGGCTCTTGAGACGATCCTGTAGATGGGTGCCCTCGGCCGACAGGGTGAACAGCGGCTCGCGCTTGTCCTGCAACATGCCGTCCTGCCAGTCGAGCAACACCTGCTCCTGCCATTGCGCGGAGATCAGCCAGTCACGCCACAGGTAGTCGACCCCCAGCAGCGATTTGACCATCGAGGTGCTGTCGGCCCCGTAGGCGCGGGTCGGATTGGTCACGCGCCAGTTGTCGAACCAGGCGACTTCGCTACGCACCACGATGCTGTGCCCGGCATCGATCGCCAGCCCGGCACCGCCCATGGTGTAACGCGCAAACTGCCGCTCAAGGCGCGTACGACCGTCATCGGCCACGCCTTCGACGGCGTACACCGGGTCCTGCTGGCGCGCGCTCAGCGCGACGAAACTGGTATCCACCGCACCGATCCGGCCGTTGGCACTCAAGCCGTAGCCATAGCCCTTGTCGCCGTCATAACCGGGTTTGGAGTCGAGCAGGAAATACTCGGGATCCGGTGCCGCAAACAGCGGCGCGGCGAACTCGCTGCCCGCCACCGGCGGCTGGTTCTTGACGAAATCGGTGATCCACAGCGCCTCCAGCTCCCACTCGCCCAAGGGCTGCGCCACGCGCACCATCGGCACGGCGATGCGGCTGTCTTCGAGCAGCGGGGTCAAGCCATCGCGGTAGTCCAGCGGGTTGATCTGATCCAGCACGCGCAACTCGTCCGCACGCCCCCAGACCACCTGTTGCCAGCCGACCGTCACTTCACCGTCGCCCAGCGAATGGCCGACATACAGATGCCGCCAATCGGCGTCGAAGCGGTACTTTTCCCGGGCCCGCTCGCTGTACGGATTGTTGCCGTCGTAGCGCGCGTCATAGCGCACCCGGCCCTTGGCCTTGTAATAGCCGCCGTCCCAGTTGTCCTCCAGATTGGCTTTGAAATACATGGCCTTCTGCGTGACCTGATCGTCACCGTGCAGGCGCAGAGCCGTGGCCACGCCGATTTCGGCGTCGGCGTAATCGGGCTTGAGGTCGTCGACTTCCAGGGCCGCGAGGGCCGCCGGAGCAGCCATGCACGCCCACACCGTCCACGCGATGCGGTTGATAGATCCTGGCATCGCTTACATTCCCAACCCGACGCCGCCATCGATCACCAGGCTCTGGGCCGTGACCCCTCCCGCTTCAGGACTGGCCAGGTAACGCACCATCGCGGCCACTTCTTCGCTCTGGATGAAGCGGCGCATCGGCAGTTTTTTCTTCGCGTTGCGCACGATCTGTTCCTGGGTCAAACCGGCAATCGCCGCTTGCGTCGCCAGTTCGCCCTGCAGCATCGGGGTATCGATCCACGCCGGCAGAATCGCATTGACCGTGATCTGCCGCGAGGCCAGGTCCAGCGCCAGGGCCTTGGTCATGCCGACGATGCCGTGTTTGGAAGCGCAGTACGCGGTATTGCGCACCTTGCCGGCACGCCCGAGGATCGAGGACATGTTGATGATCCGTCCGCGATCCGGAATCAGCGCCAGGCACAACGAGGTGACGTAGAACGTACCGTTGAGGTTGACCGAAATCACCTTGTGCCAGTTATGCAGATCCTCAGGCTCGTTTTCGTTGCAGATGCCGGCGCTGTTGACCAACACGTCGACCTGCCGGACCTGGGTGCCGAGCTGCTTGAAGAACGCTTCCATGGCCGGCAGGTCGGCGATGTTCGCCGCGTGGGTCTCGACCCGCGCCTTGATCCGCTCCTGCTGCTCATCGACCCAGCCCTGCAGCTGTGGCAAGTCGAGGTCCAGCAGGATCAGGTGATTGTCGCCATTGGCCGCGAAGTCCTCGGCCACCGCGCGGCCGATGCCCTTGGCCGCACCGGTAATCAGAATGGTGCGGCTCATGGCATTTTCAACCCGCCGTTCACCGGCAGGACCTCCCCGGTCAGGTACAGGCCCCGGTCGGCGAGGTACAACACCGCTTCGGCAATCTCCTCCGGTTCGGCGTAACGCTTGATCAGCAGCCGCGACTGGATTTGCTCCTCCTGGCTACCGATCAGCGCCGTGCTCATCTCGGTCTTGACGATGCCCGGGGCCACCGCGTTGACCCGAATGTTGCGCGGCGCCAGCTCGACCGCCAGCGCGCGGGTCATGGCCTCGACCCCGCCCTTGGCCGCGGCGTAGTTGCTCTGGCCCTTGCCGGGCTTTTGCGCGGCGACCGAACTGATATTGACGATGCAACCACTGCGCTGGCGCAACATGCCCGGCAGCACTTGCTGACAGCAGAGCAAGGTGCCGACCAGATTGGTCTGGATCACGTCGACGATGTCACGCACGGGCATCGTCGCCAGCAAGCCGTCACGGGTAATGCCGGCGTTGTTGACCAGCAGATCGACACGCTGGAAATGCGCCTCGACCCGCCCGAAGAATGACTGGATGCTGTCGCCGCTGCTGATATCGCATTGCAGCGCCAGGCAATCCACACCCGACGCCTGCACCTCATCGCGCAAGGCCATCGCGGCCACTTCATCACGCACATAACTGAACGCGACGTGATAACCGGCACCCGCCAGCGCCAGGACAATCGCCCGGCCGATGCCACGGCTGCCGCCGGTCACTACTGCTACTTTGTTCGGCATGACCGTTCCTTACAGCGAGTTGTCGGTTTTGAACTGGGCGAGGCTGAAGCCATGGGTCGCGGCCAGCGCACGGATCTGCTGCACTTGCTCGCGGCTGATGTCGCCGTAGGAGTAGTGCTGTTTCATTCCGGACAAGCCCATCAACACCGACTCCGCCATGCAGGCATACAGTTGCCCTTGCTTGAGGTAGGCGCGCACGTTGTGGGCCAGGCCGTCGCCCATCGGCGTCTGGACAATCCCGCCGTGCATGTACAGCACGTCGGAACGCTGGCTCGCGAGGTTCTGGTCGACGTTCAGCGGTACCGCGATGTCGCAGATCACGCTGTTCTCGGCAAAGTGCTCGGCGCCGAGAAACGCCTGTGGTGCATTCGCCGCGCAGAGCACGATGCGCGCCTGTTTCAGGACACTCAGGTCATTGCTGACGGTGATGAAGGCGTTGGCCCCCAGTTGCTCGTCGACCAGTTGCGCCACGCGCTGACCGAGGTCGGCACTGTTGCCATGGGCTTGCAACAAGGCATCGATACCCCGCAGTTGCTGCAGGCGAGTGGCGAGGCGATCGTGCTCGACGACACCCTTGAGAATCGCGCGGGCGGCTTCGGCGTAAATCTGCTGCGCGGTTTTCTCCAGGCGCCGCAGCGAGCCGTCGCGACCACTGCCGATCAGGATCAGGTGTTCAACGCTGGTGGACAGCAGCGAGGCGTAGGTCGAGGCAATGTTGCCAGCGGCACCGACCACGGCGGCGGTCTGCTGGCCCAGCTCCAGGCCTTGCTGTTTACAGCCCTGCTCGATCGCTTCCAGGCCCATGCCGATGGTCAGCGCATTGCCCGAAGTCAGTGCCATGTCAGGAATTTTCAGGGCCTGGCAGTTGTTGGTGACGATCGAGGTGTACATGCCCAGCCCGGCCACGCTGTAGCCATCGGCGCGCGCGTCCTTGATGCGATTGCCGACTTCCTCGCGGATGGTGTCCAGATCGCCGTTGGCGATGTAGGCCGCCATCGCATCGGAATCCATGCACAGCGGGTACAGGGTGAACTCCACGGCAGTACCGAGTTTCGAGCGGATCTGCACCGGGCCGATCGGCGCAGCGCGGCGCTCCGGCGCCATGCGCTTGATGAACTCGCGCTTCTGCTCGGCGCTGAGGCTCGACAGCGAAGGGTCGACGTCGCTGAGCATGTCCGCATCAATCAGGTGGTTGATGAACGCCACGCGGGCTACCACGCGCACGTTCTCGTCAGGCTTTGGGAGGCTTTCGGTCTCCTTGAAGCTGACGTCGCGCGCCGGCACCTGGGCGATGCTGTCGGCACATACGCCGGCCGCCAGCGGGAACGCATCGCGACGACGCAGCATGTCGCAGACTTTTTGCAGCGAAGCGATCAGGCCATCGATTTCCTCGAAGGTGATGCACACCGGAGGCTCCAGACGAATCACATTGGCGTTGCTGCCCGACGGCGCAACGCGCAGCGACTCGAACTGCAACAGGTAGCCGGCAATGATGTAGCCCAGCGCATCGTTGTATTGCGCCGACGCCTGAACCAGCGAGTTGGTGCCGGTCAGATCGTGCAGTTCGAAACCCAGCAGCAGACCGCGCCCACGCACATCGGCGATCACGTCCGGATAAGCCGACTTGAGTTCCAGCAGCGACGCCTTGAGGTATTCGCCCTTCTTGTTCACGTCCTTGAGCATGGCGCTGTCGTTCTCGAACAGCCGACGCAGGGCGGCCAGCGCGATATGGCAGGAGGCATCGTCTTCAGCGAAGGTCGAGCTGTGGATGTAGCTGAAATCATTTTCGTAATGGCTGGCGCGAATCACCGTGGCAGCGATTTTCATCAAGCCGCCACCCAGCGCTTTGGACAGGCAGTAGTAGTCGCCCTGCAGGTTGAAATGGCTGGCGCCGAGCAAGGTGCCGGTGCGCCCGAAACCCGACTGCACTTCGTCGATGACCAGCGGGCATTGCTGCTCGTTGCACAGGCGACGCAGGCCCAGGTAGAACTCTTTGGCAAACTCGTTGATCCCGCCCTCGCCCTGGATCGGCTCCAGCAGCACCGCGGTAATTGCACTGAACGCTTCACGGCGCACGCGCAGGGTTTCACCGCTCCATTCCAGGCTCAGCCAGTGGTGCTGGTGGCGGGCCGGCAGGTCTTGAAGCTGTTGTGGTTGATGCGGGTCGATGAACTCGACATTCAGTCCGAACCGGGCAAATGGCTTGCGGTATTGCTTGCCGTAAGTCAGCTGCACGGTGTTCACCAGCTTGCCGTGGAAGCTGCCGCGTACGGCGAGGAATACCGGCTCGACGTGCAGCAGCGCCAGGTTGTGCTGACGCACCGCCTCGGCCACCTGGCGCACGGTCACGCAAGACAGGTTCGGCGGCAGCAGGCCGGCCGGCAGGTCGAGATCATCGATCTCCAGTTCGACATAAGCCTTGTCGCTGGCCACCAGATTGGCCAGTTCGAAATCGCGCTCGTCGAACTGCTTCTGCAGGTTTTTCTGGCGACGGTACTCGGCATGCTTGACGGCGATTTCCACCGACTCGGCGCCGCTGTTGGAGAACGTGGAAATGTAGCGTTCGGTGTTATTCAACTCACGGTTGAACGCTTCACTGAGCTCGCGCCCCAACTGCCCCGCTGCCCCCCGCACCGACATTTGCGCGTTGAACGGCACGTCTGCGCGCAACAGCCCACAGAGTTGATCGACGAACTGCGGATCGTTGTGACCGTACAGCGCGGCACCGTAGCCACCGAGAAAGTCGGTGACGGTCACTTCGTCACCCTGCTTGTCGCGGTAAAACAGTTTGCTGCCCAGCGCTCGATGGAACTGGCATTCCAGGCCCAGAGCCTGCATCAGTTCAACGAATTTCGGCCGAACGTAATCGCGATAATCCATGACAGTCATATCCCTTGAGTTAAAAAATCAGAAGCG
This sequence comes from Pseudomonas sp. P8_229, assembly GCF_034008635.1. Lineage (NCBI taxonomy): Bacteria > Pseudomonadati > Pseudomonadota > Gammaproteobacteria > Pseudomonadales > Pseudomonadaceae > Pseudomonas > Pseudomonas sp. P8_229. The sequence goes on along the minus strand of NZ_CP125378.1, from coordinate 3,806,328 downwards.
ATGTAGTGCCTTCAAACGGTCAGTCGGCCGCCTGGAAGTCAAGTTGGTAACAGGCGCTGAAGCCGTTGTCGTCGCGGTTGATCACCAGGCAGTCGTGCAGGACGGCATCTCGCGGTTCGCCCAGCACAAACGGCAGGTGCGCATCCACCGGCTGCGTTAGCCCGGCGATCGGCGCGATGCTTTGGGCCAGCAGCGTGTGTCGGGCCAGAATCAGGTCGACCAAGCTCGGCGCACCGCTGAGGATGCCGGTCAGCGCAGTGCTGCTGGTGATGTGCGCGGCACCGGTGCGGGCCAGCGTGCGGGCCAGATCGGCATCTTTGTGCGGATCGCCGGTGGCACTGCTGATCAGCAGATCCGCCTGTTGGTCCGGCAGACTCAGCGAGTCCAGGCGCGGATGCGCGAACAGCGCCGTCAGGCAGGTCTGCGGCCCTGGCGGCAGGTCAGCGGCACGGCGCAGCACCAGCGCTGCGGCGCCTTCGCCGGCAATTCCGCCCGTGCCCTGGCGATCGAATGCGCGCATCTGTTGTGAGCCATCGGAACTGATCACGCCCGCTTCAGCCAGGGCGGCCAACGCCAGCGGATCGAGTTCACTGCCGGCCCCGACCACGATCGCCACATCGATTCGCCCGCTCTGCAAGGCGCTGTGCGCCTGACGCAATGCCGCCAGATTACCGGCCACGCCTTGCATATAAGCGTTGCATTCACATTCCAGTTTCAACGCCAGGCTGACCACCCCGAGCAAACCGTTGCTCAGACTTTTAAGCACCAGAAACGGGTCGAGCGCACGTTCCTGCAGCACTCGCTGGGCGAGGCGACGCATGTCGGCGCCGCTATCGGTCTGGCACTCATGAAGCAGTTCGCCGTAAGACGCCACGGACGGATGGGTATACCCGCCCTGACAGCAATAGAGGCCATAACGCAAGCCGTCCCGACCCGGTTCAACACCGGCTTCGGCCAGCGCCTGACGCGCCGCACTCACGCCCCAGATCACCGCTGGCGGGCAGTAACGCTGCAGGTTTTGCGCAACGTCCTGACGGCTGCGTTGGTGCGTGGCGTCATCGATCTGTCCGAACGCAGCGATGCGCTCGCTGCGAAACAACGGCGATTGCACTGGCGCAATCGCGCTGCGACCTTCAAGGGCCGCCGACCAGAAACGCTCGACACCCCAACCGCTGGGCAACACACAACCGCTGCCAGCGATGGCAATACGCGCAGTGGCGTTAGTCATTGTCCGTGCTCCCGATATTTGCCAAGGGCCAGCGAGGTGTTCAGGCCACCAAAGCCAAAGGAATTGCTGAGGGCGTAATCCACACGACGGCTGACGGACTGGCCAGCGCAATAATCCAGATCGCAGCGCTCATCCGCCTCATGCAGGTTCACGGTCGGCGTGACCAGATCATTCAGGCAGGCCAGCGCAGTGACGATGCACTCCGGTGCCCCGGCAGCCGCGATCAGATGGCCGAATTGCGATTTGTTGGCACTGACCGCCAACGCCTGGTAATGCTTGTGCTGAGCGAATACCTGCTTGATGGCCAGGGTCTCCGCCACATCATTGAGCGGCGTCGACGTGCCGTGGGCATTGATCAGGTCGATCTGCTGCGGCTGCAGGCCGGCATCGTCCAGCGCCGCTTGCATCGCCAGCGCGGCGCCACGACCTTCGGGCTGCGGCGCGGTGACCTTGTAGGCATCCAGGCTGCTGCCGAAGCCGAGCACTTCGGCATACGGCGTGGCGCCGCGCGCCAGGGCATGTTCAAGGCTTTCCAGTACCACGAAACCACCGCCCTCGCCGGCGATCAGGCCGCTGCGGTCACGATCAAACGGGCGGCACAGATCGGCCCCCCAGCGTTGTTCGCCCGAGGCAGCGCCCAGCAGGTACAACGCAGCCATGGTGTCGAGGTTGAGCACCGAGTCGGCGCCACCGGCCACGGCAACGTTCACTTCGCCGCGACGAATCATCTGAAACGCGTTGCCGATCGCCTGGGAAGCGCCGGCGCAGGCACTGCTGATATTGATCACCGGCCCCTCACAACCGAGGTCGTCGGCAATCACTCGCGCCAGCCGGTCGTTGCCCTGGCACAGGGAACCTTCGGCATTGACGTGCGCAGCGCGCGCCATCAGATGCTGCCAGCCCGGTACAGCGCCGTCCGGTGCCTGCGTCAGGAGCATGTCGGCGAGCATGTGTTGCGGTGCCCCGGAGGCACACAGCACGGCGGCATCGCGCAATTGCTCGGGCGCCAGACCGCTGTCGGCGACGGCCTGGGTGGCGGCCACCCAGCCAAAGCGACTGCGTTTTTCCAGGGGCAGCGTCCAGGCTGGATGGTCTTGCAGGTGCCCGGGCAACAGCGCCATGTCCACGGGTGCCGCGTAGCGTACCGGGAACGCATTGTCCTGCAGGTCTTGCGGCTGCCACGGGCGCACGCAATGTTCAGCGCCGAGCATTTTTTCCCAGAGGGTCTGCCATTCGAAACCGAATCCGGTTACCGCGCCCATTCCGGTGATCACAATCCGTGTCGCACTCATGCGTACTTCTCCAGGGTTTCACTGGCCAACAGCAACGCGCCCCAGTGACCGGCGCGACCATGACTGACGAGCAGGGTGTAGCCGGGCACCGCGCCCGCGTCGCGACTGTGGTGCAAGCTCAGCGCGACCTCAGTCAGCAAGCCACTGGCCCCCAACTCGCCAGTCATCGCGCGGACACTGCGCAGGCTGTGCGGCGCTGCTTCAAGCAGGCGGGTCAGTTGCCGGTCGGCGGGATTGCCAACCACCTGCGCAAGGTCACCCAAGCGCAGTTTTTCCTGACTCAGCGCCTGGTCGATCACGCGTTGGCCGACGGCCAGCGAGCGTTGCGGATCCGCGCTGTAGCCCCGGGCAAACCCGGCGATGCGCAAGACCTGCGCAGCGCCCTGTGCCGCTGTCGAACTGAGTAACAGTGCTGCGGCGCCTTCGCCGTAGACCGGCTCGTCCGCCAGGGCGGGTTCGCGCAGGTACAGGGCCGGCGTCAGGTTCGGACTGCTGCTGACCACCAGCGCCGCGTCGGCGTGTTGTTCAGCGATCTGCTGACAGGCCTCGATCAGCGCATCAAGTCCGGCGTTGTCCTGAGAGCAGAAGCCGCCCATCGGCCCGTGGCAGTTCAACGCTTCGGCCACGTAAGCCATCACGCTGCTGTTGAGCAGCGTCAGCGCATGCAGTGGCGGCGTATTGGCTAACAGTTGCGCGAGCTGTTTGTGCGGCTGTTCAAGAATCGCTTGCACCGCATCCCAGCAAGGGCTCGGTGCGTCCACTTCCGGAATGGCTGCGGTCAGGGCGATGCGTGCGGCAGGCAGTTGCAGCGCCGCCAGCGCAGGCGCCAGGCGTGCGGCGCAGTGCAGCAGGCGCAAGCCCTGCGGCTCGACGCTGCGCTGAATCTTGCGATCAAACAGGTCGCTGGCCAGGCGCGGCGTGGGCAGCGCAAAGGCGTTGCGTTGCGGGTCGAATGCCAGCGGTGGCGGCGACGATGGCGAACCGAGCAGGTCGGCACATTCACTGCCCGCCGCATTCAGCACGGCAGCGGCATTGACGTAGATGGCTCTGTTCATGTCATGCCCTCCCCAGAACCAGCGAGCTGTTGACGCCGCCGAAACCGAAGGAGTTGGACATCACCACATTGACCGACTGCCGCAATGGCTCGCTGAGGAACTTCAGCGAAGGGTATTCAGCGCGCTCGGCGTCATAGTTCAAGGTCGGCAACAGCACGCCATCGCGTAAGGTCATCAGCGACAACACCGCTTCAATCGCGCCGCTGCCCGCCAGCGAATGGCCGATGGCCGACTTGTTGGCGGTGAAGGTCATGATGTCCTGGCATTCGCCAAACAGCCGTTGCAGGGCCAACGCCTCGCAACTGTCATTGGCCTGGGTGGAGGTGCCGTGGGTATTGACGTGTTGCACGGCACTGCGCAGCAGCCCGGCATCTTCGATTGCAGCGTCCATGCATTCCTCGTACTTGCTGCCATCCCGGCTGCTGGAGGTCATCTTCTGGGCTTCGCAGACATTGGCGTAGCCCAGGACGCGTCCCAATGGCCTGGCTTTGCGCCGCTGGGCATGCTCGGCAGACTCAAGAATCACCAAGGCCGCGCCCTCGCTCAATACAAAGCCACTGCGATCGGGCATGAACGGGCGACTCTGCTCGCCTGCCGGCAGATCGGCCTGGCACAACGCGCCAAGGCTGTTGAACATGTAATAAGGCAACTCGTTGGCCATCAGCTCCACCGCACCGCAAATCGCCAGATCCACCTCACCGCGCTCGATCGCCCGGTAAGCGCTACCGATGGCCATGGTGCCGGCGGCGCAGGCATCAGAGTGAGTCGAGATGCAGTCGCGGATACCGAGCCAGTCCGCCAGGTGCTGCGTCTGTTGGTCGACCCTGCGCGAGAAGGCCGTGCCCGACGGGGCCGGAAGGTCCAGCAGGCGATCCAGATCGACGCGCCCCTCTTCATCCATGCAACGACCGACGCGCTGTAGATCGTGACTGTCGGCACAGTATTTATTGGCCCCCAGAAACAGGCCGCTACGACTGTGGGCAAAGTCGGCCGGGGTCAGGCCGGCGTGTTGCAACGCCTGTCGCGCGACGTACTCGGCCAGCACGCTTTGCCGGGCATGCAGCGCCGCATTGCCGCCGAAACCGGCGGCGATCTGCTGCCACTGCGCCTCATCGATAAACCCGGCCGCACTGTTGCGAAACCCCAATGCCTGGAACCGGGGATGCTCGCGGACACAGGACTGCTTCCGGCAGATGCGTTCGAACAACGTGGCAGCGTCCAGCGCCATGGGCGCAACCAGGCCGAACCCGCTCACATAGACTTCTCGTGCCCGCATGAGAGCTCCTACACCGTCTCTTTGACGTGAGTGGCGACAAACTGCTCGACCAGTTGACGAGAAACTTCGTCGCCATCGGCCGGCGTCAGTCGTGCGCTGCACGCACCGCAGACCACTTGCTGGCGCTCGTTGAGCACGGCTTGATGAGCGTTGCAGTCAGGGCAGCTCGCGGGCAGATAATTGAACAGATTGCGGCACTGCTGCGCCCAGTTGAGAACCGTGGTGGCCGCGAACACCTGCGCCGGTTGCATGCCGGCCTTGAGCTGGTCGGGCGCATAGGCGCTCAGGCTTTGCTCGAGCAGGGTCTTGCCGTTTTCGGTAATCCGGCCGTTGGCGAGAAACTCGCTGGCGTCGCCACAAACGGCGATCGCATGGTCCAGAACGCTGGTCTTGGGCAGCGTGCAACCATATTGGCGCCCCAGTTGAAAGCTGAGGTCGACGATATCCAGCGAATCCGCCCCCAGGTCTTCGACGATGCTGCTGTGCTCATCGATTTCCTCAGCACCCATTACCAACAGCTGCGCCAGGATGGTACGGGTGCTGGTAATGACTTGTTCCAAGTCCAGTGGATTGTTCATTTCTATCTCCCTATATGTCGCGACTGATTCATTTCTTCCGTATACGAGAAGTAACTTTTCCCACAGCAACTTCTCACGCGGCGGCAATCTAAACTCTGCCCTTAAGGGGAGAGTCAACGAACTATTTAAAGTTTTCGATCATTTGAGACGAGCGTGCAAAAGCCCGGAAATACTGCACTCGACTGGTGCAGGCTAGCCGTCGGAAAGACATATTTACTTAACAAAGGCTGCGTATGGTGAAGCGCGACCGTCGTACCACCACAACTATCCAAAGCAACTTAGCTCGGGCCATCTCGGCGTATAAACCATCAAGTTAAAGCAAGTAATTTTGTTATAACGCCATAACCTTTTTTTCAGATCAGTACTGATCTTTAAATATGTTCCTTGGCGATACGTTAACCATTTGGTGCAATCGGTCGCTGCGTTTATGAGCAACTGAATGTCGAGTACAGACAACCGGCAAAGTACACGGCGCTATACGGTGCAGCTTCCGTTTCAAGACCCGCCTGGAGCTCAGCCATGACTGCACCTATCACCGTTCTGCGCGACACCCACCCGCTGCCGGTACTCGATGCCTGCAAATGGGAAAAACTCGAAGGCGACCCGCACACCGTCAACCTCAACGCCTACACCAGCGAAGACGGCAGCAAGATCATGGGCACCTGGATCTGCACGCCGGGCAAGTGGCGGGTCGATTACGTGAAGTGGGAGTACTGCCACTTCCAGGAAGGCTACTGCATCATCACCCCGGACGGCATGGCGCCGATTCACCTGCGCGCCGGCGACATCTTCGTGGTTGAACCGGGGATGAAAGGCACCTGGGAAGTGGTCGAGACCGTGCGCAAATATTTCGTCTTCGCCTGATGCAAAAAAAGCCGGGAAACCACCCGACGTGATTTCCCGGCAACACCTACTGCATTCTGACTGACGCCATGGTTGTGACGCCTGTGAAATTTTGTGGCGAGGGGATTTATCCCCGATCAGCTGCGCAGCAGTCGCAAGACCTGAGCACTCGGTTCAACTGACCCTCCGTAGAGGGCCGCTTCGCGCCCCAACGGGGCGGTGCGACGTTTCGCTAAATCCCCTCGCCACAAAGAATCGCACCCTGCGGCAGTTACTGCGGCTTGCGATAGCTGTTGATGATCGCCGAGAAGTCTTTCCCGCCGTCACCGCGCTGGCTCATCGCCTGATACAACTGTTGCGCCACCGCGCCGAGCACCACCGGTTGGTGCGCCTGACGTGCCGCTTCGGTTGCCAGGCCCAGATCCTTGAGCATCAGTTCGGCCCCGAAACCGCCGGTATAGCCACGCGAGGCTGGCGCCGTTTCGACGATGCCCGGCCACGGGTTGTACATTTCCGAACTCCAGCAACGCCCGGTCGAGCTGTTGATGATGCCGGCCAGCACCGAAGTGTCGATCCCTAATGCATCGCCCAGCGCCATGGCTTCGCTGACGCCGACCATCGAGATCGCCAGCAGCAGGTTGTTGCAGATCTTGGCGATCTGCCCGGTGCCGACTTCACCGCAATGCACGATGTTGCGACCCATCTGCGCCAGCACTGGCTGCAGAGTGGCGAACAGCGCTGGCGTCGCGCCGACCATGAAGGTCAGCGTGCCAGCCGTCGCACCACCGGTGCCGCCGGAGACCGGCGCATCAGCCATCGCCACGCCTTGCTTGGCCGCTGCGGCCGCAACATCACGGGCGGTCTGCGGATCGATAGTGCTGCAATCCACCGCCGGCACGCCTTTGCCGATGCCGGCCAACACACCGTCCTCACCGAGCCAGACGCTGCGCACATGCACCGCCGCCGGGAGCATGGTGATCACCAGTTCGGCGTCTTCAGCCGCTTCACGGGCCGAAGCGCGAATGGTCCCGCCCAGTTGCTCCAGCTCAGCCAGCACCGTCTTGTTCAGGTCGACCAGGTTCAACGAATGGCCGGCCTTGATCAGGTTGCGCGCCATCGGCGCGCCCATGTTGCCCAGACCGATAAATGCGATTTTCATGGCCATTCCTCAGCGCAGGTTGATGGTGGTGTTCACGCCGTCGTTGACGCTGTCGTCATCGAACCAGCGCGCCGTGACCGTTTTGGTCTGGGTGTAGAACTGCACCACTTGTTTGCCATACGGACCGAGGTCGCCGAGTTTCGAACCGCGCGAACCGGTGAAGCTGAAGAACGGCACCGGCACCGGAATCGGGATGTTGATACCGACCTGACCAACGTCGATTTCACTCTGGAATTTACGCGCCGCCGCACCGCTCTGGGTGAACAGGCCCGTGCCGTTGCCGAACGGGTTGGCGTTGACCAGTGCAATCGCCTGATCAAGGGTGTCGACTTCCAGCACCACCAGCACCGGGCCGAAGATTTCCTGGGTGTAGATCTGCATGGAGGGGGTCACGCCCGAGAACAGGGTCGGGCCGACGAAGTTGCCTTGCTCGTAGCCCGGCACCTTGATATCGCGACCATCGAGTTCAAGCCTGGCGCCTTCCTTGATGCCGCTTTCGATCAGATCGAGAATCCGCGCCTTGGCTTTTTTCGAGATCACCGGGCCAACATCAGTGCCCGCCTCGCTGCCGGCGTTGACCTTGAGTTTCTGCGCCAGCGCTTTCAGGTCCGGCAGCCATTGTTTCGCCGCACCGACCAGCACCACCACCGAAGTGGCCATGCAGCGCTGACCGGCCGCACCGAAACCGGCGCCGACCAAGGCATTCAGCGTTTGCTCACGATTGGCGTCCGGCAGCACCACGGCGTGGTTCTTCGCGCCCATCATCGATTGCACGCGTTTGCCGTGTTTGCCGGCCAGGTCGTAAACGTGGGTACCGACGGCGGTCGAACCAACGAACGACACCGCTTTGATGTCTTTGTGGGTGCACAGGCCATCAACCACGTCTTTACCGCCGTGCACCACGTTGAGCACGCCAGCCGGAACGCCGGCCTCGATCGCCAGCTCCACCAGCAGCATGGTAGACAGCGGATCCTGTTCCGAAGGCTTCAAGACGAAGGTGTTGCCGCAGGCAATGGCCATCGGGAACATCCACAGCGGAATCATCGCCGGGAAGTTGAACGGGGTGATGCCGGCGCACACGCCGATTGGCTGGCGCAGGGTGTAGGTATCGACGCCGCCCGCCACGTTTTCGGCGAACTCGCCCATTTGCAGGGTACCGATCGAACAGGCGTGCTCGACCACTTCCAGGCCACGAAAAATATCGCCCTCGGCGTCGGCAATGGTCTTGCCCTGCTCGGCGCTCAGCACCACGGCGATGCGTTTGGAGTGCTCGCGGATCAGCGCCTGCAGCTTGAGCATGATGCGCATGCGCGCGCCGATCGGGGTCAGTTTCCAGGTCTGAAAGGCGCGGTGTGCGGCACTGATGGCGGCATCGACTTCAGCGGCCGTGGCGAACGGCACCTTGGCCAGCACTTGCTGGGTCGCCGGGTTGACGATGTCGTGCCACTCGGTGGTCTGCGATTCGACCCACTCGCCGTCGATCAGCAGCTTGACCTTCTGGACCGTGGTTTCGTTGGGCGTAAGCGATGCGTTCATGCTGGTCTCCGAAACTTGTTTTTATCGTAGGAGCCAAGGCGAAAGGTTCGCCCTGAGATGAGGCGTGTGTCACGAATTGGTTGTCGGACTGTTTTTGGAGTATAGATGTGCAAACTTCTAATAAGAACGCACATATAAGCCCGTCCATCATGCAAAAAAACATCACCTCCCTGGGGTCGCTGAACTGGGACGACCTCAAGTTTTTCCTCGAAGTCGCCCGCACCCGCAAGGCCAGCACCGCGGCCAAACGGCTCGCCGTCGACTACACCACGGTGTCGCGGCGTATCAGTTCGCTGGAAGCGGCATTGGGTACGCTGCTGTTCGAAAAATCGCGCACCAGCGGTTTTGTGCTGACCACCGAAGGTCAGCGTTTGCTGGGTTATGCCGAGTCGATTGAAAGCACGCTGCATATGGCCTGCGAGCAGGTCTCGGGATCGGGCGTGGCCCTCTCCGGGCATGTGCGCATGGGTTGCACCGAGGGCTTCGGCAGCTTTTTCATCACCCCGCAGCTGAGCCATTTCGTCGACGCCTACCCGGCGATCTCGGTGGACATCCTGCCGCTGCCGCATTTCATCAGCCTGTCCAAGCGTGAAGCCGATATCGTCATTGCCCTGGAGCGTCCGGAGCATGGGCCGTATGTGTGCTGCAAACTCTGCGACTACCGTTTGCAGCTCTACGCCACCCAGGACTACCTCGACAAACACCCACCGATCCGCCGTCCGGCAGACTTGGGCAAGCATCAATTCATCAGTTATGTGGATGACCTGGCGTTCAGCTCGGAGCTGCTGTACCTGGCGAACGTGCTGCCCGGCGCCAACGCCCATCTGCGCAGCACCAGCGTGATCGCGCAGTTCGTTGCGGCGCAGCAGGGGCGTTCATTGGCAATACTGCCGTGCTTCCTCGCCGCGCAGGATCCGCGCCTGCTGCCGGTGCTGCCGGAGGAAATCGACATCACCCGGCAGTTCTGGATGTACTGCCGGGAGGATCTGCGCAAGTTGAAGCGGATTACCCTGTTGTGGGATTACATCCGTGGGGTGACCGAGCGCAATCAGGGTCTGCTGATGGGGCAGACGCGGGAGATGCGGTTTGCCGATTAATCGGCGCTGACCACAATCGACACCCGGCGGTTTTCGGTGCGTCCTCCTGGCGTGTTGTTGGGCGCTACTGGTTCGCTGCTGCCCAGGCCCTGCAACTGGATGTTTTCTTCTTTCATGCCAACGGTGGTCAGCACCTTGGCCACACTCCTGGCACGGCGCAGTGATAGTTGCTGGTTGTAGGTTTCCTTGCCCGACGCATCGGTGTGACCGTCGACGCGTACTCGTTCGATGCCAACACCGACCAGCGCCTTGCCGATTCGCTCGACGATGTCGGTGCTCTCGCGGTTCAGGCTTTCGATATCGCTGCCAAACAGCACTTTGCCGGACAGGCCAAACTCCCAGCCCTCGTCGGTCGGCTCGAAGCCCTGTTGTTTGAGTACGGCGATCTGCGCCGGAGTCAGGCCTTCTGGCGGCGCAGTCTGGCAACCGGTCAGCGCCAGTACGGCGATCATCAGCAACGCGGAAAACAATCGAGCGGGAAATGTGAACACGGGAATCAGCTCCTGGTTTGAAGATTGACAACCGGGTTCTCCGACCCGGCAGTGAATTGAGCGCCACGCGACAGGCGCTTGGCCTGATACATCGCGGCGTCGGCGGCATTGAGCAAGGCACCTGGCGTGGCGCCATGATCGGGGAAAACCGCAATGCCGATACTGAGCGAAGTCACCACACTGGTGTCGCCCGGCAGCGCGATGGGCATGTCCATGCTGGCGAGAATCTTGTCGGCAATACGCTCGGCGTCCTCGATCTTGTGCAGCGGCGCGAGCAGCACGGCGAACTCATCGCCGCCGAGGCGCGCCACCAGATCCTCTTCACGCAGTTGCGCGCGGACCCGATTGGCGACCGCCACCAGCACGGCATCGCCAGCGGCGTGACCGAAGTTGTCATTGATGCCTTTGAAACGGTCGCTGTCGAGAAACAACACCGCCACCCGCTCATTGAGCTTGCCGGCATTGCGCAGGGCCCGAATCAACCGCCCCTCGAAAAACGCACGGTTCGGCAAGCCGGTGAGGCTGTCGTGGCTGGCCTGATGGGCGAGGGTTTCGTTTTCGCTTTGCAGGTGGGTTTGCCAGGATTCTAGTTCGTCGAGCAGGGCATTGAAGTCGTTGCCCAGGTTATCGAGCTCGGCGATCTGCGCCGGCGGTACGCGTCGATCCAGCGCGCGCTCGCTGCGGGCAGCGTGGGCCACCGCCGCGAGGCTGCGAAGCGGGCCGGTAATGCCGCGCAACTGTCGCCGCGCCAGATACAGCGCGACCCAGGCACTGATGGCGGTGCAGAGCACGATCCCTGCCAGACCGCTGAGCAAGAAGCGCATCAGGCTGCCGCCGTGACCGACCAGCAGAATGTGACCGATTTCGCGATCCTGATGCACGATCGGCAGGCTGACCGGTTTTTCCAGGACGGTACGAGTGATCTGCATTTCCAGCTCGGAGAACAGACCGTTCTCGGGCCGCTGCCAACGCGCCAGCAACTGACCCTGAGCGTCGAGAACCTGAGCGTCCGCCACTTCTTCGGTGGACGCGATCAAGGCCAGTGCTTCAGTCGCCGCGCCCTTGTCGTTGAACACTACCGCCGCTTCCACGGTGTAGCTGATCGAGCGCGCAATGAGCTGCAGGTTGTGGTCGGCGTACACCCGCAACGCGAGAACGCCCAGCAGGGTCAGCGACGCGCTGGCCATCGCCACGGCCACCAGCGCGACAATCAAATGTCCACGGCCAATGACCGATCCCAGCGTCGGGCGGCTTCTGGAACCGAACAGTTTCATGGCACCGCCGGTTTGCGGCGCGACAACTGCAGTACGCTCGGGTGGATGCGTACACCGCTGCGGGCGACGGAGTCGAGATTGACCTCGAAGGAAACCTGCTCATCGCCGACCCGCAGGCAGAAAAGGCTACCGACCGTGCACTGATCCCCCCCTTCGCTGATGCTCAGCACCGGATGGCCGATCAATGAAGCGAAGAGCCGACTGCGTTCATCGACAGTGAGTTTGCCGATGTACACCGCATCGCATTCACTGACGATCGCCGGGTTATCAGCCAGCAGCCGACGTACGGCGACCGGCCGACCAGTAGCTTGTGTGGTGCCTTTGACCAGATCGTCGGTGTATTCAGTGGGACCGACGATGCACAGGCGCAACTGCGCAGGTTCAACCGGCCAGCGCGCGTAGCTGAGGATGCCAAGCACGACCTGCGTCACTGCCTGGGCACGTTGCTCGGCCATGCCCGCTGGCGTTTGTGGCTGCGCGATGGCAGCGCCCGCCAGCAAACAGAGCAGACCGACAAGCAATGCGTGCGTGCAGCGAACCACGCGCTCTGTCGCCCAGACAGCCACCTTCATGCAGGGATTCTCTTGGATCGTACCGAAATGATGCCGCAACGATAGCACAGCGGAGTAACACCAGCGAGACAGCGCCATCTGACCGATCGGTCAGTAATCGGCGCAAAACGCCTGTGCTTTCACCCCTGAGCCTGGCTGTCCTCCTCCAGTTCCAACATCAGTCCGCTCAGGCGCTTGACCTTGCGCTGCACCGCCTCTTCAAACACCCCGGCCCGGGGCTCAATCAAGGTGAACCAGTGCTTGGCCCGGGTAATACCGGTGTAGATCAATTCCTTGGTCAATACCGGATTCAAAGCATCTGGCAGGATCAGTGCGGTGTGGGCAAACTCCGAGCCCTGGGATTTGTGCACCGTCATTGCATACACCGTTTCAACGTCGTTGAGCCGGCTTGGCAGCACGAAACGCACACCGCCCTGACCATCGTTACGCGGAAAGGCAACGCGCAACACCGGTTTACCGACGTCCGGGCCTTCGCGCTCGGGCAACTTGAGGGCGATGCCAATATCGCCATTCATCAGGCCCAGACCGTAGTCGTTGCGGGTCATCAACACCGGCCGCCCTTCGTACCATTGCTGGTCATGCTCGATCAGGCGCGCCTTGAGCAGAGCTTCGGTGATCCGCAGATTCAGACCTTCAACGCCCCAAGGTCCCTTGCGCACGGCGCACAACAACTGGAAAGTGTCGAACGCCTGCAACACATCCCGCGCCCAGTTGACCCAGTCCGGATGCTCCAGCGGTCTGCCCGTGGGCGGGCGTTGGTTGCGCATCACGTTCAAATAGTGGCGATAACCTTGGGGACCTTCGCCATGGCCGTCGAGCAGCAGCCGCTCGAGCTGATGATCGTGTTCACCCTTGAGCGGCAGCGAAAATACATCGTCGTAGTGACCGGCCGCCAGCAACTGGCGCGCCTCATCCGGCAACTGCTGATTGACCCGACTCGCAAGCTGACCAATGCCGCTGACTTCACCGAAGCGCCGGGAATGACGCAGCATCACCAGCTGCTGGGCCAGCGGATGGGAGCCGCCACTGTCTTCGCGCAAACCACTGTCCTGCAAGGACTCACCGCTGACCGACTCCAGCCACTGCCGGGTCTGCGGGTTGTACCAGCCGGCCTCGGCATCACGGCACAGATCACCCAGCACCGCCCCGGCCTCCACCGAGGCGAGCTGATCCTTGTCGCCGAGCAGCACCAGACGCGCATGCGGCGGCAACGCGTCGAGCAGGTTGGCCATCATCTCCAGGTCGATCATCGAGGCTTCATCGACCACCAGCACATCCAGCGGCAAGCGGTTGCCGGCATGGTGACGGAAGTGTCGGGTCCCGGGACGACTGCCCAGCAGGCGATGCACAGTGGTCACATCGCAGGGGATTTTCTCGCGCACGGCTTCGGCAACCTTTAGCGACTGTACTTGCTGGCTGATGGACTCGGTCAATCGCGCCGCAGCCTTGCCGGTCGGTGCCGCCAGGCGAATGCGCAACGGCTGGCCGGCCTCCACCGCCGGTGCCTGGAGCAGCGCGAGCAGGCGCACCACCGTGGTGGTTTTGCCGGTCCCCGGGCCCCCCGTGATGATGCTGAAGGCCCCACGAGTGGCAAGAGCACAGGCGAGTTTCTGCCAGTCGATCACTGCACCTGGCTTGGCGGGGCCGAACAACTCATCGAGGCGTTGGCGCAGGTCATCTGGCGGCGCTTCACCCTGAGCCAGACGTGTGCGTAACGCCGCATCGATACGCCGCTCATACGCCCAGTAGCGCCGCAGGTACAGACGCTTGCCGGACAGCACCAACGGTCGCTGTTGCGCCGCGTCGCTGCTGTCCGCTGCCAGCGCAACCAGAGAACTGCTCGCCAACGCCTTGCACCAATGGGCACCATCCAGCGCTTCAAGCAACTGCGACGGCAGCAGCAAGACGCCGCCCTGCACATCCCCTTCGGGTGGCAGAGACAGCGCGAAATCCGGTGCCTTGAGGGTTTCGAACAGATCCAGGCAGACATGCCCGTGGCCCAGTTGATGACTGGTCAGTGCGGCTGCGAGCAACACCAGTGGATCGGATTCTGGCGCAAGCTCGTGCAGAAAGCTGACGAAAGCCTTGTCCAGCGAACGAAGCCAGCCTCGCTCAACCCAACGGTCGAGTAACAGCAGTAGATCGGCGGCATTCGTCAGCGGCGACAGGCTCGAGGGGGTGTCGATACCCGATGACAGATCGGCGAAGGTACGGTTCATAGCAGGACTCCCTGTTCCCATGCGGGTTCGGCCTTGGGCGCGGGTTTGCCCTGGAACAGGCGATCCAGTCGCTCGATCAGCTCACGTGGTGGACGCGCGAAATACACGCCGCGACTGTCTGCCCGGGTCCCCCGCAGGAATACATACAAGGCACCGCCGACATGCCGATCGTAATCGTAGTCAGGCAGCCGCGCCTTCAGTTGCCGATGCAACGCCAACAGGTACAGCACGTATTGCAGGTCGTAACGATTGTCGAGGATCGAGCGCTCCATGGCTTGCTCGGTATAGGCCGCATCATCGACGCCTAGCCAGTTGGACTTGTAGTCGGCCACGTAGTAGCGCCCCTCGTGTTCGAAGGTCAGGTCGATGAAGCCTTTGAACATGCCGTTGAGTTGCACGGGCTCGGCGGCCACCCGTGCCACACCGTTGTGGGTGTACTGGCGCACCCATTCATCGAGTTTAAGAACATCGACTTTGTGACTGGCGAACCAGAACTCCATTTCGACGCGGTATTGTTTCAGTTGCTCGAGAACCACCGGAGGCTGTCCACCACCTGTTGGCAACGGGGACTTGAGCAAGTGGTGCAGCCAGTCACTCAGGGTAGTGATCCAACCCTCCCAGCCGCGCAGGTTGCAGCGCCGGCCAATTGCATCCTTGAGCGTCTCAAAGGGAACGGCGAAACCTTCGTCTCCGGCCCACTCCAGCAGACCATGGAGAAAGGTGCCCGGGTTAGGACCACGGGGGAATCGATGGATATCAGCACCGCCGGCGACGATCTCTCGCGGCGCATCCGGGTCGAGACGCTCATCATCAAACAGCTTTTGCGCTTGCGGGCTGTCCGGCGCTTCATCGCTGCCGACACTCAACACGTCACTGATGCGCAAGGCACTGTAGGAGGCAATCCACCAGTTCTCGCTGGCCTTGCGCTTGGGCACCAACGTGGCACTGAGGATCGCTTCGTTGCGCTCTGGGCGATAAGTCGCGTCGGTAGCTTGCGGCATTTCCCCCATGTGTATGGCAGAGCAATTCTGTTGCAGATCTTGCAGCCAACGGCTCAGGCCGGTTGATTCACCCAGTGTTTCACCGCCCCCCAGCAGATAACCAAGCGCCGAAAGGTGGAGCACCGAACTGTTGTTATTGCCGCGCTTGAGGTCCGTGACACCCAGCCAGCAGGCATGTTGCGCGCGAGTCAGGGCGACGTACAGCAGGCGCAAATCCTCGGCCAGACGCTCATCGTCCGCCAGGGCGATCAATTCGGCGGTCGGTTTCAATGTCACCTGTGCCTTACCTGCGGCATCGTGGTAATGCAAAGGCAAGCGGCTGCCATCCACCGGTTTTGCCGAGCAAATGAAGGGCAGGAACACCAACGGATACTCAAGGCCTTTTGACTTGTGGATGGTCACCACCTTGACCAGTTGTTCGTCACTCTCAAGACGCAATATCTGCTCTTCACCGGCCTGACCGGACAACGCCAGCAACTCCGCCAGATGGCGAATCAGCGCCTGCTCGCCATCAAGTTCCGCTGCGGCCTGCTGCATCAATTCCGACAAATGCAAAAGATTAGTCAGGACCCGCTCGCCATCACTGCGGGCGATCAAGGTCTGCGGCAAATGAAAGTCGTGCAGCAGGCGCCGTAACATCGGCAGCACACCTTGCTTGCGCCACAGTTCGCGATAACCTCGGAACTGCATGACCCGGGCTTCCCAGACCAATTCGTCCTGATTCAATCGCTCCAGCTCAGCCAGCGGCAGATTCAGGGTGATGCAGGCCAGTGCGGCCTTCAGCGAACGCTCGACATCCGGCTCGGCACAGGCCTTGAGCCAGGACAGCAGATCATGCGCTTCCTGGGCAGCGAAGACTGAGTCCTTGTCCGACAGATAAACGCTGCGCACCCCACGGGCGGCGAGCTCTGCGCGTACCGCTTGAGCCTCTTTGCCGTCGCGTACCAAAATCGCGATATCCGAAGGCCGCAAGCCTTTGCAGGCTTCTGCTTCCTGGACGAATCCCGCCGCGCCGGTTTGCCCGCCATTGAGCAATGCAGTGATTTCGCTGGCACAGGCCGCCGCCATTTGCTGGCGATAGACCGCGCCTGACAACGGCTGGTCCGTCGACAGGTGCCAGACGTTGAGTGCCGCGACATCCTGGCCGGCGATCTGCAGCCGCTCTTTGCGCCCCTGCGACTCGACAGGCTGGAAGGGCACCGGGTTTTCACCGTTCTTTTCCCGAAACAAAAACGCACCGCGTCCCTGCTCGCGGGACTCGGCGCGTTCGAATACATGGTTGACCGCGTTCACCATGCCATGGCTGGAGCGGAAGTTGGTGCCCAGCGTATGCAGGCGGCCGATGGTGGCCTGGCGCGCACGCAGGTAGGTGTAGATATCGGCGCCACGGAACGCGTAAATCGCCTGTTTGGGGTCGCCGATCAGGAAAAGGCCAGTGTCCGGGCTGTTGTCTTCGATGCGATAGATGCTCTCGAAGATCCGGTATTGCACCGGGTCGGTGTCCTGAAACTCATCGATCAACGCCACTGGAAATTGCTCACGGATCACCGCCGCCAGACGCTCGCCGCTATCGGATTGCAACGCCGCATCGAGGCGCAACAGCATATCGTCGAACCCCATTTCCGCACGACGACGCTTCTCTTCTTCAAAACGCCCGCCCACCCATCTCGCCGCGTGCTGCAGCACAGTGGCATCGGGAGTCGGCAGTGCGTCGAGGCTCGATTTGAGCCCCGACATCGCGTCCAGCCCCGGATGGCTCGGTGCCTGGCCCTTCCAGGCTTCTGCCATCCCGTCAGGGGTCAGTCGGGTGAAACCGGTGCCGATGTCCAGTTGCTCCATGGCCTCGTCTTCGGCCCAGGCCTTGAGCTTCTCGAACCAGGGCTCGAAGTAGCGCGCCTGCATCTTGCGCCCGTCGACGGCTTTGCTCGCAACGCCTTCATGACAGATCACCAGCAGCTCGTCTGCCCACTGACGCCAAGGCGTTTTCAGTTCGAGCAACGCGGCACGCCGTTCCTGCAGGCACTCGTCGATCAACTCTGCGGGCGCTTTGCCTTCATCGTTGTCGCGCTCACTGCCAAACAAACTGCGCACCCGTGGCAACAACGCGGCCGGCCCGCCCCAGTTGCCACGCACCCAGTTCAGCGCATCGCCCTGCATCGGGTAACAGAACAGTCGCCAGTAATCGCGCAACACTTCGCCGAGCAGATCGCTGTGATCGGTTTCCAGGGACTGGGTAAACAGGCTGCCACTGTCGAACGCGTGTTCGCGCAGCATGCGCTGGCACCAACTGTGAATGGTCGAGACGGCCGCTTCATCCATCCACTGCGCGGCGATGTCCAGACGATTGGCGCAGCCTGGCCATTGTGAAGGGTCAAACTGCTCACGCAGTTCGGCGATCAAGCCATCCGGCGCAGGGGTTTCTTCACGGAAAAACCGCGCGGCCTCGGCCAGCCGCGTACGGATTCGCTCGCGCAATTCTTTGGTGGCTGCATCAGTGAAGGTCACCACGAGAATCTGTGGGGGCAGCAGCTCGCGGCCAAAGCCGTTCGACTCACCGCCGTGCCCAAGGATCAGACGCAGATACAAAGCAGAGATGGTAAAGGTCTTGCCGGTACCGGCACTGGCTTCGATGAGCTGACTGCCGTGCAGCGGGAATGCCAGGGCCAGAGGTGTCTTGCTGCTCATGCGCGTGCCCCCTCGCTAGTCAATGAGCGCCATGGCGCTTCATACAGAGGGCGATACAACGCGTCGCACCAACCGGAGAAGGTTTCGTCGGCAATCAATGCATCAAAGTCGGCAAATTGGCGGGACAGCGCAGGGCTCTCACGGCGCTCACCTTCGCTGGTCTGGCCGTCGCCTTCATAGGCTTTGCGGGCCGCAGCCTCGGCCTTGAGTGGGTCAGTCTGCGCAAGCCAGGCGAAAGCGGTCTTTACCGCAATCGGCAGTGGCTGACGCATACCGGCCTGCCAGGCGAGCAGCAGATCACCAAGGAAACGCACGGCTCTGTCTCGCTCCATCGGCTCCAGCAGCAGCGTATCGTCGCTCGCCACCAACGCGGTGGTCAGCGTGAGCCCGCTGGCGCAAGCCACCAGGTGATTGACCCACGGCTTGGTCAACCGATGCCATTTTCGACTTTTGATCGAGCCGATGCTGTTGGGGATGGTCGTGACCGACAACACACCACCGTCCTCACGCTGATGCAAACCGGAGAGCCAACCTTCAACACGTACACCCTGCAATTCAAGATTGACCGGGATCGCACTGGTCAATGGCGTTGGCCACAACGCCAGTAATTGTTGGTAGCGTTGCAGCAAGTCGGGCAACGGCTCGATCAACTCTCGTTGCAGGCATTCACCGAAACCGGCCATAGGCAGCAAGCCACTGTTTTGCAAACGCCGGGCCTGATCTTCAAGCGCCCGATCGATATTGTCCGGTTGCCTGAGAGCAGCTTCGAGCAGACTGTCGCTCAGCGTGTAGCGCTGCAATGCGTCCAGCACGAAAGGTTCTTCGTCAGCCAAGGGGGCCTCAGCGGCCTCGAAATACACTTTGAGTCGTTGCGTGAAAAAGTGCCGGACCGGATTACGCAGGAAGTCCTGCAGCAAGGCCAGGCTCAATGGCTCCTCCTGAACATGCGGCGCCAGTAGCTCCGCCTCGAGTTGCGGCTCATGAGCCTGATGCAAAACCTGCCATTCACGGGCATAGCTGAATAGCTGATCACCCTCATGAAAATAGCGCGAGCTGAACGGTTGCAGTGGATGCTCCTCAGTCATGGCGCTCAACAGATCCTGCTGCTCTTCGAGCAGCCGCCAGCCGCTGGCGAGGTGGTCGCGCAACTGGCCGATCAGTACCGACGCAGGCCGCTCACTGTTATCGCGAATGCTGCGTCCGACCCAGCTGATGTAGAGCTGATCGCGTGCAGACAGCAGCGCCTCAAGCAACAGATAGCGATCATCCTCACGCCGCGAGCGGTCTCCAGGCCGGTAATCGCTGCCCATGAGGTCGAAGTCGAGTGGTGGTTGCGCCCGGGGGTAATCGCCATCGTTCATCCCCAACAAACAGACCAGCTTGAACGGGATCGCCCGCATGGGCATCAGCGTGCAAAAGTTTACCGCGCCGGCGAGAAAACGCTGGGACAGGCGCCCCTGATCCAGTCCCGCGAGCCAGGCTTCACGAACCACCGTCAACGGCAATTCATCTACCAACCCTACGGAATCGCAGGTCTGCAGCCAGGTTTCACGCAGTTCTTCAAGTTGCGTCAGCAGATAATCGTCATGCTCGTTACTGGCCTTGAAAAACAGCTGCATCAGGACTTGCAGACGCCCCCCCCACACCTTGGGTTGAGCGGTCTGAGTGAGCTCGTGATGGGCCAACTCCAATGCGTCGAGCAAGGCAACCAAAGGCCCGATCAACGCAGCATCCAGACCACCGATTTCATCGTAAGGCTCGATACCCGCGCAGGCGTTGGAGCTGCCGACGGCGTATCCCAGCAACATTCGCCGCAGACCGAAATGCCAGCTGTTTTGCTCCAGCTCATCCGGCAGCCCCAGACCGGCACGTTGTTCGGCGTTCATTCCCCAGCGCACTCCCGCCCCTTCGATCCAGCGATGCAGCGTTGGCAGATCACGCTCTTGCACGCCAAAACGGGCGCGCAATGCGGGAACGTCGAGCAGGTCGAGGATCTCACTGACCGGGAAACGACTGTCCGGCAGTTTGAGCAGGTGCTCCACTGCAATCAGCAAAGGGTCCCGGCCGCGCTGACCTTGGTCGGCCAGGGTGAATGGGATGAAACGTGGGTCATTCCGATCGAGTTGACCAAATACCGCCCGGATGTGCGGCGCATAGCTGTCGATGTCCGGCACCATCACGATCACATCGCGTGGACGCAGATCCGGGTTGGCACTGAAGCGTGCTAGTAACTGATCGTGAAGAATCTCCACTTCGCGCTGAGCACTGTGGGCAATGTGAAAGCGGATGGAATCGTCGTGTTCGAGATCAACGGCAGGCCAGAATTCACGCGTTTCGTTGAGTGGCCTCAACTCGAGGATATCGTCCTGGAGCTGATTGAGCAGATTCTGTGGCTGACTTTCGCTGAACAGGTCGATGCGCCCATCGCGAAAAGCAGCGCGATAGCTGTTGGGGTCGTCATAACTGTCGAGCAGATTGATGTAGTCGCGGCCTTGCTTGCCCCACGCGGCGAGCAGCGGGTGGGCGTGTTGATGCAACGCATCGGGATCGAGTACAACCGGCATTCCGGTCTTGCGACTCTGGCGCTTGTATTGATGCCGCAGCAGATCCTTGTCGGCAACGATATCAGCCCAATGATGCCGACAAGGGTTGTGCACACATAGCAGCACCTGACTGAAACGTGCGAGTCCGGCCAGCGCCTCAAGCACTTGGGCCGGCAACGAAGATATGCCGAACACGATCACCCGCGAGGGGAGCCCCGCCGGTGCATGCTCAAGGGAATTTATACGCTCGATAAATCGCTGGTGAACACCGGCCCGGCTCTGCGCCATGCCTTGCTCACCGACATCTTCCAACAGCGCACGCCATAGTTCAGCCTGCCAGCAACTGACAGGGGACAGTGGCTTCACCTCGCCTCTGACATTGCGTAGCTGGTGCCGACCTTCGGCCCAATCCTCAAGCCAGTCGGCTCGATACACTTGATACTGATCGAAGAGGTCTGCCAGGCGCTCGGACAACTGGTAGCGCTTGCGCAAATCAGTGTCATGGGTGAGGAAGCGTTGTAGCGGCTCGAAATGCGGACGATCAATAACCTGCGGTAACAGGCGCATCAGTCGCCAGGTCAACGGGGCTTTGTCGAGCAGGGATGTGGCTGGAATTTCTTCTCGGCCCAACACCATACGGTAGAGCTGCCACATGAAACTGCCGGGCAGTTGCACATCGATGGCAGCGGCTATTCCGCAACCACCAAGGTCGTCCTCTTCAGGGTCTGAAGCCAAGGCCAGCTTGAGCCACTGGGCGATACCGTTGCTCTGCACCAGAGCGATTTCATTCTCCAAGGGCGCCAATGGATAGCGCCGCATGATGCTGACCACCAGGCTGCGCAGTTCGTCCAGGCTATTGCTCTGGACCACCATGAATGCAGCGTTGAGGGACGAGGCGTCCGGCATAAAAGCTTCCTTGGAAAAGTACAAAAGCCAGGGCAGAACCTTAGCACTGTCGGCTGACTGTGACAGCCGGAAGGGGCACCTGCATGTCGTAGGAACTTTCCTGCGGGCAAAACAAAACCCCAATTGCTTTCGCAATTGGGGTTTCGGAATTTAATCTTGACGATGACCTACTCTCACATGGGGAAACCCCACACTACCATCGGCGATGCATCGTTTCACTGCTGAGTTCGGGATGGGATCAGGTGGTTCCAACGCTCTATGGTCGTCAAGAAATTCGGTGTGCCGACTCGTCTTTCGACGCTTCAGCAAATTGGGTATGCGATAGTTTGTGTGTTTCTCTCGAACTTTCGGTTCATTTCGTCTTCACACACCGCAATCTGGCCTCTCTCGAGTTCGCAAATTGCTTGGGTGTTATATGGTCAAGCCTCACGGGCAATTAGTATTGGTTAGCTCAACGCCTCACAGCGCTTACACACCCAACCTATCAACGTCGTAGTCTTCGACGGCCCTTCAGGGAACTCAAGGTTCCAGTGAGATCTCATCTTGAGGCAAGTTTCCCGCTTAGATGCTTTCAGCGGTTATCTTTCCCGAACATAGCTACCCGGCAATGCCACTGGCGTGACAACCGGAACACCAGAGGTTCGTCCACTCCGGTCCTCTCGTACTAGGAGCAGCCCCTCTCAAATCTCAAACGTCCACGGCAGATAGGGACCGAACTGTCTCACGACGTTCTAAACCCAGCTCGCGTACCACTTTAAATGGCGAACAGCCATACCCTTGGGACCGGCTTCAGCCCCAGGATGTGATGAGCCGACATCGAGGTGCCAAACACCGCCGTCGATATGAACTCTTGGGCGGTATCAGCCTGTTATCCCCGGAGTACCTTTTATCCGTTGAGCGATGGCCCTTCCATACAGAACCACCGGATCACTAAGACCTACTTTCGTACCTGCTCGACGTGTCTGTCTCGCAGTCAAGCGCGCTTTTGCCTTTATACTCTACGACCGATTTCCGACCGGTCTGAGCGCACCTTCGTACTCCTCCGTTACTCTTTAGGAGGAGACCGCCCCAGTCAAACTACCCACCATACACTGTCCTCGATCCGGATAACGGACCTGAGTTAGAACCTCAAAGTTGCCAGGGTGGTATTTCAAGGATGGCTCCACGCGAACTGGCGTCCACGCTTCAAAGCCTCCCACCTATCCTACACAAGCAAATTCAAAGTCCAGTGCAAAGCTATAGTAAAGGTTCACGGGGTCTTTCCGTCTAGCCGCGGATACACTGCATCTTCACAGCGATTTCAATTTCACTGAGTCTCGGGTGGAGACAGCGCCGCCATCGTTACGCCATTCGTGCAGGTCGGAACTTACCCGACAAGGAATTTCGCTACCTTAGGACCGTTATAGTTACGGCCGCCGTTTACCGGGGCTTCGATCAAGAGCTTCGCGTTAGCTAACCCCATCAATTAACCTTCCGGCACCGGGCAGGCGTCACACCCTATACGTCCACTTTCGTGTTTGCAGAGTGCTGTGTTTTTAATAAACAGTCGCAGCGGCCTGGTATCTTCGACCGGCATGAGCTTACGGAGCAAGTCCTTCACCCTCACCGGCGCACCTTCTCCCGAAGTTACGGTGCCATTTTGCCTAGTTCCTTCACCCGAGTTCTCTCAAGCGCCTTGGTATTCTCTACCCAACCACCTGTGTCGGTTTGGGGTACGGTTCTAGTTACCTGAAGCTTAGAAGCTTTTCTTGGAAGCATGGCATCAACCACTTCGTCACCCAAAGGGTAACTCGTCATCAGCTCTCGGCCTTAAGATCCCGGATTTACCTAAGATCTCAGCCTACCACCTTAAACTTGGACAACCAACGCCAAGCTGGCCTAGCCTTCTCCGTCCCTCCATCGCAATAACCAGAAGTACAGGAATATTAACCTGTTTTCCATCGACTACGCTTTTCAGCCTCGCCTTAGGGACCGACTAACCCTGCGTCGATTAACGTTGCGCAGGAAACCTTGGTCTTTCGGCGTGGGTGTTTTTCACACCCATTGTCGTTACTCATGTCAGCATTCGCACTT